>SFMO01000028.1 GCA_004554385.1 Ruminococcus flavefaciens
AAAACGAAAAGGCCGGCGATTACGGCACGAATGGCTGTTCTGTATTTGCAAACGGTCAATGGGAGATGTCTCCGACAGTAACGATCAATGAATGCTCATGGTTTAAGATCAATCTCTACGGACACGGATACTGGAACACTAATGCTGCAAACGGATATCAAAAAGCTGACAGAAGACACTTTGACGTGAGCGCCGAACCTCCGTTATATACTTCAGATTCCGGCAAAAGAGCTGATGCAGGCTACTTCAACAGCACTGATTCCGACTGGTATCGTCAGTATTGCCAAACCTATTATGGCACAGCTAATACCAATGCACTGCATTCTGCGCCACGCCGCCTGACCACAAAAGCCCCACTAAGGGTTTCCGCTTCACCGAACTATGCGACAGCACCCAACGGCTTTACAGCAATGTCGCCTGCAAGCGAGGAAAAGGAGGTAGATTCCGACCCGGAGCGTAAGACCGAGTTTGTCTATGAGTACATCACAGGTGAGGCGGGAACATTCGTCAGCACAGTTGAATACACTGTACCACAGACGATAAACCTTACCATTCGTGTGCCGCTGGACGAAACCCATGTGACGGAATACTACTACACAAAGGAAGCAACGGCTACATGGAAGAATGTCAATAGCGGCGATTCACCCGACTGGCAGCTTGTAATGAATGTCAACAATGCAGATGAAGAATTCTACCTCTGGGAAGAAAAATTCGGCACATACAAAGCGGACACCTCCGAAAATGACCCGAAGATAACTAAGGGTGATGACGGCAAGGCTCTGCTTGTGAACACTGCGACAAATCAGGATACAGGCTCTTTAAAGCTGAAAAAGACCATGGAGAATGACATTATCCTTGACCCTGACAAGACATTCACTTTCAATGTCGTTATGAAAAAGTCAGATGATACAGCTTACACAAAAGCTCCGTTCGATGAAAACGGCAAGGCAGATTTTGAGCTGAAAGCCAATGAGGAGATAGTTTTGTCGGGTCTGCCCGTGGGAGCCAAATACTCGGTCGGCGAAACGATAGATGATACCGACCTGTATGAGACGGTCACTGCCGCACCGCTGACAGGAACTATCGCTAAGGATAATACGGCTGATGCAGCCATTGAGAACCGTATCAAAAAAAATGATCTTACACTGAGCAAGACATCTCTGCTGTATGAAAATGACGGCTCGGGAACACTGAGAACTCTTGAACTTGATGAGGATACAGAATGGAAAAATACAGAATTTTCCTTTACTGTAAACTTCTCGGGGCTTGTTCCGGAATTTCCATACAGCTGGCTGCCTTCGGGTAAAGCCGTTGATAAAAACGGAAATGTAAGCTTTGAGACCAAGCTGAAACAGTCGCAAAACATAACTTTCAGCGCTCTCCCTGCAACAGCAAAATATACCATAACCGAGGAAACGCTGACGAATACAAGTCTTGCAGAGTATGCACAGACGAATACTGCGAACACGAATGGCGGTGAATCAACAGGTCAGCAAACCGTAAAGGATAAAACATCGGTGACCTTTACAAATACTAAAACGCTGATACATGATAAGTATGTTATCACAGTCAAAAAGATATGGCTTGACGAAAGCGGAAATGTAATGCCGACCGCCGGAGACGGTACGATCATGAAGTATGACGATTCGGGAGCAGAACCTACGATACCGTCGTTCCTGAACACCTATCTCGGCAGAGCATTGCGGTACGAGGCTGACGGAAAAACATACTACATGAGCGTTGAACCGAAATTTATGACGGTCAAGCTGAACAAAGACAACAAATGGCAGCAGGAGATCGCCGATCTTGAAAAGAGCAAGGCGGTCAGCGTTGGCGGAGGCAAAACTGTACCATACGAGTATGTATACTTCCTATGGGAGGACTGCCCTACTGCATATGCGCCTTTAACTACTGGTTCAAATGCAGTCACGGAAACGATCAATTCAGATGAATATAAGTTCTGCCGTGAGGAGACTGTAAGCGGAACGGCATATACTTATTCGCTGCAAAACAAAAAAGTGCCAACGTACTCACTTGAAGTGGATAAGACCGTAGCAGGAAATTTTGGTAATAAAGCAAAGGATTTCAGCTTTGTTGTCAAGTTTACTAATCCGGACGGCACAGCAATGACAGGAACAGGACTGCGAGTGACCTTTAATGGTGAGAGAAATCGAACCATCACGCTGAATAATGACGGCACGTTCGACTTTACCCTCTCTCATGGTGAAGAGATCGTATTTGAGGGATTACCTAAAGATACAATCTACACCCTGACCGAAAAACAGGCAGATGATTACGCAACAACGATCACAAGAACTGTCGTAAGCTTTGAGGATAACCAAGAAACAAAAACGTCAGAAGCACCCGTTAATGATAAAACAATAAAAGGTAAGCTTGCGGGCGATCATGAGATCATTTACACTAACACTCGAACCGGTATATTACCAACAGGTGTTGATCTGGGTACTACAGCAACAGCCGCCGTGGGTTTAATGTCAATGATAGGCATTGGCTATTTGAAACTTCACAGAAGGAAAAAAGAAGAATAAGTTTTACTCCCGTATTTTTGTTAATACGGGAGTTTTCTTGTTTATGGAAACATTTCTGCGTTGACACTCCGTTCGCCGGAGAGCCTGTTATTCCAGCACACTCCTATTTTTCTTTTTCTGTCGATCCCTGTTCTGCTCCTGACGAAGATACTGTTCTATCTCATTCGCCGCCTGCGACAGTTCGTCTGCTTTCAGCTTGACAACCTTATATCGAGCATTTTTCTGACCCTTTTGCTGGTTCAGATCTGCGATACGCTTATTCAGTTTTTCGGCAGTCGGCACATGACCGCTTGGATACCATTCCAGCAGTTTCTTTTTCAGCTCATGATAATCAGCCAGAGTACCGCCGTGAGCTTTTTTATACTTCTCCTGTTTCCGTCCGCTGAGGGACTTGTATTCATCGTAATACGGCTTGAAAGCCCAGAATTTTCTCAGCGTTTCGGGACGTTCTTCAAGCTCCTTGATCTCGTCCGAAATAGCGTTAAGCTCCTGCACAAGTGCCACCCTCTCGCTGAACGCTGCGATGCTCTCGGCTTTCGCTTCCTCGGCAGTCACACCGTACTTGGTGAGAGTATTCATTGCCTTGCTTGTCAGCTTCATGTTATTGCGGTCGATGCTGTCACGGATAAACTTGTTTTCCTCCACTTGCACAGGTACTCGCCTTATCAGCGCTCTCGGCTTGTATTCCATAGCTTTCTTGTAGTGAACGATACGGCTCTTTATCTGCTCCGTTTCGTAAAACCACCCAAGAGTTTTCGCTCTTGTAAATTTCGCTCTCGGATTGCGTTCTTTCTGCTCCGCAAGCATAAATTTCAGGTCGATCGTATGCTCCGGATTGTAGTAGACAAGTATGCCATTCTGAGCGCATTTCAGCAGGAAATCCGCAAAGTCATCGCTCTCCTCAACAACCTGATCTATGGCATATTTCAGCTTGGCTTTCCATGACAGACCTTGCCTGTTCATGTCCCACTCCCAGTGCGACTTACCCTTGACTTCTTCGGGGGGTTCGATAACAGATAGATTATTCTCCTTGCAAAGCTCGTCCGAGATACGTCGTACCTCTGCCCACGCACGGTCTTTTTTCTTGCCCTGATTATGCTCGGTTTCAAAGGTTCTGCCAGTGATAAAATTCGTATTATTTACGATAATATGAGCGTGGGTATGGTCGTGGTCGGTATGTATCGCAATGACATATTGATACTGCTCCTGCAATAGCCTGTGACATAATTCCTGCGCTATTTCCATAGCCTTTTCGGGAGTAACTTCATTTTGGGCGAAAGACTGAATTATGTGCTGGGCTTTGGTGGTGCTTCGTCCTGTTCCAAAACGCTGTCGGACGGCGCTGAATTGTTCTGCTGCTCTGACGGGTTCTGTCTCGCACATAAAAGACTCGACAAGCGAATGACCTCTGGTCTTATTCCTGTCCAAGATGTATTCAAGGCTTCCGCACACTGAGCCGCTGATCGAATGTAGCTTAGTAACTGCCAAATCGCATTCACACTCTCTTTCGTAGTAGTAATATCATCATCGTAAATCCTGCCTGTTTTATTGGCTCGTCGGGCTATCTGATTCACATTAGCCGACAAGCCTCTGACCGCACCGATTATGCCATTCATATCGCCCTGATCCATCATCAGAACATAGTGCGCCTTTGCACACTCCCTGACATAGCTTGACTTCTTCACATGGAGCAATTCTGCTTGTCGGCATATATGGTCCCACTCCGTATCGTTGAAACGGATATTCAGCGTATGATTTCGGCATTGACCTCTGCCGTCAAGATACTCCTGCTCGTCTGCGGTAAGTTCATCGGGACTGACCTCGGAGAGAGCCTTGTCAAGCTCCTCACGCATACCGTCACGGGTGTAATTCAAGGCAAGCTCGGTGCTGTCTTTGTGACCGTA
>SFMO01000029.1 GCA_004554385.1 Ruminococcus flavefaciens
AGTTCCTGCAATGCTGAACTTCTTTTTTTGATAGCCCATATTCACGAAGATTAGCATTAGTGAACCGAGAAATGATAAGAGATTTAACTGCTTCATAAGGATCCCGAACCTGATAAATAGACTGTGGTATCCCGAGTGATAAAAACTTATAGATTCTGATACCAGCAAGGTCGATGGTATCAGATAGCTTAATGCTATACTGTGGAAGCGTATAAACATCGGATTTAAGGGCGATTTTATCATTAGCACGGTCAAAATCAGAAGATGAGCATAGTAAGCCGGTTAAGATAGTGTTTTCTTCATAAACAAACAGCAGCTTATTAAAAGAAAATTGAAACGATATTCCGTTTTTTAACATGGAAACTACATCATCAAGTGCTTCGCAGTTTGATAGCTGAACTATCTGAGTAAGTTGAATATTATTACTGAAGTCGGTTTCTACATAATCTTTGTTAGGATCGGTGTCTCTGGGAGTTACATTCCAATTCCAAACGCCTATAGCTTGATCAGTGTCAGGTCCGTTTCGCCAATATAAGCGGTCTCTATTAGAAAAATAATGCGGAATTGTTTCATCAGCAACAAATGGCACAATTTCTCCGCTCTCTGTAATATCGGCAAGTCTAAATATCCATCGCTGACCATTGTAGTCATATTGAATTTGACCTATTGAAACATACTGATAATTAGAAACAAATGACGGAGATGCTTCAATCCCTGCATATCTTTCCAGCGCCTGATAACGCTCAAGTTCGTGTTTCATTTCACATATAGTTGATTCCGCTATACGCAGCTTATTAGCGGTATCATTTAACAAGCCTTGACTTTTCTGTAACTGCTCATTTACACCATCAAATTTAAGTTGTAATGCATCTCCATGTTCTTTCTCTTTATCTAACTGTTGTCTGATAGTCGTGATTTCAGAATTCAGCTTTTCGATTTCCGTGTTTTGAAGTTCAATATTATGTTCTTCATGTGCAATATCAGATGTTTTCTTTACAAGAGATAATGCATCATTAAGTAATCTCAGATAATCGTCTGTATATGCTTGTTCTATCAGCTTAAAGTACAATTCTATCCTATCGCAGAAAACGCATTCAGGAATAGTTTTTAGCAAAGCTTCTCCGGCGGTAAAGCCTTCATGTTCAAGTGAGTCACGATGTTCTTTAATCTCCGATAACCATTGTTTAACAGCCCCCTGTATTACAGATTGAATAAAGGGCTTATTAGCGTATTTTATAAGAAATGAAAGCGTTTCATCGTCCGTCATCTTTTTTACAGTAAATCCCGGCCTGAGTTTGTTAAACTCTTTAGGATTCTTCTGGAAATAATACCTTACAGCCGGAAGATGCATACGTTCACAGATATATTTGATTTCATCGTTTGATAATTCGGAAATATTATACATATGATTTCCTCTCTTCCATCTGTTATTTGTTGTTCGATATTCCGATTGATAAATCTAATAAACGTAATTGTCGAACTGTTTCAATATGAAGCATATTATTAACCATTGTTCCGACTATAGCCTGATAGATCTCTTCATATTGATTATTTCTAAGGTATTGCAGTAAATGATTAACCCATACAGGAATAGGTATCAGTTGACCTCTTGCAGACGTAATGATTGTTTGAGAAAAAATGGTTATATCTGTATCGAGTGTTATATCATTATCGAATTTAATACAGTCATATACATTTGAGCCTATAATCAGAGATATTTCTGTAATTCCTTGGTTTTCGGTGATTGAGGTTTGTTGTTCTCTAACAGAGAAACGCTTGTAAACCATTTCGGAAGTGCCTAAATATATATCAAATTTACTGTTTGATTTTAAAATAAAGCCTTTCGCTACATCATTTTTGCGTATTTTAGTTAATTCGCTTTCTTCACCTGCGGAGTTAATATAAGAAAAGCAGTATGAATAACCGCTATGTTGAAGTGTCTTTGCAATAAAAGTTACTTCTCTTCCAACATATTTTCTGTCTACCGATAAGACAGTCGGATACAAGCCGAGTGAAAGCTCGACTGTATGTATCCCCTTTGATATGTTTTTTACTTCTTTTCTATATACTGCATTACCAGAATAAGAATAAACATTCGGTTCATCATTACCACTTGATACTACGCAAATTATATTTGAATCTTTTTTGACGGGAATCATATAATCCTGTTGAACAACAGGCGGCCAAACAGGAATCAGCTCTGGCGGACATTCTAACAACCATACGCCAAAATTCGACTTCATATATGAGCTTATAAGTGTAAAATCTCTTTTGCTATCAACAGACACATCGATTTGAAATTTGATTATTTTGAAGACGGTCTTATTGATTATGACCTTACCAATCGTGGTTTGGCTGATACTTGAATGATATAAAAAATCGTTTTTAACAACAGCATAGTAATATCTGTTTGTAGATATACTATCACCTCTACGAACCTTTTTTCCACCTGTTTCACTATAAGAAAAGATAGCGCCGTTTGACTCAAAACCGTCTGCATAATCAGACCATTTTCTTTGCAAATCATAGAGTGGTGTTCTTCCCTCAATTGAAATTGAGTAGTTTCTTCCGTACAATGGAATGAAATCTATTGGTATAAGTGTGGTATTGTCCGACAAGAAATTTGATTGATTGACTTTGACGGTTCTATATTGCTGATATGAAGAAATTTTAACTGTACAATCGAATTTTGCTGCATTATCTAATGTTTTACTGCCAAGAGCCGGAAAACCTATACTAAGTTGAAAATTTTCTGAACCGATTTGTGTAATAAATAATGGTAAACCAACTCTTTGGCTTATTGTGAGTTCTGAGCGACCATCAACACGCTTATCACATTCAGGAGTACGAGACGTTTTCTCTTGGTGATAAAAATGACTTACATTATATTGACCGTTTCTAATATATACCAACTCGCCACATTCAGGACAATAAAATCTCTCCTTTCGAGCCGGAATGTACGATTGTCCCTCAAATTCACTGGCACTAACCTCTTTCTCCGTGCCAACTGCATATCTGTCTATTGCAAATCTCATTTTATCACCCCACTTTACAAAAAATTAAAAATCCAAATTATTCTTCAATAAACCCCTTATAGCTCCCAAACCCCAGCATATACACCGCCATAGCTACAGCGAGGTTCTCATCGTCGATGTTCTGCTTCTTAGCAAGCTCTTTCAGCTCGTCAATGACGGTATCGTGCGGAACGATAGAGCCTTCAAGCTCATCCACAGCCTTCTGAATGATAGAAGGCAGCACCATACACATCTGATAGAAAGCATCTTCCTGTCCGGTCACGAGAGCATAGAACTGGTCGAGGCTCACACGGCGGATTAGCTTGTGACCGACCTTCTTCTTGTCAACGGTAGTCTCCCACTTGATATTCTGCGACCTCTGAGCGATCGCTTCAACAAGGAAACAAGCGCAGTCATCATCATTAAGGAGCTGATTTTGCATCTTGATGAAGGTCTTTCCTGCCGATGCGGAGTTCATCGTGTTGTGCTTATTCTTCATCTCAACATAGACAGTATGCACTACGCTGCCGTCGGGCAGAGAAATACCATCGGGATTTTCAAAGATAACGTCCCAGCCGCCCTCTTTGCCGTTATCGGGAACATGGCACTTGTCGATATAGTTGAATATTCTCTGGTGAAAATAGCCTATATCATTGTTGTTGGACTTATCACGCTGACGGAAAATCTCGTTGCTGACGATCTCCTCCCATGATGCCTGATAGACGGTCTTATCAAAAATCAGCTTGATAGGATCAATGATATTCTTGTTAAAACGCTTCAAATCAAAGGATTCCAGCTTTTCACCGTACTTCTCAATGGTTTTCTTGACGTGCTTTGTAAAATCTTCTTCGCTGATGAAACTAAGTGTCCACATTATGATAATCCCTCCAACGCTATTTTTATCTGTTTTGCAATATCATAGGCAAGGTTTACGGGTACAGCATTGCCGACCTGCTTGTACTGTGAACCGATACTTCCGCAGAACTGCCATTCATCGGGAAAACTCTGGCAACGGGCATTTTCACGGATAGTAAACGGACGGGGTTCAAGCGGATGACAGCGATCCGTCTGCTTCTGGCTCGGAGAAGTCAGCACTGTGAGCGACGGCTCGTCAAGGCTGAGTCTGCGGAGAATACCAGTCCTTCCGCCCTCCATGTACCAACAGCTTTTCATATACTCTTTAGCTATATCCTCGGGAATATCTCTCCAATATCCGCCCGGAGGAACAAGCTCAAATATCTTACGCTTATACTCCGAATAGGGTGTACCCTCACTCTTCGGGCAGTCGAGCAGCACATCACGGAGAACAGGCTTGTATTCATGTGGTGTGGGGAAAGTGAACTTGAGCTGATTTGCAAGATCGTTTCTGATACCGATAGTGATAAGTCGTTCACGCTTCTGTGCAACACCGTAGTCCCACGCATTCAGCACTTTTTTCTGAATGGTGTAACCTGTACTTTCAAAAATATCTGTTATTGTCTTGTAAGTCCTACCATGATCGTGTGTCAATAGACCTCTTACATTCTCAAAAAGAAACATCTTAGGCTGGAGCTGTTCTAAGAATTTCGCATAGTGATAGAACAGTGTTCCACGGGCATCTTCAAGGCCGAGCCTTTTTCCTGCATAGGAGAAGCTCTGACAAGGCGCACCGCCTGAAAGCAGATCAAGCTCGCCCTTTTTCAAACCGAAATAATCTTGCAGATCAAGGCAGGAGATATTGGCAATATCATCGTTGATGACACGCCATTCTGGTCTGTTCCTGCGGAGTGTATCAGAAGCATCCTTGTCCACCTCTACAAGACCGAGCGTTTTGAATCCGGCTTTTTCCACACCGAGAGCAAGACCGCCTGCGCCTGCGAAAAGCTCAATGGTCGAGAATGTCCTTGTTTCTGTTTGTGTCGTAATGTCCATAATATCACCGATATTGCAGTTCAGCACCATACATATCTTTTCAAGGCTTTCAAGGGAAACCGTTTCATTCTTCCCCATACGAGCCATAACATTGAAGCTGATACCCGATGCTTCTTTCAATTCGGTCTTATTCATTCCTTTGTCAATAAGTAATTTCCAGAGATTATTGTAGCTAACTGCCACCATGATTCATTCCTTCCTGTATCTTGTGATACAATTATGGGTTATAAAAATTATAGCACAATCAGTCGAAAAAGTCAATGTATCTCACGATATTGTTAGAAATTCTTTTAAGTGGTAGAAGAAAAGCGTTTCAGCCATTAGACCGAAACGCTTTACTTGCTAAAAATACCGATAATACAGTAATATCCTTATTCCTGAACTTCCTTCATCAACGCAACGCCGTCCTTAAAGCCTGCCTTATAAGCAGCCCTCATCTCGGCGGCGGCGGTATCGCTCACGCAGTCGAGTATCTTGTGAAACACATCGATCTGCTCCTCGCTCAGAGAGTTTTCAAACGGAATACACAGCTTGTTAAACTCGTCCGAGAACTCAGCGGCGTGAATATCCCCCACACGGAGGTTGTAAATCATATCAATCATTGTAAGCACCCTTTCGGTTATTTTTTAGCTTGCTGTACCAGTCTTACAATGTTTGTCTGAAAACTTCTTTATGCCTACTGTCGTAAGCTTTACGGCATGAAGCAGATAGAGCTTGGCAGCGATGAATACGCAGTATGTGCAAACGCATCAGGCATGCCCGAGGCATACAGCATCATTCTCGGTGAAGGTCAGGAGATAACAGTATTCGGCAATACTCTCAGACCTAAGTTCAAAAAGTGCATAAACAGCTTTGTTCTTCCGAATCTCCAGCCGATAAATGCAGGCATATTCATAGTTCCCGATAATGCAGTTGATGAATCGGGACGTGGGTTTGATTACTTTCTGGGCAACTACTCTGCATCTGACAAGAAGGCATATGACACTGCTGAAAAAACAGCAAAAGAACATTGGAATAACGCATTCAGATATTATAAAGGCGGTGAAGGCGGCTGTGTCTATTCTGCATCCACAAAGACAGAAGCCAAGAACTCGGCTATCGGACTTGGCGCTATCGTAACCTTCCTCGGACTTTACATCGGCTTTATATTCCTTGTATCCTGCGGTGCTATCCTTGCACTGAAGGAACTCTCAGAGAGTGCAGACAGCATTCCGAGATATACGATGCTCCGCAAGCTGGGCGTAGAGGAGAGAGCCATAACAAAGTCCATATTCAGCCAGTCAGGAATATTCTTCCTGCTGCCGCTGCTGCTGGCTTGTCTCCACGCATACGTGGGCATGAGATTTGGCAAATACGGTCTTGACCTGCTTGTAACGGGCGATTACATCAAGCCGGTTATCTTCACTGCAGCAGTAGTGGTGCTGATATACGGCGGATATTTCCTGCTGACCTTCCTCGGAAGCAAGGCAGTCACAAGAGAACAGAAGTAAGCTTATATATACGAAAAAGCCATAAGGTACAGCCTTGTGGCTTTTTTGCGTCAGGTGCGCAGACAGCTTTCTGCAAGGCTATATTGCTACAGTTTTTCTCCATGGCTGACAGGAATATATATAATCCGACAAAATTTTTCTCCCTGTATGAAATCTCTTGAAAACCGCTGTTTTTAGTAGTATA
The DNA here is from genome assembly GCA_004554385.1 of Ruminococcus flavefaciens. GTDB lineage: Bacteria > Bacillota > Clostridia > Oscillospirales > Ruminococcaceae > Ruminococcus > Ruminococcus flavefaciens_T. The sequence goes on from SFMO01000029.1 coordinate 6,600, forward strand.
ATAGTTAGCGTTGCGTGTTTTTTACAGAGAATTTTTTGAAAAAGAGGTTGGAAATATGGCTGAAAAAGTATTGAAACCCACAGAAGAAAAGCTCAAACCAAAGCTTTTCTCGGTAATGAAGACCTACACCAAAGAGCAGTTCGTAAAGGACATCATCTCGGGAATAATCGTTGCTATCATAGCACTGCCCCTGTCTATCGCCCTTGCCCTTGCATCGGGAGTAGGCCCTGAGCAGGGACTTTACACAGCTATCATCGCAGGCTTTATCGTGTCCTTCTTAGGCGGAAGCCGTGTTCAGATAGCAGGTCCTACAGCGGCATTCGCTACCACAGTTGCAGGCATTGTTGCCACAGAGGGTATGAGCGGACTTGCCATATCGGCTATCATGGCAGGTATTATCCTTATCGTCATGGGATTCTGCCGTTTCGGAGCTCTCATCAAGTACATACCCGGAACTATCACCACAGGCTTTACCTTCGGTATCGCCGTGACTATCCTCATCGGACAGATAAAGGACTTCCTCGGACTTACCTTCGATAAGGAAATCATGCAGGAAAAGCTGGGATTTGCTTCGCCCATTGAGACGGTTGAAAAGGTAAAGGCGATTGGCTTCTTTATGGATACTATCAACTGGATGGCGGTGCTTATCGGCGTTATCTCGCTGGCGATACTCATACTCTGGCCGAAAAAGCTGGAGAAGATACCGGCTTCACTCATCGCGGTCATAGTCTGTTCCGCGATAGTAAAGCTCAGCGGCATGAATGTCAACACTATCGGCGACCTCTATCAGATATCAAATTCACTTCCGAAGCTCACAGTGCCCGAGGTCACATTCGACAGGGTAAGAGCTCTTATACCAAATGCTTTCACTATCGCAGTCCTTGCGGCAGTTGAGTCGCTTCTCTCCTGCGTTGTTGCAGATGGTATGATAGGTTCAAAGCATCGTTCAAACATGGAGCTCGTTGCACAGGGTGCAGCTAATATCGGCTCTGCATTCTTCGGCGGTATCCCTGCTACAGGAGCTATCGCACGTACAGCTGCCAACGTAAAGAACGGCGGACGCACACCTGTTGCGGGCATGGTACATTCAGTGGTGCTCGTTATAATACTTGTGCTCCTCATGCCTTATGCTTCCCTTATCCCTATGCCGACTATTGCAGCTATACTCTTTATAGTAGCTTATAATATGTGCGGCTGGAGAAATATCAGAAACACAGTGAAAACAGCTCCCAAGAGCGACATTGCAGTCCTTTTCGTTACACTGATACTCACAGTTGTATTCGACCTTGTTGTTGCTATCGGCGTAGGTCTTGTAATGGCAGCTCTTCTCTTTATGAAGCGTATGGCAGACGTTACTGAGGCTCATGCATGGAAGGACATCGACGATGAGGACACCGATCCCGACAATATCCTCCTCAAGAAGATACCGAAGAATACCCGTGTATTCGAGATAAACGGACCTATGTTCTTTGCGGCTACAGATAAGTACAAGTATGTGCTCAGCGACAAGGATATAGACGTGCTCTGTATAAGAATGAGAAACGTACCTGCTATTGATGCTACGGGCGTTGAAGCTCTTATGCGTATCGTAAAGCGCTGCGAGCGCCATAACGTAAAGGTAGTATTCTCTCATGTAAATGAGCAGCCTATGAAGGTAATGAAGAAGGCAGGCTTCGTTGAAAAGGTCGGCAAGAAGAACTTCTGCGACCATATCGATACAGCTCTTAAACGTGCTGAGGAGATAGAGAAGGAAATAGAATCCAAAAGAGCATAATAAAAAGCGGACCTCAGGTCCACTTTTTCGTGAAAATGTATAAACAGCTTCATTTTGTCCACTTAATCTGCGAAAAATGAGTTGTCTTTGTAAGCACAAAGTGTTATGATAATACACAGAGAATGGTCCTTGAAGTTCCAATTCTCTCACAGACGGCGGAAATGCCTGTCTGTAAGCCTGCGAGGGCTTTTTGAAAATCATCCTCATTGAACCGATACCGAAGTTTCAGTGTTCTTCGGTGTCGGGATTTTTTTGTCTTTACAAGCTTGTGAAAAAATGGTATAAGCGGCGAGCCGCCGCAGCCTTTTTTCGCGGAAAAGGATTGCAGAATATGAAATTTTATGCCGCGCAGCTTGCTATTCTAAAGCTTTTATGATATAATGTAAAATGTTGTGCGGTAAATCCAAATTTTGCGGAGCAAAATTTGGATTTGAGTGAGTAGTGAGTAGATAGTAGAGAGTAGAAGCAGCTTCGCTGCATAATACTACTTACTACTCACTACTCTCTACTCACTCATAATTTAACGGCAAAGCCGTTAAATTATGATTTACGAAGGGAGAAAATATGATAACAGTAATTAATGTGAGCGTGCAGTTCGGCGGCTCAACACTTTTTAAAAATGTAAACCTTAAATTCACAAACGGTAACTGCTACGGCGTTATCGGCGCTAACGGAGCAGGCAAGTCCACTTTCCTCCGCGTTCTCTGCGGAGAGCTGGAGCCTGCCTCAGGAGAGGTCACAATGCCAAAGGAGGAGCGCCTCAGCGTTCTGAAACAGGACCACTTCGCATACGATGAGTATACTGTCCTCGACACCGTAATTATGGGCAATGCCCGTCTCTATGAGATAATGCAGGAGAAGGACGCTCTCTATGCAAAGGAGGATTTCTCAGAGGAGGACGGTGTAAAGGCTTCCGAGCTTGAAGGCGAGTTCGCTGAGCTCAACGGCTGGGAGGCTGAGTCAGATGCCTCGAAGCTCATACAGGGACTTGGTCTTTCCGAGGATATACTCTACTCGCAGATGGCAGGACTCTCGGGTAACGAAAAGGTAAAGGTCCTTCTTGCACAGGCTCTTTTCGGCAATCCCGACATAATCCTTCTTGACGAGCCTACAAACCATCTTGATATTGACGCAGTGCGCTGGCTTGAGGAATTCCTCTCCGAGTACTTCGGTACGGTCATCGTTGTTTCCCATGACCGTCACTTCCTCAATAATGTCTGCACTCACATCGTTGATATCGACTACAACAAGATAAAGATGTACGTCGGCAACTATGAGTTCTGGTATGAGTCCAGCCAGCTCATTCAGCGCATGATAAAACAGCAGAACAAGAAGAACGAGGAAAAGATTAAGGAACTCAAGGACTTTATTGCCCGTTTCTCTGCAAATAAGTCAAAGTCAAATCAGGCTACCTCACGCCGTAAGCTCATTGAGAAGCTTACTGTAGAGGAGCTCCCTGCTTCAAGCAGAAGATACCCGTTTATAGGCTTTGATATGGACAGAGAGCTCGGCAAGGACATTCTTCAGGTGGAGGGACTTACCAAGACCGTAGACGGAGTAAAGCTTCTCAATAATGTGAGCTTTACCCTCGGCAGAAACGATAAGGTAGCATTTGTGGGCGAGAGCGAGCAGGCTATAACCATGCTGTTCAAGATACTCATGGAGGAGGAGCAGCCCGACTCGGGAAGCTTCAAGTGGGGCGTTTCGGTCACCACATCGTATATGCCTGTGGATAACTCCGAGTACTTCAACGGATGTGAGCTGTCAATACTTGACTGGATACGCCAGTACTCCGTAAAGGACGAGACAGAGACCTATCTCCGCGGATTTCTCGGCAGGATGCTCTTCTCGGGAGATGACGTGTACAAGCCTGTAAATGTACTCTCGGGAGGCGAAAAGGTGAGATGTATGTTCTCGCGAATGATGCTTTTCGGCTCTAATGTGCTGGTGCTTGACCGTCCTACAAACCACCTTGACCTTGAAAGCATTACCGCTGTAAACAACAGCCTTATCAACTTCAAGGGCGTGGTGCTTCTTGCTTCTCACGACCACGAGATAATGCAGACCACAGCAAACCGCATAATCGAGATAACTCCAGACGGCTGTCTTGACAGACAGGGAACATATGAGGAGTTCATTGACTTCAAAAAGGAAAACGGCTTAATATAAATTATACATTAAAAGCCCGAAAGCACTGTACTTTCGGGCTTTTTTCGTTATTCAAATGGCACAAGCTCTTTGGCACATTTCTCGCGCCACTCTGCATAGAGGGGCGAGGCTTGCACCAGCTTCAAAGCTTCATTGGCGCTGTCGTCCTGCACCGTGCGTTCATAGCTCTGAGTATAGGCATAAACTCGGTATATCTCGTTTTTGACGACAAGGTCTGCGAAGCTGTACTCTGTCTCGATGACCTCGGGCTCGGCTTCTTCGGCGGAAGCCTTGCGTATATTGCAGGCGCTTAGCGGATCTGCGGCGGAGACTAAAGTATTAAGCTTCTGTATCTCGTCGTCACCGAGAGTTCCAAGCTTTACGATGTCACCGAAGAGCATGAAGTCGTCCTCGTCTGTCTCGGTGAGGACAGATTTCAGCCATTTGTCATCATCAAGTTCATATAAGTCGGAATACTCCTCGTCGCTGAGCCAAAGGCGGTTGAAGCGGTCGATAGTACCCTCATTGTGCATATAGAAACCGCACCAGACTGTTTGAACTGACCCCAAAAAGTTAGACAAAGATTTAAAAGAAAATTTATGCAAAGCGACAAAGCGACAAAGCTTGGTCGCTTTGTTGCTTTATGCAGCTTTGGCAAGACGGTATTCAACAGGTGACATTCCATCGAGTTTCA
>SFMO01000202.1 GCA_004554385.1 Ruminococcus flavefaciens
CTTGTTTGGTTTTCCTTTTGGCATAAAAATGTCCCCTTTCGTTAGACTTCATTTTGGTATATTTCTATTATACCACATTGTCTAACAAAAGGGGAGCATTTCAATATCGCATTTTCAAACATGAGCGCAAATGTAGTGGTTTTTGACGAGATGCCAAGGCTTCGGAACGTTCCCACAACCGACATCTTGTCAACGATCATACGCTCTGAAACTGAAATAGTAACGAATATTACAAGAAGCATACATACAGCAAAGAGTACAAGGAATATTCTTGTAATACTGCTGATAGCATCCTTCACTTCCTTGCTTTCCAGGAAATTGACTACCTCTGCTGTAGGATATTTTTCCTTGAAGAACTTTTCCGCATCATCGATCTTGCTGTCATCGACAACGTCAACCAGTATATCTGTGATCTCAAGCTCACCGCTTAATGTAAGCTCCTTCATATCGTCGATGCTTATTACAGCAATTTCACCTGAGTTGAAGATTCCTTGTTTCTTTTCTATACTTCCTACAGTAAATTCTACAGGCTTATCCTGTTCGCCGTGGAATATGATCTTGTCGCCAACTTCATATCCAAACTCATCGGCAAAGCTCTCGGAAATAGCAGCCTTCTTATCTCCGATTTCGATAGTGTCGCGTACAAGAGCCATCTTGATAGCTGTTTTTTCTTCCAGACCAAAAACAGAAAGCTGAGTACGGTTGACATAAGAGCTGTCATAATCAAGGTGTCTGTCAAAGCTGCTTCCCATTACTGCCATTTTCAATACATTACATTCGGGAGCACCGTCGGCAAAACTGTCATCCACAGGAGATTTGGTTTCTACCTCAATATCCGTAGTACCCATTGAATCCGCAAATACGCCCTTTATCATACTGCTGAGAGAGCCGCTCATATCAAAGCTTATCATAGCAACAAAGCTGCAAACTGCAATGATAAGAATGAGCATTATGGTCCTGAGCTTGTGTGCCCATATGTTCTTGAATAAATGCTTAAATACCAGTCTCATCGCTTACCACCTGCTTACCCTTTCCTCGGGAGCAATGTACATTCCATCGCCCTCTTTCAGATCATATACCTCATTGAATTTCTTGTTAGAGGCAAGGACAGCATTTACTCTTACCTTGGCAGGACTGTGAGAATCAAGCTTTAGTGTGCTGATGGCATCAGAGTCCACCGCTAACGTGCTCCATGACTCCGCATAGCTCTTGAAAAGCTTTTTCAGTTCTTCTTCATCGTCAACAAGGTTTGTTACACACTCTATACCGCTGAGATCGGCATAGTTCTCGCCATTGGTAAGCTCACCATCTACATGATAGACCTCCATAATGGTAAACTTGCTGTAATAATCCGAAAGCACGTCAGCCCGCTCCTTCAGCACCTTCAGATCTGCATCATTGAGCCAGGTTGGGTCATAAATACCGTCAGCGTTGTAGTTTATGCAGTTTGAATCAAATGCATGACCTATCTCATGTCCGACAACGCTTCCAAGAGCTCCGAGGTTAACAGCATTATCACCTTCAGGATCGAACATTGGTTTCTGCATGATAGCAACAGTGATATTTATACAGTTGCACGGCAGGTACTGGGCATTGAATTCCGCAGCCGACATATCAACCTCGTCAAGGCTGACCTTTCTGGGAAGCTTCTTTATAGCATCAATGTCATTTTTCTTTGATATATTGACAGAGCTCTCATAAAAGTTTTCTCCGATAAGCTTCGCATCCGCTGCATCGACCTCTCGCGGAGTAGGTGTTGTAAGAAGCTTGATACCGTGAAGCTTTTTTACAAGCTGTTTTCTTGTATCAGCTGTCAGCCAGTCCGCATTGTTGATAAGTTCGTCATAGCTGTCTATGATCTCATCAAAGAGCTTATGTATACCCTTATCAATCTCAGGAGTATAGTAACGCTCTGCATATTCCTCACTGATACAAACAGGGAGATACACCTCTACTAATGTCGCTGCCCTTTCATCCTCAGCTTCCTTTGACTCGGGATTGTAATCCCTGAGGATGTCATTGCTCTCGGGAATATAGCCTCCTATCTCCTGAAGGTAACTGGTCAGGATATATGAACGCCATTTTTCAAGGTTTTCATCGGTTATAAGGTCGTTTACAGCCTTGAGCTGCTCGGGCTCATAAACATAGATACCGTCAGTCTGACCGGCAGCATCACCAAAGAACATTTCTACCACAGAGCCGTCCACATTACTCATTATGCTGTCAAATTCGGCAAATGATGTTTTCTGTATAGAAAGCATCTTCTCAAGTGTCATACTGTCCTCGGTTTCTGTTGCATTGGCTATATCAATTGCGAGATAGACCATCTGTCTGCCCTTTTCATCAGCAGTTTCATAGTCATCGCCCATCACTCTGTGCATATCTCTTGCAATATCATTTGCTTTATTACAATTTCGGCTGTCATCCTTTATATCTTTAAGTGTTGTACCGATGAAGCTGGAAATCGGGTGAAGTTAGATACAATAACGTGAACCGTCATGATAATCTCTCTGAACATTAAAATTGAATATTGAACTTGCACCATAGTTACGAGAAAGATCTCCCCAAAGCCTGAAAAGCTCCTGAATATCCTTTGCAGCAAGAATTCTGTCACAGTTTCCCATGATCTCTTTTACAACAGTGTCATTTTCCTTGTAATCGAGAATCTGTTTGTAAAGATCATGGATAAGCTGTTCATTTGAACCGGGAGCAAATTTCTCATTGGAATTACCGATGTCAATTATCATCTTCTTAATTACTTCACTGACCTCTGCGCCGGCAAAATATGAAGTAGCACTCTCACCGTAAGGGATCTCGGTATTCATCAGATTATCGTGGTTGATGTAGTCGTAAAAATCGTCCTGCGGCCTTCTCTCCTTCTCGGACTTGTCATCGTCCGACTTATGCCCGTCAGATTTTCCATCCTTTGCTCCGTCCGCGTCATCTGCTTCAGTTGTCTTGCTGTCTGAAGAGCCGTCATCAGCCTGCATACTGCATCCGAAGGCACTGACCGACAGAAGTCCTGCAAGCAGGAGCGTGAGCAGCTTGTGTTTTTTCTGCATTTTCATCCTCCAATAATTATTGCTTAGTATATAAAAAATATATAGCAATATTTATTATACATCAATGCGCAGCAGATGTCAATTATTGCCATTGTTACAAGCTGCGCAAGTGTATATACACATTATACACATTATCAACAAACTTGTCAAGTCTTTAACAAAAATTATTTCAAAAAAAGGAAACTAAAAGTTGCCCCTTAGTTTCCCGTTCTGTTTAGTATTCAAATATGTGAGATGAAAAGCTGTACCATAAGCAAAAGCACAAGGAGTCCGAAATTGACAAGAGTAAATACTCCCATGTATCTGCCTGTACGAGCTTTTACCGAGCCGCGGTATATCTGAAAGGCAATAAGGCTCGCCATAGAGGCTATGATAGTGCCGAAGCCTCCTATATCCACACCAAGAAGCAGCTGTGTACCGTTATCGGTAAACTCTGCCAACATTACAGCCGCAGGAACATTGCTGATGAACTGCGAAAGCACAGCACCGACAATGAGCTCACGGTCTGTAAGTATATGTGAAAAGAAGTCGCTGACCGCTTCAATACGCGCAATATTTCCTACAAAAACGAAGAAGCACACAAATGTAGCAAGAAGTATGTAATCCACCTTCAGAAGCAGCTTTACATCACATATCAGTGCTGCTGCAACAGCAGCTATCAGGCAGACCCAATCGGGAACAAGCCTGAATACAGCAGCAATACAAAGAAGAAAAACTGCTGTATATACTGCCGCCTTGAATACAGGCATCTTAGAGTCACTGCGCTTTGGAGCTTCGCATTTATCCTTAGGCAGAAATAATGTCATCAGAAGCACCGCTGCAAGTCCCAAAGCTCCCACAGGAAGCATTATTTTCACAAAGGTCATGGCTGTCAAGCCGTATTTATCGTAGAGAAAGAGGTTCTGAGGATTACCCACAGGAGTCATCATACTTCCCAGATTCGCCGCAGCAGATTCCAACACTATAGTAAGTATCAGGCTCTTGTCGTCCTTTATACTGCCGTAGATAAGCAGCGTCAGCGGCACAAATGTAATGAGCGCCACGTCGTTGGTGACCAGCATTGCGCTGAAAAAGCATATCAGTATCATTACTATGCCAAGCTTTCGTACAGTTCCGGTTTTCTGCAATATGATACGTGTTGCTGTATCGAATATGCCGATGCTCCTGAGCCCAGCAACAGCCGCCATTAATGCGAATAACTCGATCAGCACAGTCCTGTTGCAGTATCCGATATACTCCTTATCGGGCGGAACAATAAACACTGTCGCAGCTGCCAAGACAAATGCGGCTGCCATCACAGGCTGAGCCTTAATAAACTTCCATATCTTCTCCATAAGAACTTCCTTCCAATTTTTCATGCTTATTGATTATATCACTTTTTTCGTCAGCCGTCAACAAAAACAGGAGCGGAAATCTCCGCTCCTGCATTATCTTATTCAAATGATTTTATTTCGCCAAGTATGAACTTCTTCAGAAGCACAAGATCTTCCTCATCTATTACGTCGTCACAGTTCACATCAGCTGCCTCAAAGCGTTCTGCGTCGCCTTCCACAGCTGCTCTTCTCATCTGACACATATCGAAGCTGTCAACAACTCCGTCGCCGTTGAGGTCGCCGGAAATGTACTCACCTGATGGAGTATTAGGCTTCCACCAGTTTATATTAAATAGGTAGCTTTCTCCGCCTGTGAATACCAGATAAACATCATGCTTGCCGCTCACCGATTCAATATTACTGCTCTTGGTCGTCCATGTCTGCCAGCCGCCTGTGCTTGTAACATCAGTCTTGCCAATGAGCTTTCCGTCAGGGCTGTCAAGTCTTACCTCAATAGTACCGTCCGAACCGTTTGAAGCTACACGGAAGTCTATCTTATCTGCACCTGTCAGGTCTATATTCTTAAAGCCGATATAGTCGCCGTTTTCTATATATCCAACGTCGCTTCCGCCTTCTGAACAGCTCTCTGTATCGATACCCGACTTGTAATCACATGCCTCTGCCTCAATAACGTCGCCGTCGTCTGCACTTCCTGTGCCTTTAAGACGGAGGAGATGCGAGGATTTGCCCAGCACCTTACCGCTTGCGTCAAGAACATATATCCTGTATTCGCCTTCCTTTGAAGGAGTTTTGATAGTACCTGCTGTTCCCCTTGCCTTAGTCATGTCAGCTCCTGCATTGAAGCTTGAAGTGCCGTCGGGAGCTATCCAGACCGTTCCGTTCACCTTTCTTACAGGAAGCTTGCTGCTGCATGTAGTTGCACAGCTTGCAGGGAATGCGTAGTCTGCCGCCGACTTCAGCCATGAAGGCATAAGACCACGGTTTTCATCGGATATACCTGAGTTGAGGCATACTTTGTACTGCGCAAACGGCCAGACATTATCCGATACAACGATAGGTGTATCTATATCGCTTGTAGGCGGATTCTTGCCCATTTTATTGACAGTAGCGTATGTACGCTTGATAGTGAGGTCATGTTTCTGACCATAGTCCTCGCAATTGATGGTGTAGGTAACATTAGGGCTTATCTCAAGAACATTGTCCATTTCCTTGATGTAAGCTGTGCCCTCATCGTTGTGGAGACCGTATGTAGGCCAGCCGGGGCCTCCTGCAGGTATTCCCTGAATGTAGTTCTCGTTGATTATTGTTCCGGGCATCTGACCGATAGTATAGATACCACCGCTGTCGTGGAGTCTGTTAAGGGAGTTTATAACTCTGTTATAGCATATCTGATTGTCACGGCAGGTCGTGCTGTCTTTGAAGTTGCACCAGCCCCAACCAAGGTGGATGCCGTTGTATGCTGTTTTTTCAATGGTGTTGTTGAGTATCTTAACAGAATCAACGTAATATGCTGTAACTGCCGCACATCCGCCGAAGCCATGAACAACACTGATGTCATAGAGCAGGTTTTCGGCAATAACGTCGTTCTTGCATATGCCCTCAACGCCCTTCGGGAACTTCTCCTTATTATTTCCTGCGGCGTCCCCGATATAGATATGCTGAGGATGGCCGACTGTTATACCGCTGGAGGTTATATCGGTAACGAAATTTCCGCGAACCTCAGAATTAATAACATCATTGGTCATGGAGATTCCGTCCGCACCCGTATGCTTGACAACATTGCCGGTGAGGCTGATGCTGTCGCTGCTTGTGATGTGGATAGCCGCGGGAAGTGTATCCGCCATTTCATACTTCATATTATGCCAGTTTGAATCAGCGAATGCAGTATATGTCTGTGCAGCCTGACATGTAGCCTTTCCGTGAGAGCCTGCAACATCTGTGAGCTGATAGTCGGTATTGGCAAAGGTTATACCGCTGAAGCTTATATTCTTTACACGCTCTGACGTAGACTTGCCTGCAATTTTGATAAGACCGTCAGCAACAGGAGCTTCAACATCTGCCGTTGTCATATCCTCGCCGTTTCGAGGATAATAGTACAGCATTTTAGCAGTCTTGTCAAAGTAGAACTCTCCCTCGCTGTCAACGAATGAGAAAGCATTGTATATTGTATCGGTACCGCCTGTTGAGAAGCCTGCACCCCAGCCGGGAGTCTGAGCTATAGCGCCGTATGGCTGCTGCATAAGAAAGATCATGCTGCCTCCCTCGTACTTTATATTTCGGGAGCATACAATATTCTCATTCCATGTTGTGCCGTTTACGACCTCCAGATCATCAAAGTTTGAGGTTATCTTTGGCAGCGAGCCTGCATCGTACTTGATACCATCACTCTTTTTTCCCGAGACCCAGGCCCAACTTGCCTGACCTGCTGTTATATTGTAATCACCGTAACCGCCCTTTGCCTGTACCTGCACACTGCCCATATTTGCACGTCGGTCGTTTACATAGAGATTACGAAGCTTATAATCTCTGTCCAGAGGTGCCGCCCACAGCTTGTCATTGTATTTCTTCCAGCCTGTGACCTTTGCTGCGCCGTTTATGACGGGAGTTTCTCCCTCATACGCCTCATACCTGACGGTATGGTCGCCGCTGCCCGAGTCTCTTGTGTCGAACTCCACAGGCTTAGTGATACGATAGTCACCTCCGCGAAGATAGACAACGATGTCGCCTGTCATACTGCCGTTGATTTTTCTGACCTCGTCACGCGCTCTTTCGAGAGTTGCAAATGGCGAGCCAATAGAACCGTCGCCATTGTCACTGCCGTCGGGCGCAACATAAAATACAGCTTGTGTATCTGCCGCAATAACGCTGCTCTGCGGAATGCCGATATCAACCGCCGACATCGCAGCCGCCATGCTTACTGCAAGGGCAAAAGCTCTCTTTGTCATATTCATAAGTATTCCTCCTTTTCGGCTCAAACAAACTCAGCCTTTGCCATAAGACTGTATATTTGTATGAAGGCTGAGTCCGAAAAAGCCAATTTTAATTCCCCTGTTATCATTCACCTTATTTGTGCATGATAGACTATTTTTAACTGCTATAATAATAATGACCTTTTTGGTAATATACATACATCCTCAGTTTATTCCTCATTCAGTGATACATGAAAAAAACCGCAGCTTCGCTATGAATGCTGCGGTTTTTCTCATTGAGGAGTTAAAATGTATGAAAAGATTTCAATTACGCTTTAAAAACCGCGCACATAATATTATAAATTTCTTTTTCAAAAAGAACATACACTTTTTTTCAGGATCTGACAAGTAATTACGCTTCCTTGCCAAATTCGGTGATCCTTCCGAGGACAAAGCCCTGTATCTGAACTATGTCGTTGATTTCCACCTTGCCGCTCTTGTCTACGTCAGCTGCTCTTTCAGCTCTGGAGTCATCAAACCTTTCAGCAATAAGTCCCTTTCTTGCAGCTAAAATGTCGAAGCTGTCGACAACTTCATCGCCGTTAACGTCGCCGAGTATGACACTTTCAGCCTTTGGACCATCAATTGCAGTTCCTGCAACAGCTCCTATGGATTCGTCAACGAAGAAACTATACTCATCTGAATCTGTCTCGACATACATCTGAAGGTCTGTTGCTCCATCGGGTATCTTGTAATTTGTATTTGCCAGCTGAACCCACTCACCCTTTGGCACGTCTTCAAGAATTGCGATCTTGTCGTACTTTGTCTCAGTACCATCATTGTACTGAAGGGTAAGATAGAACTTCTGTGAAGCAGGTCCTTCTGTATACTTGACATTGGTACTGAAGCTGAATTCCTGTCCTGCCTTGAATACAGCAGATGAAAGTGCACGTGATGCACCGTTCCAGCTTGCTTCTCTGCCAGTGCAGGCAAGGGAACCTGCGCCTTCATAGAATTCAGTCTTATCGGCAGCAACCTTTGCTGAGCCTCTTCCTGTCCAGGAATCTGTACCGCTCTCGAATGTATTGTGGAAGTAATATCCATTTTCGTCGGGCTCAATTATAACAGGAGTTCCGCTAAGTACCTTGCTTCCGTTGCAGCCATTCCATGTCTGGCGGTCATATTCGAAGAAGTCAATATCAGCGTAGCCCCCTGTAGTCTTTGTAGGATAGCTGTAAATACCGCTTCTGTAGCCGGTAAAGAGCTTTAGATCATATGACATCGAAAGCTCCTGACCAAGCTTGGTCCAGTTCTGACCATCGTATGAGTAATAGAAATTAGCCTTGTCTATATTATTGGAAGCGCTTCCGTCGGAATTTACATTAGCGTACTTGAAGTCTACCTTGAGATATATCTCATCGCCGTTCATATTCTGTTCTGCAACTATCTTGTTGGATGTAGTTGCAACATCGCTTCCGCTGTTTACGGACATATAGACTTTCTTTCCGCCATTATCGTCAACACGGACACCTATACAGCCGTATTTGAGCTGGAATGCTGAAAGGCCTGCGTAATCGCCGGGCTTCATGTTCTTCGCATCAAGCTTGATATAGCTGCTGCAGGCAGGACCCTCTGTGCGCATTGTAAGAGTATTACGCGCATTGAGAAGATGCGAAGCCATGTTCTTGTTCTTCAGTCTGAGCCAGCCCTCACGCTCTGTAACAGACCATGCGGAATTATCAGGATTATGGTTCCACTGCCACTCAAGAGCCAGATCATTTGATTTGTAATCAAAGCTGTCATCGCCTGCAAGGTCAGTACCCTTGTTTGTGCCAAGATCAAGGGTGAGAGGAGCTTTTCCGTTTACACCCATCATAGGCCAGTCATTCTGCCATGTAACCGGAACAAGGACAGGGATACGTCCGACGGAGCCGTGATCCTGGAAAAGGAGTCCGTACCACTTGCCGTCGGGAGTATCAACGATACCGCCCTGAGCGCAGCCGCTTCCGTAAGAACCAAGACCTGAGTCAAGGATCGTCTTGCTTTCCCAGTTTCCTGTGAGGCTCTTTGAACGGTAAACGAACTCAAGTCTGCCATGACCTGACGGCCATGCGATACCGAATATATAGTAATAACCGTTTATCTTCTGGATATGCCAGCCCTCACCTGCCAGATTATTGAAATTGGTCTTGAAGAGCTGTTTTTCAAGTCCGCCTGACTTCCAGCCAGTCATGTCAGAATTGAACTCCTTAATGCTGCATGTACCGCCTGCACCTGAAACGAGGTAGTTCCTTCCATCGTCATCAAAGAGGATAGAAGCATCATGGTACATACCATTGAGCTCAACACGGTTCCACTCACCGTTCTCTATATCATCTGTAGAGCAGATGTAGGACTTATTTGAGCCATAGCTTCCGAAGAAAGCATAATACTTGCCCTTCTTTTCATTGTAGCGAAGGCATGTTGCCCACTGTCCGTGTGAGTAATCATGCTTGCCGTTTTTAAGATTCTGAACATCTCCGTTAGCGTAGATGTCGCATACATAGTTGCAGATCTCCCAGTTAGCAAGGTCCTTGGACTTCATAATAGGAGCAACGGGGCTGAAGAACATGGTCGTGCTGACCATATAATATGTGTCACCGACTCTGATAATGTCATCATCAGGGACGTCAGCCCAGATGATAGGATTATTGATGGTAGATGCAGCACCTGCAGGTGTGCTTACAATGCTTGCAGATGCCGTAACAGCAGGCAGAGCAACCACTGCAGCCGCCAGGATAGAAGCCGCAGCTTTCCTGGGGTTAAAATGTTTCATGATAATTCCTCCTTCAATTTTAATATCCCACTTTTCATTAATACCATTTTGTACACAATGACAAAAAGTTTTTCTTCGATACGTCATTATTAACGTATTTTATACTCCAATTTTAATTAATTATATCATTTTGCGCAAAGATTCGCAACCGAATTTTTGCGGATTAGGTGGACAAAACACATGTTATAGCGCAATATAAATAATTTATAGCATTATTTTTTTATTATGTTTGTAATATTGACATCATTTTTCTTATATAACATGTCCGGTTATCATAGCAAGCCCCAAAAACAAATAAAATAAGCGGATACTTATTGTATCCGCCTTTCATACAAAAAGAAAAAAGACTGCGATTTGATCGCAGTCCTTCGATTTTATTTCTTTTCAGGCTCTTCTGCCTTATCCTCGAAATCCTCGATAGTAAGATCATCGTAATCAAACTCAAGGAGCTCATCGCAGTTAGGACAGTTCATGGAGCCCTCTTCGATCATGCCCTCGTCAAGAAGAATAGTATCTCCGCATGTAGGACAGGTGATCTCATAAAGCTCATCGTCATCATCGTCGAAGTCGAATTCATCGTCCTCGTCCCAATCGTCGTCGTCGCACTCATCACAGTCGTCGCAGTCATAGTCGTCATCATCATAGAAATCGTCTTCAACTGCGCCAAGATCCTCATCAAGGATATCGCAGAGCTCTGTGAGCTCGTCCACCTGTGACTGAAGATCCTCAACGTACAGAACCAGCTCTGACATTACCTCAGACATCTGTATAAGAGCCTTTCCCTCCTTAGTGGAAGAATCGATCTCAAGACCGTCGATAAGTCCCTGTAAATATGACATTTTCTCGGTAAGCTTCATAGCAAGCTCCTCCTCTCGAAATAGTATAATCTAAAAGTGTGAGCTTATGCTCTTGACATATACTCGCCTGTTCTTGTATCTACCTGGATAACTTCGCCTTCATCGATAAAGAGCGGAACCTTGATCTCTGCACCAGTCTCAAGTGTAGCAGGCTTTGTAGCATTTGTAGCTGTATCGCCCTTGAAGCCGGGATCAGTCTGTGTAACCTTGAGCTCTACGAAGTTAGGCGGCTCAACACCGAAAACGTTGCCCTTGTATGAAAGGATCTTACAGATCATCTCTTCCTTAACGAACTTGAAGCTGTCGCCGAGGATAGAAGCGCTGATCGGAACCTGCTCATATGTCTCGAGATCCATGAAGTAATAAAGGTCGCCGTCGTTGTAGCTGTACTGCATATCCTTTCTCTCAACGTAAGCTGTAGGGAACTTGGCTGTTGGGTTGAAAGAAGTTTCAACAACTGAACCTGTGATAACGTTCTTATATTTTGTTCTTACAAAAGCAGCACCCTTACCTGGCTTAACGTGCTGGAATTCAATAACCTGAACTACCTGACCGTCGAGCTCAAAGGTAACGCCGTTTCTGAAATCTCCTGCTGAAATCATTATAAATACCTCCGTATTTTTCAAATTAATATGATACTTTATTTTATCACATTTTTGGGATTTTTGCAATACCTAATGTGATATTATTATAAAGATATGAGATTTTTTGCAGTTTTTGTCAAGTTTTTGCAGCCGTTTTCAGTCAAAATGACAAAATCTTCAATTCTCACGCCAAACTTGCCTGCTATATAAATTCCCGGCTCAACAGTGACAACCGCACCTTCATTGAGAGGAAGCTTATAATTGGGCGAAGCATTCGGTTTTTCGTGTATTTCCATACCGACACCATGTCCGAGAGAATGTCCAAAGCAGTTTCCATAACCTGCCTGCTCTATGATGTCACGGGAAACCTTGTCAAGCTCACTGCCTGTTATGCCTGCTTTTGCTGCCTCTATACCTGCAAGCTGAGCCTGAAGCACTGTATCGTAGACCTTCTTCATTTCCTCATCAGGCTCTCCCACACATACAGTTCTTGTCATGTCGCTGTGGTAGCCGTTATACACCGCACCAAAATCCATAAGAACGAATTCACCGTTCTCCACCTTTTTGTCTGATGGAACACCATGAGGCATAGATGTATTTGCTCCCGACAGAACAATGGTATCAAAGGAAAGGTCCTCAGCTCCGTAAGCGTACATAAGCCGGTTCAGCTCAAGAGCTATCTCGCGCTCTGTAACGCCGACCTTTATGAAGCCAAGAAGCTCATCGAAGGCTTTCTCTGCAATAGCCTGAGCCTTTCTGATATTTTCTATCTCTTCTTCACCCTTTGTCATTCTGAGAGTGCTGATGGCGTTGCTGAGAGAATCGTTATGAACGAACTCAAACTCAGTAAAGAAATGCTCGTAGGCATGGAGTTCCTTGACCGTCATTGTCTCGGACTCAATGGCTATGGTTTTTGCGTCGTGCTTTTTCAGCAGCTCCATGAGCTGCGGATAAAGCTTTTTCATTTCTATGACCTCTGCGTCCTTAACCGATGCTCTTGCCTTTTCGATGTAGCGAAAATCTATGAGCAGATACGCTTTCTCGGGAAACGCAAGCACCACTCCTGCAGAGGACTTCATACCTGTAAAATATCTTCTGTTTATGTCTGATGTTATGAGAGCGCAGTCAGCTCCCTCAAAAACATCAAAAAGCTTTTCTAATCTTGTCATCTCGCACCTCTCAGAGCTCCGCAAGAGCCTGAACTGCAAGGTAGTAGCTTCCGAAACCAAAGCCGCTTATGCTTCCCTTGCAAACAGGAGCTATAACAGACTTGGAGCGGAATTCATCACGTGCGAAAACATTGCTGATATGTACTTCTATTACCGGTATCTTTATTGCTGCTATAGCGTCGCGTATAGCATAGCTGTAATGTGTATATGCTCCTGCATTGAGTATAACGCCGTCAAATGTCTTTCTTGCGGCATGAAGCTTATCAATGATAGCTCCCTCATGGTTTGACTGGAAGATCTCGCACTCCAGTCCCTGTTCCTTGGCACGGTCGATAATATTGCTGTTGAGAGTGTCTATGCCTGAGTTTCCATAAACTCCCGGCTCACGCTCTCCCAGCAGGTTAAGGTTAGGACCGTGGATAACAAGTATTTTCTTTATCATAATTTCTCCTTTGCATCATCGGCAAAATTTTTCGGAAGAAAGGGCTTTTCCAGTACTCTTTTGAATCGTATGAAGCGCTTACTTTTAGGTTCAAGTTCCATAGGCTCAACATACAGCATTTTTACTCCAGAGAAATTTGCTCCCCACACATCGGTAAAGAGCTGATCACCAACTGCGGCGGTCTCAGACGGAGTGAGGCCCATTTTCTTCATTGCTGCCCTGTATCCCCTTTTCAGCGGTTTTCCGCTGTCGCTTACAAAGTCAAGCCCAAGCGGCTCAGCAAAGGGCTTTACTCTTTCAGCATTGTTATTTGATACTATTATAAGCTTTATGCCGTTATTTTTCATTTTGTCAAGCCACTCTTTTATCCCCTTTGCAGGAACAGGGTGGTCATGAGTCGTGAGCGTGTTGTCAACATCGAGAATCAATCCCTTTATGCCGTGCTTTTTCAGGAAATCAGGAGTAATATTCACTGTTTTCCTGAATGCATAGTCTACGTCAGTTTTTGTAATAATGTGTCTTAATCCCAAACTTTTTGTCAACTCCGTTCAACAAATGAAAAAGCGAGCCGCAGCCCGCTTTTATCAACATTAATAATTCCGCAAGATCAATACTTACGCTTACGAGCTGCCTCAGACTTCTTCTTACGCTTTACCGAAGGCTTCTCGTAGTGCTCTCTCTTACGAACCTCAGCAATTACGCCATCCTTTGCACATGATCTCTTAAATCTCTTAAGAGCTGTGTCTAAAGACTCGTTTTTGCCAACACGAACTTCTGCCACTAAATTTCCCTCCCTTGTTCAGAGGTTGCTCGGAGCAGAGCTCCTAAGCTTCTATCCTAATCACCCTGAAGGTGTTAGTCAGCATATACCCCAAATATATAGCAGATTTACTTAATTATTATAAAAGAATATAGTATAAGTTTACCACATTTTCTGCTCGTTGTCAAGCTTTTTTTCGTTCAGACAAAAATTCGTTATTTTGCAACAATATTAACAAGTTTATTTGGTACATATATCTGCTTGATAATAGTTTTTCCGTCAATAGACTCCTTTACCTTATCGTCGGAAAGAGCCATTTCCATTACAGAATCCTTGTCCTCGTCAACAGCGATATTCAGCTTTGCCTTAACCTTGCCGTTCACCTGTACAACGATCTCGATAGTATCCTCCTTGCAGAGCTCGTCATCATATGTCGGCCAGCTCTCAAAAGCAATAGTATCATTATGTCCCATGATGTTCCAGATCTCCTCGCCCATGTGAGGTGTGATACAGGACAGCATCTTGATAAGTCCCTCAGCATACTCTCTCGGGCACTTGCCGTTCTTGTATACTGCGTTGACAAATATCATCATCTGACTGATAGCTGTATTGAAGGCAAGCTTCTCGAAATCGTCTGTAACCTTCTTGACTGTCTGATGGTATACCTTTGTAAGAGCGCCGTCATTTTCTTCAGTGAGATTTTCAGCCTCTGTGAAGAAGTTCCATACTCTCTGGATAAATCTCTTTGCGCCCTCAACACCATTCTTGCTCCATGGCTTGCTGACCTCGAGAGGTCCCATGAACATCTCATAGAGTCGGAGCGTATCAGCGCCGTAATCCCTTACTATATCAGAAGGATTTACAACGAACTCAGGGAAGCGCTTACCCATTTTTATACCGTTCTCACCAAGGATCATACCCTGATGAACGAGCTTCTTGAAGGGTTCCTTAGTTGGAGCAAGGCCCTTATCATAGAGATATCTGTTCCAGATACGTGAATACATAAGGTGTCCTACAGCATGCTCGGGACCACCTATGTAGAGGTCTACAGGCATCCAGTGCTTCAGGAGCTCCTGATTTGCGAATTCCTTGTCGTTATGGGGATCTATATATCTGAAGTAGTACCAGCTTGAACCTGCGCTTCCGGGCATAGTAGAGGTCTCTCGTGTGCCCTTGATACCGTTCCTGTCGTACTTCTTCCACTCTGTTGCGTTTTCAAGAGGTGCCTTGCCGTTCTTTCCCTTATAGTCATCCAGCTCGGGAAGAATGAGTGGGAGTTCATCGTCATCGAGGACGTGTATCTCACCGTCCTCACCGTGGACTATCGGAACAGGCTCGCCCCAGTAACGCTGACGAGCAAAGATCCACTCACGGAAGTGATAGTTTACGGTGCGCTTTGCTCTGCCCATTTTTTCAAGCTTCTGAGTTATAGCTTCCTTAGCTTCCTCAACGGTAAGACCTGTGAACTCTTCGGAATTGATAAGCTTGTACCCCTTGCCGAGATATTCTGTCTTTTCCATTGCGGCATCGGAAACGTCGATGTGACTGTCCTTGCCGTCGATGACCTGTATCATATCAATATTATGAGCTATTGCATACTCAAAGTCACGCTGATCGTGGCTTGGAACAGCCATAACTGCACCTGTACCGTAGCTTGCAAGTACGAAATCACCGATGAACATGCGAACTTCCTTGCCGTTTACCGGGTTTATACAAGTAACGCCCTTGAGCTCGCAGCCTGACTTTGTCTTGTTGAGCTCTGTACGGTCCATGTCGTTTTTCTTCTTTGTCTCTGCGATATAAGCCTCGACCTCTTCCCTGTTCTGTACGCGGTCAAGGAGACTCTCTGTAACAGCTCCGTCGGGAGCAAGAACCATGAATGTGATACCGTATATCGTCTCAATACAGGTCGTGAAGATGGAGAACTTTCCGCCGCCAACGATGTCGAATTCTACTTCAACACCTGTGGACTTGCCGATCCAGTTGCGCTGGATAGCCTTTGTTGACTCAGGCCAGTCTATCTCATCAAGGCCCTCAAGAAGCTTCTCAGCAAAAGCAGGCTGGTCAATGACCCACTGCTTCATATTCTTTCTGACTACAGGGAAGCCGCCGCGCTCTGACTTTCCGTCGATGACCTCATCATTGGAGAGAACTGTTCCCAGCTCCTCACACCAGTTTACAGGCATATCGATGTACTTTGCATAGCCGTCCTTGTAGAGCTGCTTGAAGATCCACTGTGTCCACTTGTAGAACTCGGGATCAGAGGTAGCTATCATCTTTGACCAGTCATAGTCAAAGCCGAGCTCCTTGAGCTGCTTGGAAAAGGTCTTGATATTCTCCTGAGTAAAGCCATTTGGGTGATTTCCGGTATTTACGGCATACTGCTCGGCAGGAAGTCCGAAGGAATCATAACCCATTGGATGGAGTACGTTATAGCCCTGCATACGCTTCATGCGTGATACTATATCCGTTGCTGTATAGCCCTCGGGGTGACCTGCGTGGAGACCAACTCCCGAAGGATAAGGGAACATATCCAGTGCATAGAACTTAGGCTTGCTGAAGTCCCACACATCGGTCTTGAAGGTCTCATGTTCTTCCCAGTATTTCTGCCATTTGGCTTCAACAGATGTGAAATCATATCTGCTCATTGTAATATCATTCCTTTATTATTAATTATTAAATATTTGGTAATCTGTAAAATACGCTTTTGACATCACGGTTAAAACACAGCAGTGCTGCACAGGCGATGTCGATGACTCCCTCTAAAAGATATATCCAGTTTGCACCGATATTGCTTAAATTCTGAGGCAGGTAAACTATTGCGATAAGGGCAAGTACTGCTGCAAGAACGTAGTTCACATATTTGAACCAGACAAAGAATGCCGCAGCCTCTGCAAGTGCCACAAGAATTGTCATAAGGCTGAATTGTCCTGCAAGCACCATGTTAAGCACAGCTTTTGCGACAACATACACTGCCATGGCGATGCAGATCTTTTTTCCTCTTTCCTTCTGATCTAACAAACTATTCACTCCTTGGTGATAAGACCGCTGATATCTATCTGCTCACCGTCAGCCCACAAGCCCTCAAGCTTGTAGAAATTACGGGTATCCTTATAGAAAACATGAACGATTATATCAGCATAGTCAAGAATTATCCAGGTATTTCCTGTATCTGCCTCACGGCGCTGAGGCTCGATGCCCTTCTGCGAAAGAACGAATTCTACCTCGTCTGCAAGAGTTCTTGCATGAGTGTTGCTGGTACCGTTTACTATTACGAAATAATCAGCAAGAATGGTCAGGTCAGATATTTTGATAGCCTGTATATCCTCGCCTCTTTTGCTGTCGAGAGTTTTTATGATAAGTTCAAGTTTTTCCTGTTCAGTCATTTATTCATCTTCCTTCCACGCTGGTCTCATATCGGGATTTCTGAGAGGCTCTGTAGCTTTTTCAAGCTCCTCAAAGGTCATTCCCGTATCATCATATAATTCATACTGGTAATCATATTCTTCAACAAACTCAAGGATATTACTCTCAGAAAGCAGCATAGGACGCTGATATGGTCTGAATTTCTCATTGAGCTTGTCTATGGTCGCTCTTTTGTGGATAGAGTAGATACTGTACTTGTCGTCAGGTCCCGGGCCGTAATAGTAATCTGCATCTTCACCCGGCACCATATCAACACTTACATTTTCCATAGTAAGTGTTGAGCCCAGATCAGCAAGCTTGCTGAGATCTTCAACACTCATATTTGTAGCTATCCACTTGTTTTTATAGATAGTATTGAGGTAGCTGTAAAGCTTGAGCTTTCCCTCGTCCTTTACAATAGCAAGGAGCTTCTTCATGGCAGCCTGCATGAAGCGTCGCTGGTTCTGTACACGTCCTATATCGCCCTGAAGCCATTCATGACGGAAACGTACGAACCACTCCGACTGCTTGCCGTCAAGCACTACATCGCCCTTTGGGATGATCTTGTCAGCCTCGTAAATGATCTCGTTGTCGAGGTGCATCGGAATACCTCCGATGAGGTCAACGATGTCAACAATATCAAAGCAGGCTGTTGTAACATATGCGTCTATCGGTATACCGAAGTCGTCCTGAACGCAGTTTACAATACGCTGTATCTTGCTAACACTCGGATCACCGTAAGTGTATACGCTGTTGATCTTGGTAGTCTCATTTCCTGTATAGTTCGGAACAGCACAGTCACGGGGCACCTGAAGGATATTGAGCTTTCCGCCTCCAATATCGAACTGGCAGATCCAGATAACGTCAGTGAGCTCCAGATCCTCGTCAAATCCGAGGAAAAGCACAGTGTACTGACCTTCAACGAGCTGAGGAAGGTCAAGTCCGTCAGTGAAATCATCGTGAACGATGTCAGTGTCCACATTGAGGTTCATCTGCGGCTTTTCAAGCTCACCCTCGATATCGACAGTTGGCTGCCAGCGCTTGAAGTATGTCATAATTGAGACACGCTCGTCAGGCTGTCCGCTCTTTTTATACCATAATATAGGCATATTAAGGAACAGTGTAACAATAGCTGCAATACTGAGCAGTATGGAAGTCAGCTTGATAATGGTATCCTTTCTGCTCTTTTTCTTATTCGGCTTGTCATCATAATCAGCAGATTCAACAAGTCTGTCCCTGCCCTTTTCATGAAGGCCGTGGTACTGCTGTTCAGTTATCTGAGGTCTCGGAGGCTCTTCGCCCTCGATCCTTATGTCTATGGAAGGAGCCTCGTGTAATCCGTGATACTCCGGCTCTGCTGGTCTTGGCGCATCGATCCTTTTCAGTTTTCTAAGAGGCTTAACCTGCCTCGGAGCGCCGTAAGTGCTGTTGTTTAACTCCTCATTACGTTCTTCTCGGTTCATCTTAGTCCTCTTTTCAATTTTCCGGTATTTTTATTTCTCTGCCTTTGAAAGTCTTGTGTAAAAATTATATCCCTCAGCGGTACAAATCGGAATAACTCCGCCTTTTTTTATCACAGACTTCATGGAGAAGGCGAAAGCCTCCAGCATTGCCGCATTGAGGTCGGTATATGCCAGCTTGCGCATCTTATCCACATCCTTATAATCCCTTTCGGCTGAAATGAGGTCGCCGATATAAACAATTTCCTCAAGACGGGACATGCCTGCACGTCCCACTGTATGGAATCTTATGGAATTGAGTATATCAATATCCTCAACCCCGAATTCTTTCTTTATAAAATAAGCTCCAGCGATACCATGAAGGAGGGAGCGTGTTTCAAGCTCCTCACGGCAGACTGTATATCCGCTCTCTTCCACAAGAGCTCTCTGCTGATCGTCCGGCATCTCCTTGCAGATGTCATGAAGAAGTCCTGCAAAATATGCCTTCTCGGGATCTTCTCCGTATTTTTCCGCAAGCTTTCTGCACTCGGCAGCAACATTGAGTGAATGTGTGTACCTTTTCACAGAAAGATTGGCTTTAAGATATTTCTTTTTATCATCAGGATCGTAATGCAATTTTCCTTCACCTCTGATTGAATATAATCCCTTCGATCTTATATATTGTACTACATTTTCGTCAAGATAGCAAGCGAAATCCTTATTTTTTGCAATTTTTTTTCTGATCTCGGTACTTGAGACCTCTGTAGGAGCTGCTTCGGAAACCAGTATCCTGCCTGATTTTCCGAGTTCCGCGGCCTTTGCTCTCAGCGCAGGAATATCTCCGCTTTCACGGGATATAACACATAATGTTACCTGTGCCAGGATCTCCTCATAGCGGTACCATGTATCAAAGCACAGCAGCATATCACTGCCCACAAGGAGATAAAGCTCGTCATCGGGGAATTCTCTGCGGAAATGCTCGACAGTATATATAGTATAACTCACGCGGTCACTTTTAATCTCATAATCACTTACGGACAGAAGAGAATTGTCCTTGCAGGCAAGTCTCAGCATCTCGAGTCTGTCCTCATCCGGAGCATACTCTGCACTTGAGCGATGGGGCGACTTCTTCGACGGAAGAAGGAACAGCCTGTCAAGTCCGAACTCTTTAACGGCAGTTTCTGCAAGATGTATATGACCGTTATGTACGGGGTTGAAGCTTCCTCCGTAAATACCTATGCGCATACTATCACTTCTTTCATTTCCACGGGCGCCTGCTTCCTGTCCAGCCCTTTGCTTTCCAGTAGTCCACGTCGGCAGTATTCCATCCGTTTCTCTGTATAAGGCTCATGAGCTTGAAAAAGCCTTTTGTTTTCAGCGGAACAGGTACTTTTCCCTGCCTTCTGAGTATCTTCTTTGCAATACTGTCAGCTTTTGCATTTATGCTTTCCTTTATCTTCGGCTTAACGCTCTGCCAGTCAGTTGCCGCAACTGCTTTTCCCAGGTTATATGTCTGAGGTATCCCCCAGAAGAAGCAGCTGTCCGCCATATCCTTCATTGCAGACTTCACACCTGCTCCTGCAGCTGTTGCGACTACTACTGCCTGCTTGCTGAACATTTTTTCCTCCGGACGATGTGCCATCCAGCGCCAGCCGTAGTGGTCAAGCAGTGCCTTCATCTGACCTGTGCAGTGATAAACATACACAGGAGATGTCAGTATGATAACGTCGGAGTTATCGATAAGCTCAGTTATCGGCTTAAGTTTTGCCGCATGGGGACATTTGTCCTCCCCCTTTGAGAAACAATTGGTACAGCCGCAGCAGAACTCATCAAAGTCATGGGGCAGGAACACCTCGCGGATATTCCCGGGCTTTGCCAGCTTATCAGCTGCAATACGTCCGATACTGTAAGATGAGCCCTTATGGTTTGTGCCGCTTATTATGAGTACCTTCATTACTTAGCCTTTGGGATATTCTCGATTACCGGCTCCTTTTCATTGCGCTTGAAGAGCACGAACTTGTTACCGATGACCTGAACTACCTCTGACTCTGTCTGCTCTGCAATTGCGTCGGCAGCTTCTCTCGCTGTCCAGCCCGAATTGTCCAGCACCTTGAGCTTTATGAGCTCTCTTTTGGTCAGAGCTGCGGATATATCCTTACACATTGCCTCTGTAACTCCGCCCTTGCCGACCTGGTATATGGTCTCATATGTTGAAGCTATACCGCGCAGGTATGCTCTCTGTTTGCTTGTAAGCATATCATTCACCAAATCTTTCTTTCAGATAATCGTACAGTCCTCTGAGAGCTGCACCTCTGTGGCTTATTGCGTTCTTTTCATCTGCGGTGAGCTCCGCCATGCTTTTTTCTCCTACCATGAAAACAGGGTCATAGCCGAAGCCGTTTGTACCGCGCATTTCATAGCCGATACGTCCTATACAGCCGCCGCCGACTACTTTTACCTCATCGTCGTCAATATAAGCTATGCTGCACTCGAATGACGCAGTTCTCTTTTCTTCGGGAACGTCCTTCATCTCCTCAAGGAGCTTTGCACAGTGCTGTCCCTCAGGAGCGTATCGTGCGGAGTAAACTCCGGGACGTCCATCAAGTGCTGCAACACAAAGACCGCTGTCGTCGGCAATAGTCGGCAGCTTTACAGCTTCGTATACAGCCCTTGCCTTGATAAGTGCATTATCTTTAAAGGTCTTGCCGTTTTCCTCGGGCTCGCAGTTTGCCCCTGCCTCACGCTGTGAAAGCACCTCTATACCGAGAGGAGCAAGTATCTCTCTTGCCTCACGGAGCTTATTTGCATTGTTCGTAGCCATTACGAGCTGCTTAATCATTGTCCTTACCTCCGAAAAGTCTGCTGAAGAAGCCGCGCTTTTTCTTCTTTTCAGGCTCAGGAACAGCCTCAGGCTCTTCCTCTGTTTCTTCCTCGTCTTCGTCGGTATCCTCTTCATCATCAGATACTTCCTCGTCTGATTCGTCCTCAGCTTCGTCTGTCAGCTCAATATTATCAGATGCAGTATCCTCGGCAGCTTCATCTGATTCAGCTTCAGTTTCTGCTTCATCTGACTCAGACTCAGCTTCGTTCTCTTCTTCCTCGTAATCTTCTTCGTACTCTTCATCCTCATCTTCTTCGTAAGGAATGAATGCCCCGTACTCGTTGTAATAGCCCTTTACGCCATCGACCTCAACAGTTTCGTCGTCCTCTTCGTATTCATCGTAGTCCTCAGCATCGTTTTCTTCTTCAGCCTCGGCAAGTGCCTCGATCTCCTCGGGACTTGCAAAGAGAGCGTCAACAAACATATTGCTGTCAAAGGGCTGAAGATCGTCGATCTTTTCACCTACACCTATGAGTTTGACAGGTATTCCCAGCTCATTCTTTATGGAGATAACGATACCGCCCTTGGCTGTACCGTCAAGCTTTGTGAGGACAATACCTGTGATAGGAGCAGTCTCACTGAAAAGCTTAGCCTGATTTACCGCATTCTGACCTGTTGTAGCATCAAGAACGAGAAGTATCTCCCGTGAGCACTCGCCTGCCTTGTTGTCAATGATACGGTTTATCTTTTTAAGCTCCTCCATAAGGTTCTTTTTATTATGGAGTCTTCCTGCGGTGTCGATAACTACAACATCGCAGTCTCTTGCCTTTGCGGCTTCAAGGGCGTCATATACTACCGCACCCGGATCAGAGCCCTCGGCATGCTTGACTATGTCAACACCTGCTCGCTGAGTCCATACCTCAAGCTGATCGATAGCTGCTGCACGGAATGTATCAGCTGCTGCAACAAGCACCTTCTTGCCCTCCTGCTTGAACTGGTGGCAGAGCTTTCCGATGGTGGTAGTTTTTCCTGCACCGTTTACACCGATCACCATGATGACTGCAGGAGATACTGAAAGGTCAAGTCCTGTATCATCTCCCATGATCTCAGCAATGACCTCGTGGATAAGTCCCATGATCTCCTTAGGATCGGTGATGCCGCGCTCCTTTATCTTCTTGCGGAGCCTGTCGCAGATCTCCTCAGAGGTCTCGACTCCTATATCGCTCATTATCATCTGTTCCTCAAGCTCATCGAAGAGGTCCTCATCAATAACAGTAAACTGATTGAGTACCCTCTGGATACCTCCGAACAGAAAATCCTTGGTCTTTTTAAGACCGCTGGCTATTTTAGAAAAAAGTCCCATTATATCCTCCAAACATGGTCTAATATTATAAACGAAATAAAATTCGGAAATGTGACAGATCTTACTGGATATCTGCAACGTCTTCCTGGAAATCAACCTGCTCCATCTTGAGAAGCTTGGAAATACCGTCCTCCTGCATGGTTACACCATAGAGAACATTAGCCTCTTCCATAGCGCTTCTTCTGTGAGTTACAAGCACAAACTGAGTAGTATCGGTAAATTTCTTAAGATACTGTGCGTATTTTCTTACGTTTACCTCGTCGAGAGCCGCATCGATCTCGTCAAGGATACAGAACGGTGCAGGTCTCAGCTTGAGTATAGCAAAGTATATGGCTATAGCTACGAAGGACTGCTCGCCGCCTGAAAGCGAGATAAGGTTCTTGATGACCTTTCCGGGAGGAGCAACACTTATCTCGATACCCGATTCAAGGACGTTCTCGGGATCGGTAAGTATCAGTTCTGCCTTTCCGCCTCCGAAAAGCTCAACAAATATGCTCTTGAAGTTTGAGTTTATTATCTCAAAGCTCTCTGAGAATATCCTGCACATTTCAGAGGTAAGGTCAGTGATTATCTTTTCAAGCTCTGTCTTTGACTTCTGAACATCGGCTATCTGCTCGGACATAAAGCGATAACGCTCGGAAACCTCCTTATACTCCTCTATAGCGTCAACATTTACGCTTCCGAGTGCGCGTATCTTGTTCTTTATGGTGGTGAGCTCTGCCTGTGCTGCGATCATATCATCTATCTTCTCGGCAGCTGCAACAGCCTCGGAACGTGTGAGCTCATAGACTTCCATGAGCTGTCTTATGATATTGTCGGTATCACGGCATACGGTCTCCTTACGCTCCTCGAGACGTGTAACCTCTGCGGACAGCTTTTCTTTGGCATCATTTATAGACTTCAAGCCATTCTGCATCTCGTTTACAAGACGGTTCTGCTCTGTATGGGTTGCATGACAGCGCTGTATCTCAGCATTATATGTCTCCGTGTTATCTTTGAAATCAGCCAGCTTCTTTTTCAGCTCTGTGATCTCGGACTCCTTTTCGGAGATGAGCTTATTCTGACGTTCAATCTCCTCCTCGAACTGGTGAGTGCCGCTTTTCAGTTCCTCTTCTCTTCGTTCTATGCGTGAAAGCTCCAGTTCCTGAGCCTGAACGTCCTTTGCAAGCTCCATGCCCCTTATTTTCAGCTCTGAAAGCTTATCAGCAAGCTCCTCGCGCTGAACTCTCAGCTTCTCGCGGGTATCCTGCCCCTGTGCAAGCTTTTCCTCAGCCGCCTTTATCTCGGCATCAGTTTCCGCAAGAGCCTTTTCAGCCTCGGCAATGCTTTCCTTTGCGGCAGCAATGCGCTGCTCGGTCTCGGCAGTTACCTTTTCAGAATTTTCCGACTGTGCACGGAACTGCTCTTCAAGTGATGCAAGGGTGTTGAGCTCAGCACCTATACGGACTCTGTCTGCATCGCATTTGCTTTGCTCTTCCTTTGCAGCCTCTGTATCAAAACGGAGCTTCTCGGATTCTGCACGGAGCTTCTCTGCTCTTTCACGGAGAGCATCCCTCTCTCCTTCAAGCTTTACTATCTCGGCATCAAGGGTATCTATCTCATTTTTACGGGTTATGATACCGCCTGAGCGCTGTGCTGAACCTCCGGTGAAGGAACCGCCTGCATTGATGACCTGACCGTCAAGAGTTACAATCTTGAATTTATAGCCGTACTTTTTTGCAATAAGGGTAGCAGTGTCGATGTCCTCTGCAATGACTATGCGTCCCAGCAGTGAAGCGATGATGCCGCTGAACTTCTGGTCGTAGGTAACTATCTTGTTTGCATTCGCAACAAAGCCCTCGCAGTTTTCCAGTCCCTGCTCGCGGAGCTCATATCCCCTTACAGATGTAATGGGAAGGAATGTTGCGCGTCCGCCCTTCTGCTCCTTCAGGAAACGGATACAGCGCTTTGCAATGTCCTCATTCTCAACGATGATATTCTGCATAGCACCGCCAAGTGCAGTCTCAACCGCAACTGCGTACTTTGACTCAACGCCTATATTCTGAGCAACTGTGCCCATAACTCCGCCGATACGTCCCTGCTTGGAAGCCTTCAGCACCTGTTTTACACTGCCTGCAAAGCCTTCCATATTGTTTTCAAGGTCTGTGAGTATCTTACGGCGCTGCTGCTTGTCTTTCAGCTCATATAGAGCACGCTCGAAGTCGTTTTTAGCCTGCTCAAAGCCCTCACGGCGCGACTTGTACAGTCTTTCAAGGCCGCTGAGCTTGTTGCGGAGCTCCTCTGCCTTTTCGGTATTCTTCTCTGCCTCTGCCTTTATCTCGGCAGTCTGACTCTGATACTCGGCAAGCTTTCGGCTGATGTCGCCGCTGCTCTCGCGAAGCTCTGCAAGACGTGCGGTCTGCTCCTCTATCATAGCTTTTGAGGACTCAATAGTGAAGCGGTACTCGCTCTGTCTGATATACATGCTGTTTATCTCACTGCCTGCCTTGTCGACAGAGTCACCAAGCTTTGAGCTCTCGCTCTCTGCCCTCTCGAAGCTTTCCTCAGCAGTCTTTATCTCAGCTTCAAGAGCTTTACGCTTTTCTTCAAGCTCTGCAAGACCGTCCAGAGCCGCTTTGCGCTCCTGCTCCAGAGCCTTCTTTGCCTCCTCAGAGCTGTCGATATTTCTCTGAGCAGCCTCCACTGCCTCATTACAGTGCTTTATATCGTTTTCAAGAACGGCAATGCCAGACTTCATCTCCGATGAGGTCTGCTCCTCCTCCAGCATTTTGCGGCGAAGCTCGTCAGCCCGCATGGTGCTCTCCTGCATCTTTCTGATACCGTCTGCTATCTTCTGCTCCTCGCGCTGAATGTCGTTCTCAATATTCTCGTATTCGTTCTTGCTTATGAGTATCTTGCTGTCCAGCTCATCGAGCTTTACCTTCATCTCATCCAGCTTTGTAACCCAGACGGATATTTCCAGCTTTTTGCGCTCCTCAGCAAGCTTTATGAACTTCTCAGCCTTCTGTGACTGTATCCTCAGAGGCTCAACTCTTCCCTCCAACTCTGAAAGTATGTCTGTCAGTCGGAGGAGATTTTCCTGTGCCGCTGTCAGCTTTCTCTCAGCTTCCAGTTTCTTGTAGCGGAATTTTGAGATACCTGCAGCTTCCTCAAAGATGTCACGGCGCTCCGAGCTCTTTGCACCTACTATCTCTGCGATACGGCCCTGTCCGATAATTGAGTATCCGTCCCTTCCGAGACCTGTATCCATGAAAAGCTCGTTGATGTCCTTAAGACGGCAAGGCTTTCCGCATATCATATACTCGCTCTCGCCGCTTCGGTAGAGCTTTCTTGTTATAGCTACCTCATCATCCATATCGGGGAGAGTCTTATCTGAGTTATCTATATTCAGTGTAACAGCCGCAAACCCCATTGGCTTTCTCGCAACAGTACCTGAGAAGATTACGTCCTCCATCTTATTGCCTCGGAGTGTTTTTGTAGACTGCTCCCCCAGTACCCATCGCACTGAGTCACCTATATTGCTCTTTCCGCTTCCGTTAGGACCAACAACCGCTGTAAGTCCCTTGTCAAAGGTCAGGCTTATCTTGTCGGGAAAGGACTTGAAGCCCTGTATTTCCAGTGATTTAAGGTACAATCGCTCACCTCCTCAGCATACATCTGTATTTCGGGACGCTGTCGTCGCCGATTATTTTAACATCTGTTCCAAGCTCCTTGAAATAGATTATATTAGATTTTTTCTGTCCAACAGCCTTGCTTATACATGTTGTATTCACTGAAAAAACGGCTGTTTTTGGAAAAGCTCCTTCGCTTTTCAGCTCGAATTCCATATTATGGCGGTATATCAGAGCCTCGCAGAGCTCTCTGAATGCAGGGTGATAAAATCCTCCCACCATATCATGCTCAACGAACTCACTGGCATGAAGTCCGCATTTTATGACTTTAATGCCGCTTTCCTCGAACAATGCCATTGCAGAAGTGGCTGTCTCAACTGCCTTATCGAAGCTGAATGGCTTGTACTCACCGCTCAGCAGCAGCTCTCCCAGACGGGTATTTTTCAGTATCACCACGGGGTATATCCTGACGGTATCGGGACGAAGAGCTATGATACGCTGGATAGTCGCCCATTCCTTTTCGGGGGTGCTGCCAAACAGACCTATCATCATCTGCAAGCCAAGCTCAAAGCCAAAGGCTCTTATGAGCTCACAGGCGTCCTCAACGTCCTGTACGGTGTGTCCGCGCTCATTGAGTTTCAGCACCTCGTCGTCCAGGGACTGTGCTCCAAGTTCAATGGCAGTAACGCCATATTCCTTCAGCAGCTGCAATATCTCAAAGTCGATACAGTCTGGACGTGTGGAACAGCGTATACCTTTGAATCTTCCCTCGCCAACAAATTCATGGGCTGCTTCAAGAAGTTCCGTCATATAATCACGGGAGATGGCAGTGAAACTTCCGCCGAAAAAAGCGATCTCAGTATTTTCGGGCGAACTTACCTCGCTGAGGGCTTTTTCGCATATCTCTCTGACCTCTTTCCCGTCAGGGAGATGCTGTGCACCGCTGATGGTACGCTGATCACAGAAGCTGCACATATGGGGACATCCCACATGGGGCACGAAAATGGATATATTACTGTGCTTCATATCCCATAAGCTCAAGTGCTTCCTTGGCAGCAAGCTGTTCTGCTTCCTTCTTGCTCTTGCCTCTGCCCTTGCCTATTACCTGGTCATTGAGACATACCTCAACTACAAAGCTCTTGTTATGGTCAGGACCTTCCTCACCGATGAGAACGTATTCAACCTTCTCCTCGGGATTTTTCTGAACGACCTCCTGGAGAACGGTTTTGAAGTCGTTGAAAACAGGCTTCTTGGCATGACGAATATCCCTGGGCATAAAGCGAAGGATATGCTTTGAAACAGGCTCCATACCGCCGTCAAGATATATTGCGGCGATGACTGCCTCAAAGGCATCTGCAAGTATTGAAGGTCGCTGACGTCCTCCTGTATTCTCCTCGCCCTTGCCCAGGAGCAGATAATCTCCCAGATCTATCTGCTGCGCAAAGATATGAAGTGACTTCTCACATACAAGTGAAGCTCTCATTTTTGTGAGTTCCCCTTCTGCCACATTGAGATTTTTGTACAGAAAATCCGAAACGACTATCGAAAGTACACTGTCACCAAGAAATTCAAGGCGTTCATTGCTGCCGCTGGGGTGTTTTCTTTCATTAGCGTATGACGAGTGAGAAAGTGCCTGCTTCAGCAGGTTTATGTCCTTAAACTTATATCCCAATATTGATTCAAAACCTGATAGGTCCTTCATATTATCACTCCTTGTCTGAGGCTGCCATACGTGCTACATAGCTCTCTATAACGCCTGCAACATTTCCGTCGACGCAGCGCTTTGCCTGTCTTACGGCATTGAAGAATGCTGTGCCGTCGGAACTTCCGTGAGCCTTTATTACGGGCTTTCTGACGCCTAAAAGCGCCGAGCCTCCAACTTCCTTGTAATCCATCTGCTTACGGAACGTATTTATCTTATTCATTGCGAAAAGTGCACCGATCTTTCCTGCTCCCGAAAAGAACCATTTCAGCTTTTTCGAGAAGAAGCTGCCCATACCCTCATAGAGCTTAAGTGCAATATTCCCTGTGAAGCCGTCTGTTACGACTACCTGCACCTCACCCTTTGGCATATCTCTTGCCTCGATATTGCCCACAAAGTTGAGCTCAGAAGCTTCAAGAAGCTTATATGCTTCTATTTCAAGGTCTCTGCCCTTTGTTTCCTCTGCTCCTATATTCAGAAGTGCTACCTTTGGTGAAGACACTCCCATGACTTTTTCCATGTAAGCACTTCCCATTACTGCAAACTGAAGCAGCATTTCGGGACGGCACTCGGTATTCGCTCCTGCATCCACAAGCACGAAGCTGCCCTTGTCAGCAGGCATAACAGGTGACGGCGCTATACGCTTGATGCCTTTGATACGCTTGACGATGAAGGAAGCTCCCATAACGAGAGCACCTGTACTTCCTGCTGAAACAAAGGCATCGCCTTTTCCGTCCGCAAGAAGGCTTAGACCAAGTCCCATGGAAGAATTCTTTCCTGACCTGATTATCTCCTTCGGTTCCTCATGTATATCAAAAACATCATCGGTATGGACTATTTCCATGCCGTCGAGACTTATGCCGTTCTTTTCGGCACAGCTCTTTATCTCCTTCTCACTGCCCGTCAGTACAATGCTGACGCCCAGCTCACTGACTGCTCTTGCACAGCCCTTTATGACCTCCAGAGGAGCATTGTCTCCTCCGAAGGCGTCAACTATTACTCTTACAGCCAATTCTCTCAAGCTCTCCTCTCAGCGAGTTTACTGCACGCTGCGCATATGCACCGTAGCGTTCCTTCTTGTCTCTTATCCTTACGCCGATGTCGGGAAGGATACCCATATTTGCGCCCATAGGCTGAAAGCTGCCGCTGTTGAAAGGGTCACTTATATATCCCGAAAGAGCGCCTGTCATCGTATCCTTTGGGAGCTTCAGCGGCTCAAGTCCTTTTATTTTTCTCGCAGCTGCAATGCCTGCTATGAGTCCGCTTGCCGCTGACTCCATGTAGCCTTCAACGCCTGTTATCTGTCCTGCGAAGTATATCTCAGGGCGGCTTCTCATGGAGAAGTCGGAATTGAGCAGCTCAGGACTGTTGATAAAGGTATTTCTGTGCATTACACCATAGCGCATGAATTCTGCATTTTCAAGTCCGGGTATCATCGAGAATACACGCTTCTGCTCACCGAACTTCAGATTGGTCTGGAAACCAACAAGATTGAACAGAGTACCCTCGCGGTTTTCCCTGCGAAGCTGAACAACTGCATAGGGACGTCTGCCTGTACGGGGATCGTCTATACCAACAGGCTTCATGGGTCCGAAACGCATGGTATCCACACCGCGGGAAGCAAGCTCCTCAATAGGCATACAGCCCTCGTATACGCTGAATGGATGAGTCTCAAAATCCTTCAGCTGTACCTTTTCCGCAGCAATGAGTGCCTCATAGAAAGCAAGGTACTCCTCCTTGTTCATGGGACAATTTACATAGTCTGCGTCACCGCGGTCATAACGTGAAGCATAAAATGCTCTTTCCATATCTATGCTCTCCGCCGTGACGATAGGTGCAGCTGCGTCATAAAAGCTGAGCCCCTCGCCGCAGAGTTCCTTTATAATGTCAGCCATAGCCCCCTGTGTAAGAGGTCCTGTGGCGATTATAGTTATCCCCTCAGGAAGCGCTGTTACCTCGCCGCCAATTACCTCAATAAGAGGGTGGCTCTTTATTTTTTCCGTAACAGCGTCAGAGAACTTCTCACGGTCTACTGCGAGAGCACCGCCTGCCTCGACAGAATTTTCCTTCGCACATGGTACTGTCAGTGAGCCGAGAAGCTCCATTTCGTATTTCAGAAGCCCCGCAGCAGATTCAAGCCTTGCAGCCTTAAGTGAATTTGAGCATACAAGCTCAGCAAAACCGCTGTATTTATGGGCAGGCGAAAACTTTTCGGGCTTCATCTCATAAAGCCTTACATTTATGCCTGCCTCGGCAACAGCCCATACAGCCTCGCAGCCTGCAAGTCCTGCACCGATAACGTTTACTATCATTTCTTCAGCTCTCTTTCATAGCCGCAGCCCTCGTTCTCACATACGAGCTTGCCTGATTTTCCGCCCTTCATGAAAAGGCTCTTGCCGCACTGCGGACAAAGCTCCTTTGTGGGGACGTTCCACGTCATGAAGCTGCAATCCGGGAAGCCTTCACAGCCGTAGAAGCTTCTGCCCTTCTTCGACTTCTTGAGAAGCATCTTCTTGCCGCATCTCGGGCAGCTTCCATCTGTTTCAGTGACTATCTTCTTGGTGTTCTTACATTCAGGGAATCCCGGACATGCAAGGAATTTACCGTATTTGCTGTACTTGATGACCATATTCCTGCCGCAGAGTTCACATACAACGTCTGTTTCCTCGTCGGGCACCTTGACACGCTTGCCGTCCATTGCTTCCTCAGCCTTTTTCAGTGTCTCCGAGAAGTCATCATAGAACTCACGCAGAGTGCTTACCCAGTCCTTTTCGCCGTGCTCAACCTCATCAAGGTTATTTTCCATTTCCGCAGTGAACTTGGCGTCAACTATCTTCTTGAAATGGTCCTTCATAAGCTCGGTAATCACCTCGCCCAGATTTGTCGGCTTGAGCGCTTTGCCCTCATGTTCAACGTAACGGCGTGAGGTTATGGTTGTTATTGTCGGAGCATAGGTACTCGGTCTGCCTATACCGTTCTCTTCAAGAGCCTTTATAAGTGAAGCCTCTGTATATCTCGGAGGCGGCTGAGTAAAATGCTGATTGCCTGCGATAGACTTGAGCTTGAGCTTATCATCGGTCTTCAGCTCGGGAAGCATCTTCTTGCTGCCATCCTCTGAATCAGTTGACTCAACATACAGTGCCATAAAGCCGTCGAACTTTACAGAATAGCCTGAAGCTCTGAATGTACAGCCGTTTGCCTCGATGTCTGCTGATACAGTATCGAGCAGAGCGTTTGCCATCTGGCTTGCTATGAAGCGTTCCCATATAAGCTTGTAGAGCTTATACTGGTCGGAGCTGAGACTTGACTTCACTCTCTCGGGAGTGAGCTCAGGAGTTGAAGGACGTATCGCTTCATGGGCATCCTGTGCGTTGCTCTTTGTCTTGAAGTTTCTCGGCTCAGGTGGCAGATAATCGCTGCCGTAAACTGTACCTATATAATCTGCAGCCGCCTTCTTTGCCTCATCGGATATACGAAGACTGTCTGTTCTCATGTATGTGATAAGACCTACTGCACCTACCCCCTGCACGTCAACACCTTCGTAAAGCTCCTGCGCAGCCTTCATGGTACGCTTTGCACTGAAGCTGAGCTTACGTGACGCCTCCTGCTGAAGAGTTGATGTGATGAAAGGTGGCGCAGGCTGCTTTTTGGTAACACGCTTCTTTACAGATGTAACTGTATACTCGGCATTCTCCAGTCTTTTCAGAAGGCCGTCTGCCTCTGCCTGATTTGGAATCTCAAGCTTTTCGCCGTCAACAGCTATAAGAGCGGCGTCGAATACCTTCCTTGAAGAAGGCGCTGTAAACTTGGCATCGATGGACCAGTACTCCTTGGGCACGAAGGCTCTTATCTCGTTTTCACGGTCAACTACAAGACGTACCGCAACAGACTGTACTCTGCCTGCAGAGAGTCCTCTCTTGACCTTCTTCCAGAGAAACGGACTGAGCTCATAACCAACAAGTCTGTCAAGTATGCGGCGAGCCTGCTGAGCATTGACAAGGTCAACATCTATCTTGTGGGGGTGACTCATACCATTTTTTACACCCGTCTTGGTTATCTCATTGAAGGCAACACGGTTGTCGTCGTTCATGTCGAGCTTAAGCATCTGAGCTATATGCCATGATATAGCTTCTCCCTCGCGGTCGGGGTCGGTAGCGAGAAATATCTTATCGCACTTTTTGGCGCGTTTCTTAAGTTCTCTGATAACGTCCTCCTTGCCCTTCATATCTGTATACTGAGGCTTGAAATCGTTATCCTTGTCCACACCCATTTTGGATTTCGGAAGGTCGCGGACATGTCCCATTGAGGCTATGACCTCATAGCCCGGACCTAAGTATTTCTGAATAGTTTTTGCCTTTGCAGGCGACTCTACTATGACTAAATCTGACATTTAAAGTTCCCCTTATCTGATAAGTTCGTACATTTTTCCCGGAAGTGAGCGTATCGCACCGAATATTTCAAGCTCGGTGAGATCCGTCATAAGCTCCGAAGGATCTATATCAAGGCGGCCGGCAAGCTCATCTGCATGCATTGTGCCATTCCTGAGTTCTTCCGTTATACGCCTCTGGGTTTCAGAAAGTTCTATTTGAAGTGAGGCATCGTTACTACTCACATTCTCTTCACGAACATCTTCTGTTATATTATTAAGGTATTTAAGAGCCGATTCCATCTCGGCTTCGCTTATTTCACTCTGAGTGGCAGACTTTTCAGCCGTTCTGCCCACTGTACCTGTCATCGCTGAGACACTCTTTTTACCTGTTATGCATTCTATAACGTCCGACGAATCGTACATAGGAACAGCACCTTCACGAAGCAGCCTGATATTTCCTGCATAATCTCCGCTGAAAATGTCAGCAGGCGGCAGACAGAGTACATCTCTTCCCTGTCCTGCGGCAAGATTCGCCGTTATGAGTGAGCCGCTCTTGGCTCCTGCCTGAAAGACTATGGCAGCCTTTCCGAGAGCTGCAAGAATACGG
The DNA here is from genome assembly GCA_004554385.1 of Ruminococcus flavefaciens. GTDB lineage: Bacteria > Bacillota > Clostridia > Oscillospirales > Ruminococcaceae > Ruminococcus > Ruminococcus flavefaciens_T. The sequence continues at coordinate 33,250 of SFMO01000202.1, forward strand.
TTTCTCTTTGGGAAATTGGGTGAATTCGGCGGAGTAGCAGGCGGAAACTCCGAAACAAAAGCTCCTCCTGCAGATATTACAGCATCTCTGTATGCAAAATTCTGACGCGGATAGTCAACGTCAACGCCACAGCCCATTACACAAACAGTAGGACAGCCCATGTCAACAGCCGCCATGCTGCATGCAAGGTCGATACCTACCGCGAATCCGCTGATAATAACAGTTCCACGTGCTGCAAGCTCCGAGCATATCTCCTTTGCGGCTTTCAGACTGTATGCAGACGCCTTTCGCGTACCAACCGCCGTTACAGTCAGCTCGTTCTGCAGACATGCTATATTGCCCTTATAGTAGAGCACTGAAGGCGGATTATATATATGCCTGAGCTGCTCGGGATATTCGGGGCTCGTTATTGATATGACTCCGATTCCCTTTTTATAGCAGTTTGAAATAAAGCTCTCAGCACGGCTTAGCTGCACAGAATGTGCATTTTTATTTTCGTTGTCGTTGAGGCTCACTACAGAGCTGTCCGTACTCAAGGAAAGATAAGCCTTTTCAGCAGTCCGGAAAAAACTCATTATCTCCCATATACGATGATTGCCTGTGCCGAACACCATATTCAGCCATACCCAGTATTTAGTTTCCTCCATAGCAAAGCCCCCCTTTAAATAAAAAGTCAAAAAATATTTATTTACTGAGCTCCCACATAAGAATACCTGCTGCCATTGCAGCATTGAGGGAGTTGATATTCCCGTGCATAGGTATGATGATACGTCTTGTACAGCGCTGAGCGATTTCGGCAGGAAGACCGTTTCCCTCGTTGCCGATGAACACCGCCTGAGTGCCGCCGAAGCTGCACTCAGTAACAGGCTGTGCATCCTTATCTATAACAGCAGCAGATGTAACTGCTCCCGCTCTTTCAAGCTCATCAAAAAGCACGTCTGCGTCATTTTCAACAGCTATCTTCATTCTGAAGACAGAGCCCATCGTAGAACGTATGACCTTAGGACTGTAAAGATCGCAGCTTCCGGACATTATGACTCCGTCTATTCCGAGAGCGTCAGCAGTTCTTATCATCATGCCCACGTTTCCCGGATCCTGAAGTCCGAAAAGCACCAGATACCTGCCTCCGTTCTTCATTATACTTGCGACACTTCTCTGAACAGGTATCCTGCACATGGCAAAAACGCCCTGAGTTGTATCTGTAGAAGCAATTTTGTTACCAAGCTCATTTGAAATGACAACTGTCCTTGTGTTTCTCAAATCAGCCTGCAAAAGCTCCTCTCCGAAGCGCTCCTGCGCTTTTTGTGTAAGTATAAGCTGAGTTATCCCGCTGTCCTCACGAAGAGCATCTGTGACTATTCTCAGCCCTTCCAACACGAATAAGCCGTACTGAAGCCTTTCTTTTTTTGAAGAGGAAAGCTTCTGATACAGCTTGACAGTAGGATTATCTTTTGAAGTGATGATGTTTTCCAATAGCACAACACCGCCTGTAAGAACTCGTAATGCGCAATCGCAGCCAAAGCTCCAACCGCGCATTATGAATCGCGAATTAATAAAAACACGCTCTTAATTTAATTAAGAAGCGTGTTTATTCTATCATTAAAGAGCAGCCTTTGCCTTATCAGCAATAGCTGTGAAACCTGCTGCATCGTTGATAGCGATCTCAGAGAGCATCTTTCTGTTGAGAGAAATGCCAGCCTTCTTGCAGCCGTTCATGAATGTTGAGTAGTTCATGCCGTTGAGCTTAGCAGCAGCTGAGATTCTTGTGATCCAGAGCTGTCTGAACTGTCTCTTCTTCTGCTTTCTTCCGATGTATGCATAGTTGCCTGACTTCATTACGGCCTGCTTAGCCATCTTGAAGTGCTTGCTCTTTGCGCCCCAGTAGCCCTTAGCAAGCTTTAAAGTCTTGTTTCTTCTCTTACGAGTCATCATTGCACCTTTAATACGTGCCATAGTCTTTTACCTCCAAAATTAAAATTACGGGAATTAGCTCAAAACTTTGCGGAATGCTCTCCGCTCAGATTACATATAAGGAACGAGCTTCTTGATTGTAGGTGCATTTGTGCAGTCAGCAACACCTGCGTTACGAGCGATTCTCTTGCGCTTTGTATCCTTCTGAGTAAGTCTGTGTCTCTTGTTGGTGTGCTGGTACTTTACCTTACCGCTTCCTGTAATCTTAAAACGCTTCTTAGCGCCCGAATGAGTTTTAACCTTTACCTTTGCCATTATATTATCCTCCTTACTTAGCGGCCTTCGGGGAAACGAACATTACTATGCTGCGTCCCTCCATTTTAGCCGGCTTATCCACAGTGCCTGCCGCAGAAACTGCTTCCTTGAAACGATCAAGAAGTTCGTTGCCAAGTTCGGGATGTGCAATAGCTCTTTTACGGAATCTGACTGATACCTTGAGCTTGTCGCCGCCCTCTAAAAATTTGACAGCCTGATTCACCTTCGTTTCAAAATCGTGAGTGTCGATGGTGGAGAACATTCTGATCTCCTTGATAGAAACGACCTTCTGATTTTTTCTTGCTTCCTTCTCACGCTTAGCCTGCTCGAAGCAATACTTACCGTAGTCCATGATTCGGCATACGGGTGGTGTTGCCTGCGGAGCGATCTTTACGAGATCCAGATCCTGATCGAAGGCTATCTGCTGAGCCTCTTTGGCGGACAATACGCCGAGCTTTTTTCCGTCAGCGTCGATTACGAGAATTTCCTTGTCTCTTATCTCTTCGTTGATCTGCAGTTCCTGTTTGCTAATAGTCAAGCACCTCCAAGCAATATAATTTAAAAACAAAAATGAGTGCAGAAATTATCCGCACTCACCAATACACACTGATATATCATGGCTGCCGCAAGAACAGCTCGATAAACCGATACATATTGACCGTTTCAGCACAGCCTGACGGTGAGAACGCATAGTTCTGCTTTGTTTACTCAAATATTATATACCCATTTTCTGTAATTGTCAAGCAGTCTGCATATTTTTGTCATTTTATACATCTTTTTCTTTCACAGCACTTTTTATTTTGTCCCAAATTGCAAATCTCACCTTATATTTTCTCGGTTTCCGAAGCATATCAAGCTCTTTTTCATCAAAAAAGCTTTCTTCAGCAGTCTTATCATCCGTAACTGTTCCTTCTTCATTATCTGATTCACATACTGCAGGCAGACACAGCGGCGGATACATTACGCACCACCAGTTATGTCCCTCCGCCTTTCCTAATTTTATACGCAGAGCTTTGTACCTTCCTGACGGCATAGTTATATCTCCGTATGTCCTGTCGTCAAAGTCCACATCTGCAAGTTCTGCCGTTACGTCATCAGTGCAGCCATTCTCACGCAGTACCGCCTCAGCTATATCCGCAATATCATTCAATCTGTCCTCAGCGATTTCTTCAGCTTCAGCAAGTCCATCTGCAGCTTCAAATATACCGCATCTCAGAAGTTCGTCACGGACCTTCAGCTTCAGCTCCTGGTCCAATTCACTGTCGGAATTTGCAAGTATATGAAGGCGGAGCACACTCCCACGAAGCTCGTCAAGCTTCATCCCGTCACATATTAAACTGCCCGCATTTGAAATAAGTATCGCCAGTGCAAGTCCGGCTGCCATTATAATCTCTGTTGACCTTCTCATAAAAATCACCTCAGCGGATAGCATTGGCATATTTTTATGGTTTATGCAGCAGGAGCTGTTTTTCTTCCAAGTATTTCCATGAACTCATTGCCTGTTATCGTCTCTCTTTCAATCAGGAAGGCCGCAAGCTCGTGCAGCTTTTCTTTATTCTCCGTAAGTATACTCATTGCTTTTTTATGAGCACTCTTTATAATACATCTTATCTCTTCATCCACCTTCGCCGCCGTTTCATCCGAACACATCAAAAAGGCCTCTCCGCCAAGATACCTGTTACCGGCTTTTTCAAGTGACATCATGTCAAAGCTTTCGCTCATTCCGTATCTCGTGACCATTGCACGTGCAAGCTTTGTTGCCTGCTCAATGTCATTAGCTGCACCTGTAGTGCAGGTGCCGAATACAAGCTCCTCTGCCGAACGTCCTCCTGTAAGCACCGCAATTTTCGCCAGAGCTTCTTCCTTTGAGACAAGAAAGCGCTCATTTTCATCTATCTGCATGGTATAGCCGAGCGCTCCTGTGGTTCTGGGGATTATTGTTATCTTATGTACGGGAGCGCTTTCCTGCTGCATTGCCGCCACAAGCGCATGCCCTATTTCGTGATAGGCTATTATCTCCTTTTCCTTCTGAGAGATAACAGCATTCTTCCTCTGATAGCCTGCTATCACTACCTCGATACTTTCCTCTATATCGGTATTTGTAACAGCTATCCTGCCGTTTCTTACTGCCGTTAGTGCGGCTTCATTTATAATATTTGCCAGCTCAGCCCCCGACGCCCCTGCCGTAGCTCGTGCAGCAGCCTTGAAATCAATATCCCCGCTAAGACGGACTCCTGCACCGTGTACCCGTAAAATAGCCTCTCTGCCTGCAAGATCAGGGAGCTCCACGGGGATCCGCCTGTCAAATCTTCCCGGACGAAGAAGAGCAGGATCAAGTGATTCGGGACGATTTGTAGCCGCAAGTATGACCACGCCATTTTTGCCGTCAAAGCCATCCATTTCAGAAAGGAGCTGATTCAGAGTCTGTTCACGCTCATCGCTGCTGCCTGACTGTCCTTCACGCTTCTTGCCAATAGTGTCAATTTCATCTATAAATACGATGCACGGTGCCTTCTCAGCAGCCTGTCTGAACAGCTCCCTTACCTTCGCAGCTCCCACACCGACGAACATCTCCACGAATTCAGAACCCGAGATAGAAAAAAACGGCACATCCGCCTCTCCTGCTACCGCTTTGGCAAGCAGCGTTTTTCCCGTTCCCGGAGGTCCAACAAGAAGCACTCCCTTTGGCAGCAAGGCACCAATTTCAGCATATTTGCCGGGAGAATGAAGAAAGTCAACAATCTCGGCAAGAGCTTCCTTTTCCTCATCCTGTCCAGCAACGTCTGCAAAGGTCTTACCCGTCTGCGCCTTAACATAGACTCTTGCATTGCTCCTGCCGAAAGTCATTGCATTACCGAACCCTTTGAAAAGGCCGTACCTTTTGTTTTTCATGTATGCTCATCTCCTTTATGTAGTACGATGAAATTATAGCATACACACACTTCAAAAACAACAAGTAAATATTGGCATAAAAAAGCTGCACTTTTCAGTGCAGCTTTCTTTACTGTTAAAGAGACTTTACCTTGCCAAGAAGGAATTCCTGGATAGTAAGCGCATCATTTGATGTAACGCCCTTTACCTTTGTATCAACATCAGCATTTGCTGAGCCCTGTTCAGTAAGGCACTTCTTGTCAGAACCGCCGATACCGTACTTGTTCGGGTTTGCAAGTGACTGCATGATAAGAACAACGTCAGACATATCTACCTGTCCGTCGCAGTTAGCATCGCCTGCCTTAGTTACCTTTACAGCACCATTTGTTTCGCCGCTGGCAGTAGTAGTAACTGTAGTAGGACCTGCTATAACTGAAGTAGTTTTTGTTGCGGTAGTTGTCTTGGTTGTAGTTGTTGTCTTTGGCTTGGTTGTAGTTGTGGTCTTTGCATCTTCCTTAGGTGCAGGAGTTGAACCGTCAGGCTCAATACCGCCAACAAGTACGCCATTGTCATAAACACAGATGTGATCTGTACGTGTCTCAGGCGGATCGTCAACAGCGAAAAAGTCCTCGCTCTTGCCTATCTTAAGACCATCATAGCTCCAGTCGTTTGTAGGATCCCATGTGTCGCCATAGTACATACCGAGGTCGAACTGATACTTCTTACCTGAGTTTGCAACAACATAGCCGTCCCATGTGATCTCAACATAGTATGTATCTGCTGTATTGTCATACTTGAAAGGACCTGTGAGAACGCCGTTAGCGCCTTCACCGTCTTCTGTAAATGCCTGATCGTAAAGCTCACGAACCTCTCCGAGTCCGTCGATGCCCTTTGCCATTTCCTTTATATTGAAGAAATAGCGTACTGAAATGTTCTTGGAAGGCTTGCTTTCGCCTGTGAGGACCTTGAATGATACCTGTGTAGTTCCTGAGCCGTCACCGTTGAGGTTTGGCTTGTCAACACCGCATGCCTCGATCCAGTAGCCGCTTCCGCCGCCTTCTCCGCCTGCGCCGCCGCCGTAAACTCTCTTCTCGTCCTCAGGAGGGAAGTTTGGAGTTACAGCCATTTCAGGTGTGCCGTAGATAGCATAAAGGCCTGCTGATGCACCGGGGAGACAAGCGTTATAGTCGATTGTAACCTCATTCTCTACCCAGTCATTTGTGCTGTCGCTGTGGCCGTCGCTTCCGTCAGGACCGCCTGCAAGGGCACCCCAGAGGATATGCTTCTGCTCACGTGGATCCTCAGCCATAAGGAGGCCTGAAGCTGCACGGTGGTGAGGATTCTTTACAGCGTTGTCATTATAACCAACGATGAATGCTCTCGGACCGTGTGTTCCGTTTCTGCCAGCAAGAACAGTCTGCTTTGAATTTTCTTTATACTTTACATCATTAACGCCAAGAACGTAATCCATCTGCTTCTTTGCCCATTCGCTCCACTCGCTTGGCTTGCCGTTGTTCTTGTACTTATCGTAAACAAGGCAGATCATCTGCATAGCAGTGTTGTAACGGCAGCTGCCCCACTGGTTGAGGTAAGCAAAGCCGCCCTTAGTTTCGAGCTGCTTCCATGTCTTGAGGCACTTTCCTACACAATCATCGTCCCAGAAGTCCTTGAATACATACTGGTTCTTGCCCTGTGCGTCTCTGATCTTCTGAACAAGATCAAGGTCAGGATGCTCCTGATTGATAGCAGCCCACATAACGCCTGCGCCGCTCCACATATCGTTCCAGCAGTAGCACCAGCCCGAAGGAGCATAGTAATCGAATATCTTGACAGCATAATCAAATGACTTCTCGTCACCTGTTGCAAGGTACATCCATGCAGAAGCCCAGCAGTAGTCATCTTCCCACTTTGTTGAGCCGTAGAATGCCCCCGGTCCGTCTGCATTATCTGAAAGGAGCTTGGTAGAATCACCGATCTTTTCGATAGAATCATTGGTGAAGTCCCAGAGAGCCTTTGCGTATTTCAGTGATTTTGCTGCATACTCCTCATCTGTATCCTTAAAGTTGAGGTAGTTGATAGCGAGTGCTGCACAAGCGGATACAGCGTAATCGATCTGAGGCTTGTCAGCTGTAAGGAAGAATGCAGGACGGGGCATAGTATCGACCTCTGGGCTGTTCCAGATAGCGTGGTCAATATTACCGTCGCCTACCTGATAGCAGTGAGCAACTACCTTTCCGTCGTCATCGAGGAAAGTACACTTCATGAGATAATCATTGAAATGACGGAGAATAGTCTCCATATGGTCGTCCTGCTCAAGCTTCTTGAACACGTCACGGAACTCATAGTAATCCCAGCCCAGTGTAGCTGCGGAATAGTTCTCAGGCATACCGAACTCAACGTGGTCGCCCGCATCGTGGAAACCGCCTGCAACGTCGATAGTGCCGTCGCCGTCAGGATCGAGAACGTCCTTGTATTTTTCCATAAACGCAGCAGAAAGGTTTGTACCGCCCTTGCTCTGCTTGTTTGTCTGCTTGTCCCATGGGATCATAGGAACATGAGCGTCATATGTATGACAGTTTCCGCGCCATGAAAGACGTGTGTCCTGATCAACAGTATCACCACACATATTAGCGTCATAGAAATAGAGCGAGTACTGAAGTGCACGGGCATAGTCAACATCAAGACCCGAGTCCTGTACTATCTCGCTTATAGGAGCGCAGAACTGCTGCTCCACGGCAGTGTCGGCATCTGCAGCATGTATAGGCGCCGCTGCCGCACACATTGATGATGCCGCAGTAACGATACTGAGTACCGCTGCGGTCAGTTTTTTGTGATTCATCATAATTCCTCCCTTTTAAAAATGTGAATCAATTTTTTTATTTATTTGTCCCACTTTGAAAGACCGAGGAGATGCTTCTGTATCTCCAGAGCGTCATTTGAAGTGAGTCCTTTGCTTGATGTATCCACATCGGCATTATCAGCGCCCTGCACTGTTATGTGCTTGGCGTCGGAGCCGCTTGTGCCGTATTTATTCGGGTTTGCCAGAGACTGCATTACGAGCACCACGTCAGACATATCAACGGTACCGTCGCAGTTTGCATCGCCCTTTACCTTCTTGCCTTCGGTAGGCTTTACTGTTGTAGCGGAAGTCTTTGAAGGAGTTGAAGCAGTCGGCTGAGCAGTTGTTGTGGTAGATTTTGCAGAAGTTGTACTACTGACAGGCTTGACAGTTGTGGTCGATGTAGTTGTCGTAACAGCAGGCTTTGTTGTGGTGCCTGTTGCAACTGTCTCACCGCCGCCGCTTATGGGGTATTTCTTAAGGTCAGGAAGCTCATCAAGAGTAATGCAGTATTCACTGTTGTAGATCTCGATAAGATTGTCAACAGGATTATTCTGCTCGCTCGTGAGGTAATTCATGTACCATGGGCAGAAATACAGCCAGCCCGCCTTGTCATTTACAAGGTTTTCAAGTGACGGTATGGAATCGTTTTCAGACATTGTTACCATTTTCTGACAGTCGGTTATCTGCACCATGCTGTAGAACGTAGATGATATGGAGCTGAGATTTGCAATGCCGTCGGCGCAGTTGTACTTGTCGCAGCCTAAGATATCAACAACATCATCGCCCGGATACCAGTCCTTTGCAGCAGGTGAAGTGGAGCTTGTCCAGACCCATATTATATTGTCCAGACCATACTCGTTTGTAAGCTTGTCATAGAGAAGACGGTAGAGCTTCTTGCAGGGCTCAGGGCCCTCAGCACCCCACCAGAACCATGCGCCCTCAGCCTCATGGAGCGGTCTGAAAAGAACAGGAACGTCGGCGTCCTTCAGCTTTTTGAACTCTCCTGCAATGAGCTCGATATCCTTCAATATTACCTCGTTTTCCCATGTGCCCTCTTCAAGAGCCTTGGAAATACTGAAGGTGGTATATTTGGGATTTGCCGACTTAACATAAAATGCAATATCGTCGCTTCCCTCTTCGCACGGCACGTTCCAGTGCCATGAAACGGTAGCGATGCCATGATACTTGTTCACCCACTCGATAACACGCTCGGGAGCATGGTCACGCCATTCGGAAGATGTATTGTATGCAAGGAAATCTATGCCGCGGATAGCAGGCTGCTTGCCTGTTTTATCGAGAATATACTCGAACTCCGCCTCATTGTCCTTGATGAACACATCGGGACTGTTCCACAGATTGTAGTTATGGTCGCCACAGTACTCCTGCTGACCTGAGATGATATGCTTGCCGTAAACGTCACAGAGATAGCTGTAAAGCCTCTTTGCGCTGTCTGACGCCTTCGGATTGCAGAGCTCTCTTGTAGGCGAGAGATTGGTGAGCTTTTCGGAAGCAGGCTTGAGTGTGAGATAGTCGAAGAAGGTATATCCCCAGTAAGCCTTGAGTTCAATGGTGTTTTTTCCCTTTTTGAGGTTTACAACACCGCCTGATGTCTCGGCGAACTTGTTGGTATAGGGACAGGTAAGCTCCCCCTGATTGACACCGTTAACGTTGAGGTACTGTACCTTCTTGTTCGGGTCACTCGGCTCACAGTAACAGATCGTAAGCTCATAGAGACCATCATTCGGCACGTCCACTTCAACGCTGAGAGTAGTTCCCTTCTGGTCGAGGTAAGCAAAGCCCTTTCCCGAGTATCCGCTGAGGTCGGTATCTTCGGGGAAGTCGCCAAGCTTCACATCTGAAACTCCGTTTGCGTGGATCTTTCCTCCACTTGTCTTGCCGTCCTCAAACTCATACTTGAGGACATTGTCGGCAGCCGACACTCTTCTGGGAGCTGCCGGTGCAGAGGGAAGGCTCATCGCCGCCGCAGCGATGACAGCGGCTGCTACAGTGCTCACAGACCGCTTTAATGTTTCTTTCTTCAATTTGATCCCTCCAGATCATTATATAATATTTATTAAACCGATAATTTAAGTGCCTAATCTTAATTACCGGACTTAACGCATTATTACATATATATCATAGCATATTTTTACAGAAAAAGCAAGGGATTTCTTCAAATACTCCTCAAAATGGTGAGTTTTGAAAAATCGCAATTTATGGTCAGTTTACAGAACAGCGTTAATTATTTAAGCTTTTATTCTTTCTCTCAGTAAAAAATTTTCTTCGTATCGATATTGTCAGGATCAGTAAAATGCCTGCTCCGCTCCACAAAGCCGCACGAATACGGTTTTTTTCACTTTTCTCCGCGGAGTTATGTCTATCAATGCATGACGTCATTTCAGTCGCATTGAAACGAAGACCGTTTTCAGCTGCATAGCGCTCCGCAGCCGTACCTCTCTCTCCCGAAATGAGAAGTCCCATCTGCTTCAGCTCCAGATTGCCGTCGCATGTAAAGCCCACAGCCTGTTTACCTATAAACGTACAAGTCGGCGGTATGTAGATCTCATTCAGCTTTCCGCACATAAAGAACGCTCTCTCACCTATGAACAGCAGCTCATCATCTGTCTGTACCTCTTTAAGACCTGTGCAGCCTGCAAAACAGAAAGCTCCTGCTGATGTGAGTCTTTTCGGCAAGCGCACTTTGCTCAGAGATGTACAGGCGCGAAAGCATGAATCGGGCAGAATTTCAAGAGAATCGGGCAGTTCTACCGTGTCAAGAGCTCCGCAGCCACAGAAGCAGCCCTCTCCTATCTCTTCAAGCTCCGCAGGAAGTTTCGCTTTTTTCAAAGAATAACATGCATAGAAGCAGTGATGTCCAAGCTTCGTGACAGTATCCGGAATGATAATGCTTTTCAGCGTCCTGCAATTACAGAATGCGTTGTCACGGATCTTAGTAACGGGGTAGCAGCCGATAAATTCAGGAATTTCAAGCTCTGTTTGTTTGCCTGAATATCCTGTTATAACAGCTTCTCTGTCTATGATTGTGTACCCGAGCCCGTCATTTTCAGCTCCGAAGGCGGTAAAGCCTGCATAAAACAGCAAAAAAACAGCGACTATAATGCCGAAAGAATACTTTAACATTTTGCTCACTCCTTTAAAAGCAAGTATATCAGTTTGCGGCAGATCCGCAAAGGTATTTCTTTCAGCATTTTCCGCTGTATTCCGTGTTTTATCAAAAAACAGCAAGCATCTGCATCGTTCTGCGTCTGCTTTTTCTGCCGAAATATGGTGTTCCTGCACTTTTCATTTCCGCAAATATTGTCAGAACAAAACGAAGCTGCCGACATATATCGACAGCTTCATTATCCTCTTTCGATTCCCCATCTATACTTTTCATTTCCGATGTTCAGGCATCGGATTGTCAAGTACTTTTCTTGTATACATTATAGCATATTACTCTCTGTAAGTCAATATCTTTCAGAGTAAATCAGCATTATTTCGTTGTTTCAGCTAAATACGCCATGTTTTTTTCATGTGTTATAACGAAACTTCAAGCATTATTTTATACAAAAAGTAAATCAGAAATCGAGTATTACCAATGGGTATCACTTTCTGCCGCAGTTCTTGTCAAATGACGGGTTGCAGGCATAGAAATTCTTTGAGTCAAGCTTATCCTGTGCTATCCTGAGAGCTTCACCGTTTCGTTCATGGTGCTTCAGATCCGCCACTGAATTATAATTCGCCCCTCACAGGCATAAACAGCACTGATAAGCGTATCTACGACCTGCCGCTTATCCTCAAAGCTCAGCTCGTTCCACAATGTCATGTCAGGAGCTTTTTCATCAAAGCCAGCTCCACCCTCATTTGCCAGCCTTTTTATCCTTTGTATCAGATCCTTTCCGTGAAGATCAAGAGTATTTATCCTGTCACTGATATAACGAAATACTGCATCATCCGCACCATTCACCCTATCAACAAGTCCCTCTATCTTCCTCTCGGTCTCCCAAAGCTCGTTCTCAAGCCGCAGCCTTTCGGCGTCCTGCGCAGCTTTTTCGGTACAGAACAGCTCTGTAATTTTCACACATATCTCATTGAATACAAGCTCCTCTGTCTGTGCAGTGTATAGAGTCCCTGCGCCCTTGCAGCTGCCTGAGTTCTGTCTGTTGGAGCATCTCAGATACCGTCGTCTGCCGCCGTCATATTCCTTGGCTGTCAGAGCGTATCCGCACTCCCCGCACTTTATCTTGCCGCTGAGCCATGAGTTCCTTGCCTTCTGTGAAGGTATCGCCGCATTTCTCCCCGAGCATTTTCTGCGGCATTTAAGCCACAGTTCTGAGGATACGATCCCTTTGTGAGGAGCAAGAACTATCTGGATACCATCAGTAGTTTTTTTATTCCCGTCAGTACATCTTCTGTAGCTGTAGCAGCCATTCTCTCCGATATAAGCAGTCTTAGCATCAACCATGTCCGCTCCGTTGTCCTTGAAAAAATCATAAACGTCACCGTCCGCCATTACATATATCGGATTAATTATCATTTCCCTCAGCCTCTGCCGGACCCACGGCTTGCCGCGCTTTTTCATTCCAAATTCATTAAGTCTGACAATAATATCTCCCAGTGAAGTATCACGCTCTGAATACATCTCAAATATCATGCGCACAACATCCGCTTCTTCAGATACAGCTTCATACATTGAGGTATGTATGCCGTCAATGACTGTGGGTATCTTTCTGAAGCCGTAGGGTATTGGTCCGCCCATATAGAAGCTTCTCTGACTTCTTGAAAAATATGCGTCCGCAACTCGTTTCTGTATAGTCTCACGTTCAAGCTGTGCAAAAACTATACATATATTCAGCATGGCGTTTCCCATAGGTGACGATGTGTCGAATTTCTCTGTGGCTGATATGAACTGCACTCCGCGTTCACCAAACACCTCCATCATCTTGGAAAAATCAAGTATAGAGCGGCTTATACGGTCAAGCTTGTAGACAATGACCGTATTTATGTGCCCTTCCCTGATGTCATCCATCATTCGTCTGAACTCTGGTCGATTCGTATTTCTGCCGCTGTATCCTCTGTCGATATAGGTTACGACCTCCTCTCCCCTCGCCTCATACCTGCACAGTCCGATCTGCTGCTCAATGGAGATACTGTCCGCACGATCAACAGACTGTCTTGCGTAAATAGCTGTCATATTTTCAGCCCCTTTCAGAATAACCATACGTTTTACTCTTTTTCCTGTCCATGTCCTTATATTTTAAAAAGATACCGTACAGCTCAGACTTTGTCGTTCTATACAAGTATTCTTGCTTTTTAACAGGACTAAGGTTCTCGATAATTACCTGCCCCCTTTCTGCATTCACTTTCCTTATCTCAGAATAAAAGCCTGTTCGATCTAAAACTACAATAATAATCGCCTCCGCTATATTCTATTGGATCAGTGCTCGTCTGAATACCATCAGTTTATGATAATTAATAATCAGCCACAAACAAACGTGACCGAAGATCATCTTGCATTTTAAGTAAAAATAGTATATAATGAAATATGCGGCATATGACCGCTTATAACCAATAAAGGAGTGTTGAATAATGAGAAAAAGTATCAAAACAACAGAAGCTATTTTCCCAATGCCTGTGCTTATGGTCTCGACCTACAATAATGACGGCAGTATCGATGTAATGAACGCGGCATGGGGCACAATGGTAGAGCGTGACATCGTTGCACTCAACCTTACCGAGACACATCAGACAGTTGCCAACATCAAAAAGAGAAAGGGCTTCACAGTTGCTGTTGCCGACGCAAAACACGTTACCGAAGCTGACTATTTCGGAGTCGTATCTGGAAAGAACACTCCGGATAAATTTGCAAACAGCGGATTGAAGGCAGAAAAATCACAGCTTGTAGACGCTCCCGTTATCACCGACTTCCCTGTTGTACTCGAATGCGAGTTCATTGAATATCAGGACAGCGAGTACGGTCTCGGCGTTATCGGCAAGGTCGTAAACGTAACAGTTGATGAAAGTGTAATGAAAGACGGTAAGGTAGATGTTGACGCAGTTAACGCTATTGCATTCGATCCCTACACACATGGCTACTATAAAGTAAGCGGCAGAGTCGGTGAAGCCTTCAGCGACGGATTGAAGCTGAAAAAATAACAGTCTGCACAAATATCATAAAAATACCGAGCCCGAAAAATTACGGGGTCGGTATTTTTTTTGCAGTATCACAAATTATCATCAATAAAGCAGTCTTTTCACCTCGCGGATAGAACGGTCAACGCCGTAAAAAATAAATACCATTATTTTTTACATTAATCACAAAAATGTCATATTTTAATAATAAATCGTATTTTTTCGCAATTATATGTTGGCATTGCATTTAGGTAATGATATAATATAAATTATTGATCACTATATTATTATTAACATATAGTTCAAAAAAGAGCAAAGCATTATATTTTTGTACAGAAGGACCTTTGCACGTTAGTCGATGCGGTCCACCGCATATTTGTTATTTATTTGTCAGATATTATCATGGATGCATGTGTATGCCGGCGCCAGAACCGCACTGACACGGACTTAGAACCGCACGCTGCCGGACTTTCGACCGCACCTTGCCGGAGCAGAACCGCACTTTACCGATCATTGACCGCACTCCGAACCAACTGATATAATATTTACA
>SFMO01000203.1 GCA_004554385.1 Ruminococcus flavefaciens
ATATGAGTGGGCCTGTCTGACGTTTTCTCGGGCAGGCTTCCGCTCAAGTGCGGTTTTACTCCGGCAGAGTGCGGTTCTAAGTCCGGCAAGGTGCGGTCGAAAGTCCGTGTCAGTGCGGTTCTGGCGCCGGCATACACAATTACGTTTACAAATGAAGAAGGCGAACAGGAGGATGAGGAGCTTGTATATAATCGTCAGGATTTCTGGACCACAAGTTCCAATAAGCAGCTCAACTTTGTACAGCATATTAATACTATACTGAAATCTACGGGTAAGGCTGCTGTGGTTGTACCTGATAATGTGCTGTTTGAAGGCGGTGCAGGCGAAACTGTCCGCAGAAAACTGCTTGAAACCACTGACCTGCATACAATTCTGAGACTGCCGACAGGCATCTTCTATAAACCGGGTGTTAAAGCTAACGTTATCTTTTTTGATAAGCGTCCGGCAAGTCCGGAGATGCAGACGAAAGAAGTGTGGATATATGATTTCCGAACCAATATCCACTTTACATTAAAGCAGCATCCGATGACAGAGGCAGATCTTGAAGACTTCATTAAATGCTATAATCCAGAGAATCGCTATGAGCGTTCAGAAACTTGGAGTGAAACTAATCCGGAAGGACGTTTTCGTAAATATAGTGTTGATGAGATAACGAAACGTGATAAGTTGAGCTTGGATATTTTCTGGATAAAGGACAAGTCTCTTGCTGATCTTGATAATCTTCCTCCTGCTGACGAGCTTGCGGATGATATTATTGAAAACCTTCAAGGAGCTCTTGATAGTTTTAAAGATTTGAAGGCTCAATTGAATTAAACGTTATTCGTATTTCATTATATACAATAACCCTAGATATACTTGAAGTAAAATCATTCCTGACGAATTGTATGATGTAAAATACAAGATTTAGGGTTGGCTTAGTAAAGGGTTTCATGAACTATCGGAGCAAGATTCAAAAGAATTGTTTCCATATCTAAAATATGCTATTGAGCTTGTTCTTGACGAAAAGTTAGCTCAGAAGGAAAAAGAAGCAAAACTGGAAGCGCTACATAAAAAGTTAAGTCACTAAGCTATGAGGCTTTCATAAAATGACGATGCCTAAGTATCTTAAATCGTCCAAGGAACCTTTTGTTGATAGAATCAAGTGGTTCTGGAGCAAAAAATATCATGATTAAATGTTATAAATTGCATAAAAGGAAGAATACAAAAAAGGGGTGCGATAATGGAAAACATCAAGAAACTGTACATTGCGTATAAAGCTGGCTATTTAGGAGATAATATTCTAAATACATATTTTTCTTTTTTGGCTAATATGATATCTGAGGAGCATTTATCGACAATTGAGGATACTGTTATTGCAAAAAAATTCATGGAGCGTTACTCAATTGAGCTTCCTATACCGTTTTTGAGGCAAGTTTTGGGGGTTGGAGTGAGCAATAATTGTTTTATTGAGGATTGTGGAAAATACAATGTTGTTGTCGAAGAACTTGACAAGTTTCATTTTAGTGATACAGACTTCAATGAAAAATGGAATGATTTAATTGAGAACTTTAATCGTTACTGTAAAGAAATTAACATAGATGAACCTTTAAATGTTGAAGACTTCATATTATCTGAACTAGATAAAACAGACGATAAGATATTGTCTGGTGAAAAGGTTGAATATAACCTCGATAATGCTGATACAAATAATGGAATAATACCAATTGAGTATGCATGGTACAGCTTTATAAGAATTCAAGGGCAAGAGAATACGGAATTGTTTTCTTTTATTTCCGCACTGTCAGCAAGTAATATAACCAGGCAGGCGTTGTTTTATTTTGGAGATAAAAAAGCTGATTATTCTGGCTTGAATGTTTATCTTGATTCTCCAATCGTTTTTGCGCTCCTTGGTATGGATGAAGAATACAGAATAAAATCATATTGTAAGCTTGTTGAAGATCTTTTGAAAGCAAACTGTAACGTTCATGTATTAGACCATGTTTTTCAAGAGATTGATGGAATAATCACAAGGGCTGCAAGCTGGGCAACAAATACTCAATATGATTTAAGAAAAGCTAATAGAGCAGCTCGTTTTTTTCATGATTCAAGAATGAGTGATAGTGATATATCTGAATTTTGCGATAATATTGAAACCAAACTAAATGAGTTAGGAATAACAATAGTACAAACTGATTATGATATATTTCAAAATAATTTTCAAGAAGATGAAGCTCAACTATTAGAAATGGTAAAGGAAAAATACCTTGAGAATGGCTTTGAGCTATTACGTGAAAAAGAAGAAAGCATTAGAGTTGATGTGCGTTCAATCATTATGATTTATAGACAACGTCAAGGTCAAACAGCTACTCGATTACAAAATGCAAAGCATATAATGCTGACTACAAATAACGCAATTGCAAATGTTAGTAAAAAATATGAGAGTAATAGGAGTATTCAAGCGGGACATATACCCGCTTGCGTTTCAGCAGATTTATTTGGTGCTATCTTATGGCTAGACAGCCCAATGCAGTTGATAGAGTATCAAAAACATAAACTACTAGCAGATTGTTATGCGTTTTTGAAACCTGATAAAGTTCTTTTGGATAGGTATATTCAATCCTTAGATGAAGCAAGAAATACTGATGCAATTGATGAAAAAAAGTATCTGTTCTTGCGTACGCATCCTGTAGTACTTGATTCCTTAATGAATATTACACGAGGTGATTACGCTCGCTTTAATTCAAATACCTATCTTGAAGTATATGATGATATACAAGCCAAATCACAAAAGCTTTTTAGAGAAGAAAAAGCAGCACATGAGCAGACCCAAAAACAATTAGAAAAACTTGAAGAATTATCTACTAATGAAAAGCACGAGAAAGAACAAGAAATCACTTTGCTTAAAGAACGCATTTCTTCATTAGAAAAGCATGAAGAATTGCGAAAAAAAGAAGAGCTTGATAAAAAAGTTAATATTTGGGGTTGGTTTTTTTCTATACTCATTGTGGGAGTTCCCTATTTTATTTCAATAGTTATTATCGAATTAATAAAAACATTGTTTTCTAATATCACATTAAAATCGGCAATTGGAATCGGAGGCGCTTTATTATTTACGATAATAGCAGGTATTGCTTGGAGTAAAAGTAAGGAATGTATTTTCAACAAGGTTAGAATACATTTTGAGAATAAGATGCAGCATTAGATACTTTTCATTTATATAAACATAGAAGCATTTTGATAATATCTTTATAGTTTTCGAAATATATAACGATTATTTAATCTCACCCTACACACCCCAAAGCTCTGCTTGTCACGTTCAAGCAGCGTATCAGGGAACAAATTGAGCCACTTGTGACTGAAAGAAGTATTCCCGAAGTAAGCGTCAAAGTTTGAAACAGGCAGGATAACATAGTCTGAATCGTCGGGTTTGTTGGCGATGCAGTAAGCGATAACAGTTTCCGCCGCTTCATAAGGCAGACCGTCGGGCAGCAGTCCCTTTATACGCTCCTTTTCATCATCAGAGAAGGCAAAAGTCTTATCTGCCAGCGGTCCGAGCTCCAGAGCGTCCGCAAGCACATCATCAAACCGCAGCACCCATGCCCCTTTGGTCTCGGGCGAGTAAAGCGACACCTGATACTGCTTCACCTTATCTCTCCATGCAGCATCAAATTTTGTTTTCAGCGGCTCAGCATTGGAGAGAGTAGCCTTGCTCATGTTTTCGCTGTTCTTGGTGATGAACTTTTCGACCTTGTGGACGTGCCTGTAAAACCAGCCTTTTCCCGTCTTATCCACCAATTCGGGAAACTCCTCATGCAGATCACTGAAATCAGTTCTGAACTGCCACTCCTCCTTCGGAGCGGCAGTTTTTTTGTCGGGGATACTGCACCACGCACAGAGAGCTCTCCGTGCATAGTCCACATCGGGAGCACCATTTCTGAACATATATCCCCGAGCGATAATAGTCAGCACACGGCTCAGACCTGTGAACTCCTTCATCATCTCAAAGCTGAATCGTCCGAGGAAGGAGAGATCACGCTTTCCGCTGCACTTGTAAACAGGCTTGTCCGTGTAAGCCTTGAATTCTTCAATTTCGTTCAGCATTATTTGTCCCTCCTGACGTGCTTTTCGATCCTGTCCGGCAGCAGATCGAAGAGCACTTTTCTTTTGCCCAGAGCCACTATGTACCTGACTGCTTCATCAGGCTTCATTACGGCTTCAATCAGCTTTCGGCACTCGCCAGCAACTGCGTCACGGTAATACACATTCACGGTTTTATTGAGATACGCCTCCATAAGCTGTCGGAAATCGACAGAGTCTCCGTCACGGATAAGCCGTTTCCTGTCCGTGAGGTTGTTTTCATCGTCAATGTCAGCTATGAGATCAATGAGAACACGGTATCCTCCGAAACGGAAATCACTGAAAAGCGGATAGTACCGTTCAAGCTCGGGTATCCATTCAGCTAACAGATCATCACGCTGTTCCTTGGGCGTCAAGTGCCAACTCTTAGCCTGTAATTCCTGCCTGATAGCAGTTATCCTCTCTGGAGGTGTGCCCTGAAACAGTGTATACAGCATATCTGCGTCGTATTCACTATCCTGACCACGGCTGTACAGTATGCGCTGAATGTCGTTCCTGCGGTGCCTGTCCTTGACTGGCTGACCGCAAGCTCTGATGCGTGACAGACAGCGTTCATAGTCAGTAATAAGAGCAGACAGCGTTTCAAGTTTATCGCTGTTCAGCTTATCCTTCCAGTTTTCATCAGCCGCAAATGTGAAAAGTTCGCAGTCATCGGCAGGTTTGTCAACGACAGTCTTCGTGTTCTTTCCGAGCATATATGCAAGGTACGGCAGACGCTCCACATTGGAGTCCACCTTTTCCCAGTCCGTATCGGAGAAGAACTTCTCAAACTGCTCTTCGAAGGTCGGCTCGTACCACGCGCGGCGTCCCTCACTCTTTTCAAGCAGGCTTTTGTATTTCAGGAACTTGCTCTTGGCGACAGTTCTAGTGCCGAGATATTCCGTAAGATCAGGCTTCACACCGCTCTTTGCTGAGTCTATCTCCAGTCCTGTGAGGATAGCAAGTGTCTCAGTTTCCTCACGACACTTGTCACGAAGCTCGTCTGCGGAGTTCTCATTGTATGCGATAATACTTCTGTTCAGTGCCGCATTGGAGATCTGTCCAACTCGGGAAGAAAAGGTGCTCTTGACCGTTTCAAAACGATCCTTCCAGTCATCAGCGTTATGAATAACAGGTTCAGCGCTTGGTATCTTCAGCAGCGGGGTATCCGCCTTAGAATTGCGCCTGACGCAGCGGTTGACGATAGGATCGGAGATAGTTTTTATCATATCGCCGTCGAAGTCCGCACCGCCGAGACGCTCAGCAGTCAGCGAGTCCCAGTTCACCATAACAACGTCAGTGAGGTGACTGAGATAATACTTCCGCATATTCTCAACATCGGGATAGACCTGTAACTGCACCTCTTCGTTTCGGGAGATGTGCGGATTACGCAGGAGCGTACACTCCTCGCTGTGAGAATACGCCATTGACGGAGCATAGAAAGCGTTCTTCTCAAAATCACTCTGCACCGCACCATTGTAGAAGTTGCGCTGACTTGTGTTTCGCTTTGCCTTTTTTGGTATAAAATCTTTAAGGAAGTCGTGAATGTCTATCTGATGAAGCATACCCTTGATGTACGGCAGACGTATCTGAAACGAGGTATGCTCGCCGCCTAACTTTTTATTGATGATTTTTGCGAACTCCTTGGAGATAACTCCTTCGCCGTCATAACCGAGAATATCAACACTCTCCCTGCGCTCAACACGATGATACTTTCGCACAGGTGCGTCGCTGCCGTCGTCCTCAACAGTGATAACATCTGTGTCGTGAACGGTGTGTTTTTGATTATCCACAACGATAACTCTGTGGGGCTTGTCGAGGTTTATTCCGCCAACTCGGATACCTCCCGAGAGCATAAGCAAAATACAGAAAGGAGAATATGGAATATGAATGTGCGACACACTTGAGAAAAGACTGTCGGCTGACGACAAGAAACTGCTCAACGACATAACGGATACACAAGGAATGCTGTCCGAAACAATGGCAGCGGAGAGCTACATACAGGGATTTCGTGACTGCGCCGAGCTGATAATTGATGTGATGTTCGGCAGGAGCGAGAACCTGAAATAACAACATAACAATCAAATGGAGAGGGTACGGTAAAACACCGTACCCATTTTCGTACCAAGGGAGCGGTAAACCACCGCTCCCTTCAAAAATATCTTAAAGGAGAAATGCAATATGAACAATGCAGTTCACACTGGAAACATAAGCGAAAGAATAACAGGAGGAACGAATGAGATATACAGAAATGTTCAGAAACGAACCGGACGTGCTGACTGTCCCAGAGGCAGCAAAGCTGCTCCGCATTGGAAAGAATCAAGCTTACGAACTCGTGAAAAATGGAAGTCTCGGAGCGATAAGGCTGGGCAAGAAAATTATTATCCCTAAGCCGGCTCTTGTTGACTTCTGCCGAAATGAGAGAAACTATTTGGTGCTTCTGCCGAAATGAGGTGAAAGGTATGGATTTTTCGGGAAAAGTGTGGTATTGTTGTCGTGACGAAAGTCACGATAAGGAACGATTTGGGAATTGAAAGGAGGATGCCAATGAAAATAACCACAGGACATTTAGCTGAGAAAAGCGGCAAATGGTATGCCGTTATAAACTTATACGATGCCGACGGTAAGCGTCACGAAAAGTGGCGCTCCCTCGGACTGGACGCAAAGAAAGGCACCAAGACCGAAGCCAACCACCGTCTGAACGAGGTACTGGAGCAGTACAATCTTGGTGACCAGTACCTGCACGAAGGTATGTCGAGAGCCGACAGAGAACGCAACCGCATAGCTGATATGCGAGTGGAGGACTACCTTGCGGAGTGGCTGGAGTCCTACAAGGGCAACATCACGAAGTCCACATACACAAGCTACAAGCGGTACATGGACGTACACATGATACCATTCTTCAAGAAGATGAAGATAAAGGTCAAGGAGATAACCGGCGACGAGATAAATGAGTACTACGCTTACCTCAGAGCCAAAGGACTGAAAGGCACAAGCTGTCAGCGGCACCATTCACTCCTGCACCTTGCATTCAAATCTGCTATGAAGCGTCGTATCATTCCGACAAATCCCGTCGATCAGGCTGACCGCCCGAAGTCGGTGCAATTCATCGGAAACTACTATAACGCTGAGGAGATAAAGCAGCTCATCGATTGCACAAAGGACGATCCGCTGCACATCGTAATCGTTATAGCTGCCTATTACGGACTCCGCCGCAGCGAGGTCATCGGACTTAAATGGTCGGCGGTGGACTTCGTAGGCAAGACCATAAGCATCAAGCACAAGGTATTGCAGGACGAGGACGGAGTTGCAGGCTACGATGTAATGAAAACGAAATCGTCGTACAGAACGCTTCCGCTGATACCTGTAGTTGAGCAGGCGCTCATTGCCGAGCGTGAGCATCAGGCTGAGATGAAGAAGGCATTCGGCAGAGGATACTGCAAGAAGTACGAGGACTATATATGTGTAGACGCTGTGGGAGAGCTGATACGTCCAAATTATGTATCAGACCACTTTCCCATAGTGCTCCGCAGGAACGGTCTGCGGAAGATACGATTCCATGACCTGCGGCACAGTTGTGCCAGTCTGCTCCTTGCAAACGGAGTGCAGATGAAGCTGATACAGGAATGGCTTGGTCACAGCGACATAGGTACAACGAGCAACGTGTACAGCCATGTGGACAGCGAAAGCAAGAAGCTGAGTGCAGAGGCGATAGCTAAAGCGCTCTCAGAGTAAAATAAAAGCCTCCGGACGTTATGTCCGGAGGTCTAACATAAACAGTATATTTGAAATTGTAATTAATATAATGCGCGGAATGAAAATCGCGTCCCAGAAAAACTGAGACGCGAAATTGGCTGCGCGGGCTCCGCGCTGGCGCAGTGGGTGGGATTCGAACCCACGTCCCTCAAGGGGCATCATGATTTCGAGTCATGTCCGTTATGACCACTTCGATACCACTGCGTATTTAATTTAACTATAAAACTGCGAGAAAACTGCGAGAAAGCCAATTGCAAACACAACTGCGAACACCGCCGAAACCACGCAGAACAGGGATAAATCAAAGTGCGGCAAGCTCAGGAACGACTATGTTTCGAGTCATGTCCGTTATGACCACTTCGATACCACTGCATAAAATTACTATAATATTATACCACACTGAGAAAGCAAAATCAAGGGAATTGTAAAAAAATAATATTATAACAAAAAGAGCAGTGACTCCCCTGCTCTTTTCATTATTTCGCAAGAAGGAACATTCTGCCGCTGAAGGGCGGAATATCCATGCTTATACTGCCGTTTGCGCAAGAAAACTTAGTACTGCCATGGGGCGTAGAACCACTGTATAGCTGATCATCAGAATCAAGCAGGAGTTCTGCCTTGTACTCCGCGCCAATACGGACTGAATAGCCGAACTGAAACCAGTCAGAGAAGTTGAAGACAGCCAGTATATCACCTTCCGCAGCTTTTCTTCTGATCGCATAAACACATCTTTCTGCCGCATTGCAGTCAGACCATTCAAAATTAGTTGAGTCATAGTCATAATGAAGTGCCTTATATTCGAGGTATACAGCGTTGAGCTTCTTCACATACTCACAGAATGAATCATGGAGAGGGTATTTCAGCATATCCCAGTCCTGCTGACGCTTTTCGTCCCACTCACGAAGCTGTGCAAACTCGCTTCCCATGAAGTTGAGCTTTTTCCCTGGATGAGCGATCATGTACATATACAGTGCTCTCGCCTGCGGAAACTTCACCTGATACTGACCGTTCATTTTCTGAGCAACAGTTGCCTTTCCGTGAACCACCTCATCATGGGAAAGAGGCATGATAAAGCGCTCGTTATAGAAATAAAGCATAGAAAAAGTAAGCTTGTGATAATCACGGGTGCGGTACATTGGAGCACTCTGAAAGTACTCCAGGGTATCATGCATCCAGCCCAGATCCCACTTGTAGTCGAAGCCCAGTCCGCCTGCAAAGACAGGTGCTGTGACGCGGGGGTAAGCCGAGGAATCCTCAGCGGCAATGATGGCTGTTGAATGTCTCGCCTTCAGACCGCTGTTCATAGATTTAAGGAACTCTATAGCGTTTTTGTTCTCACCACGGCGCTCGTCGCCGTTCCAGTATATCATATTTCTGACTGCATCCATGCGAAGTCCGTCAAAATGGTAAACACTAAGCCAGTAATCTGCGGCAGACTGAATAAAGGACCTTACTTCTCCCTTTGAGTGGTTGAAATTGCGGCTTCCCCACTCGTTATAGCCAATATCGTCGCTTGGGTATTCATAAAGCTTAGTGCCGTCATATTCCGTAAGACCGTAGTGGTCAACTGCAAAATGAACAGGCACAAAATCGACAATAACGCCAATGCCTGCCATGTGAAGCTTATCCACCAGTTCCATCAGCTCACGCGGAGTACCGTAACGTGAAGTTGGAGCAAAGAAGCCCGTAATCTGATACCCCCATGACTCGTCACATGGATGTTCACTGACAGGCATCAGCTCTATATAATTGTAACCCATTTCACTGACGTATCCCACCAGTTCATCAGCTATTTCCGCATAGCTGAACCAGCTGTCGTCAGCCTTTTTTTTCCACGAGCCCAGGTGTACTTCGTAGATATTCAGAGCTCTGTCGAGACATACCGAGCGTTCATGAAGCCATTCACTGTCGTGAAACTCAAAGCCGCTGATGTCACGTATTACCGAGCAGGTCCCGGGACGGAGCTCCATACCGAAGCCATATGGGTCACAGTGGTCGATAAATCCGCCTTTCTTATCGTAAATACGATATTTGTACCGCATCCCATCTTTTGCGCCGGAAACCACAAGCTCAAAAAATCTCCCGTCCTCCGCAGCATTCATGGTGAGCTCCTTCCAATCGCTGAAATCCCCGATAACAGCGACCTTTGACGCATTGGGGGCATAGGTGCGGAAAACCGTCCCCTCACCGCTTAAATGAGCACCGAGATACTCATAAGCTTCAAACTCATTACCTTCATAAAATTTTCTTATGTCCATACCATCAACTCCGAAAGTCAAATACTCCTTTCATTGATTATATCACGATATACAGGCAAAGTCAATAATGCAGAACTAACAGGAACGACAGTGCCGGACCTATACAAAATAACCATTTACTTTAGCACTTTTCACCTGCAAATCGTTGAAATGCCGTGTTGACACTTTTACAGTCAGGTGGTATAATTTATATGTTGAAATATCAAGGGATATAAACCTTTCAAGGGAGATAAAAGCATGAAGAATACATTCGGTTCAAGCGTTTCCATAACAGTTTTCGGTGAGAGCCACGGCACTGCCATCGGAGCTGTACTTGACGGTCTGGCTTCGGGCATAGAGGTGGACGAGGAGTTTATTGCCGCTCAGATGAAGCTCCGCCAGTCAGTGGGAGCTCTTTCCACACCGCGCCGCGAGGGTGACAAGGTAAGAATTGTCAGCGGAGTATTTAACGGCAGAACTACAGGAACCCCCATAACCTTCATCATAGAGAACGAGGACACACGAAGCAAGGATTACGGCGAGCTTGCCTACAAAGCTCGTCCGGGACACGCAGACTACTCTGCACAGATGAAGTATCACGGCTTTCAGGATTTCCGCGGCGGCGGACACTTCTCGGGCAGGATAACCGCAGGAGTTGTTGCCGCAGGTGCGGTAGCCATCAGCGCTCTACGCAAAAAGGGCATAAAAATAGCCACACATATACTGTCCTGCGGCGGAGTTTTCGACCGTACATTTGACGATATTCAGGCAGACATCGACAGTCTCAACAATATGGAATTCGCTGTGCTTGACGACGTGAAGGCACAGGCAATGCAGGCAGCGATAACAGCCGCAAAAGAGGACGGTGACAGCGTCGGAGGCCGCCTTGAGACAATTGTCACGGGAGTTCCCGCAGGTGTTGGCGAGCCCTGGTTCGACACTGTCGAGAGCGTTCTCGCTCATGCACTTTTCGGTATCCCTGCGGTCAAGGGAGTTGAATTCGGCGCAGGCTTTGCAGCTGCGGATATGCGCGGAAGCCAGTGCAACGACAGCTTCAGGACAGAGGACGGGTCTCTCACTGCTTCTACCAACAATAACGGCGGTATCCTCGGCGGCATAACCACAGGTCTGCCCATTCTTTTCAGAACTGCCATAAAACCTACTCCCTCCATTTACAAGGAGCAGCAGACCATAGATATGCGCACTATGGACAACACCACATTGCAGATAAAGGGACGTCACGATCCCGCTATCGTACACCGCGCAAGAGTAGTTGCCGACAGCATAACCGCACTTGTGCTCTGCGACCAGCTCTCACAGCGCTTCGGCACTGACTGGCTGGCTGATACAAAAAACTGACAGCACAAATAGTCACAGAGGAGCTGCATCCCCTTTGTGACTATTTTTTTCGCAAGTCTTGACCTTTCCGCGTTTTTGTGCTATTATAAAGAGTATTGTAATTGTAATTATGAAGGAAGAAAGGTAACAAAATGCATTTTAATGAACTGAATTTATCGCAGGAGCTTCTCCGTGCCGTTGACGAGCTGGGATATACGGAGATGACAGAGATACAGCAGCAGAGTATCCCCCTGCTCCTTGAAGGACGCGATGTTGTGGGGCGTTCCAACACAGGTACGGGAAAGACCGCCGCTTTCGGTATCCCTGCCGTAGAGAGCATAACCGAAGCAGACCGCAAGTCTGCAGTTGTGCTTATCCTCTGCCCCACCCGCGAGCTTGCAATGCAGGCAGCCGAAGAGCTTCGCAAATTCGCCAAATTCAAGGAGGGCGTCAAGGTCTCCGCTGTATACGGCGGCGCAAGCATGGAAAAACAGATACATGAGCTGAAACGCGGCGCAAATATAATCATCGGAACTCCGGGACGTGTCATGGACCATATCCGCAGGAGGACCTTAAAGCTCGAAAATATCCGCACGGTAATACTCGACGAAGCCGACGAAATGCTGAATATGGGCTTCCGTGAGGACATCGAGTCAATACTCGCAGATGTCCCCGAGGACAGACAGACCGTTCTCTTCTCAGCTACCATGCCAAAGGAGATAATGGCTCTCACCGAAAAATACCAGAACGATCCCGTGCATATCAAGATAAAGTCGGCTCAGAGAACAGTAGAGCTCATTGAGCAGTTCTACTTTGAGGTGGCTATGGGACGCAAGACCGACGCATTGAAACTTCTTCTCGCCGCATACAAGCCTGCCTCTGCAATGATATTCTGCAACACCAAGGCGATGGTAGACCAGCTCACTGAGGAGCTTGTAAAGAGCGGCTTCCGTGCAGCAGGACTTCACGGCGATATGAAGCAGATACAGCGTACACAGGTAATGAACAGCTTCAAGAACAAGACTGCTGAGATACTTGTTGCTACAGATGTAGCTGCCCGCGGTATCGACGTCAGCGGAGTTGACGCAGTATTCAACTATGACCTGCCCCAGGACAACGAGTACTACATTCACCGCATAGGCAGAACAGGAAGAGCAGGCAGAACAGGTACAGCGTACACTCTTATAAGCGGCAGACGTCAGCTTTACGACCTCCGCGCTATCGAGAAGTACACTCATGCAGATATACGTGAGATGCCTCTCCCCGAAAAATCAGATATAATCGCCATGAAAAAGGAGTCTCTTGTCAAAGAGATCGCGGAGACACAGGCAGGTCACAACGCATATGATATTCTTGACAGGCTTGCTTCACAGGGCATAGACTACCGCGAGGCAGCTGCAAGGATACTCGAAAAGCAGCTCCGTGCCGAAACGGAATCCCTCCCCGACTTTGAGAGGGCAAAGCCGCTGAAGAAGGGCAGAAACAGCGGTGCAAAGACCGTCAAGATAGTCATAAACATCGGAAGGAACCGCCGCATAGCTCCGAATTTCATTCTTGGAGCTCTCGTTGACGCCACGGGCATGACAGGAAAAGACTTCGGCAAGATAGATATTTTTGATGAACACACCACTGTGGAGGTGCCTGAGACTGAGTATGAGTACATCATAGACAGTACCGACTCAATGAAGATAAACGGAAACAAGGTCGAGGTAAAGCTTTATAAGGGCGGAGAATCAGGCTTCCGCAGGAGCCGCCGTCCCGATGACAAGCCGCATTTTGACCGAAAAAAGGCTGCATACGGCGGAAAGAAAAAATCCGAGATATACTCCGATTACATACCGAACCGTAAAAAGCGCATGAAGAAAAGACACTGAGAGGTGAGATAAATGAGTACAGGACCGCAGAAATCACCTGCTATGAGGATCCTTATCCTTATAATGGCAGGAATAATGATACTCGGTGCAGCAGCACTTCCCTTCCTTAAATAAAAACATGGCTGAGGCTTCATCTGAAGCTTCAGCCTTTTTATTTTTGCAATATTTTCAGCTGCTGACATAAAATGACATATTCCGCAGCCTGTCTGCATTATAATACTAATGTAAGGGGGTGTGACTTGGAAACCATATATATTGACGTACTCATAGTGCTGAATATCTATGTGAATTATTTTCTGCTGCGTATGACGGCAGGGATAACACACTCGCCTCTGAGGACGGGGCGCTGTATATGGGGAGCCGTATTCGGCAGCCTTTTTTCCCTTACAATACTGCTTCCCGACCTCGGTACGGTACTTCCGCTGATGATAAAGCTGGGTGCGGCAGTCAGCATAGTTGCGCTGTCCTTCGGGATAAGCTGTACAAGACGGCTGCTTATAAATACCGCAGCTTTTTTCACAGCAAATTTCGTTCTCGCAGGAGCGGTTTACGGAGTATATTCCCTGCTCCGTCCCCAGTCTATGCATTTCCGCAACGCCTGCTTCTATATAGATTTTTCGCTGCTCGTGCTCATAGTCACCACAGCCGCCCTGTATTTTCTCATGCGTCTTATCAGGATAATAACCGACAGGACTCCTACAGGAAGCTATACGGTCTATGTTCGTGCAGGGAAAAAGGTGCTGAAGCTTTGCGGACTTGCCGACACAGGAAACGGTCTTGTAGACTATTTCACAGGCGCTCCCGTGATAATATGCTCAGAGGAAAGCTACCGGGAACTTACAGGTTCAAGGCTTGATATATCCATGCTGCCAAGAGGATTCAGACTGCTCCCATGTACAGCTGTTTCGGGAAACGGACTGATACCTGTCTTCCGCCCCGATGAAGTGCTGATATACAGCGATGAGTACGGAGAGAGAAAGGCTGTAGACGCCTTGATAGGCTTCGGAGAATGCGGCGGAAAAGCCGTATTCAATCCAAAACTGCTGAAAAAATAGGAAAGAAGGAGAAATAACATGAACATCGTCAGAATAATAAAGGAGTTCCTGAAAAAGCATTTCACAGGAGATGTTTTCTACGTAAACGGCTCGGACACTCTTCCACCGCCCCTTACAAGAACAGAGGAAGCGGAGGTATTCGCCAGACTTGCCGAGCATGACCCTGAAGCGAGGAACTGCCTTATAGAGCACAATCTACGGCTTGTGGTATACATAGCAAAGAAATTCGAATCCACAGGCATCGGTATAGAAGACCTTGTATCCATAGGCACTATCGGTCTTATCAAGGCGGTCAACACATTCTGTCCGACTAAGAATATCAAGCTTGCCACATACGCCTCACGGTGCATCGAAAACGAGATACTGATGTTCCTGCGGAAATCCTCTCAGTACCGCAACGACCTGTCCATTGACGAGCCGCTGAATATCGACTACGACGGCAACGAGCTCCTTTTGTCGGACATACTCGGCACCGACGACGACATCGTGAACAAGGGCATTGAGACCGAAGCCGAGCGAGAGATACTCCGCAGTGCAGTATCCGAGCTATGTGACCGCGAGAGGGAGATAATGGAAATGCGCTTCGGACTCATCGACGGAAAAGAAAAGACGCAGAAAGAGGTAGCTGATACCATAGGTATATCGCAGTCCTACATTTCGCGCCTTGAAAAGAAAATTATAAAGAAGCTCCGCATTAAGATCGAGAGCGTATACTGATTCAGCGGACAGCCTCTGCAAATGCTTTCATTTTTGCGAAGTCCTTGAAGCCGTCTGTTTCGAGACAGGAGCTTGCGTCCACAGCATAGGGACACAGCGTTTTCACAGCCTTGCCAACATTTTCGGCTGTCAGACCGCCTGCGAGGAAAAAGTCCCTGTTCACTTCACTGATAAGCGACCAGTCGAAGGTCTCTCCAGAGCCGCTCCCCGAGTCGAAAAGTATATAGTCTGCACAGGAGCTCTTTGCCTCAGCTATATCAGCTTCTGAGCTGACTCTGAAAGCACGTATCACTGTTATCCCCTGTGCTTTCAGCTCTGCGGCATATTTCTCCGACTCGTTTCCGTGGAGCTGAGCCATTTTTATCACACCGCTCTCTGCAAGAGCGATAACATTTTCAATGGGTTCGTCAACAAAAACTCCCACGGGAGTTATCTCGGGCAGCAGCAGCTTTGTAAGCTCTGCTGCCTTTTCAGGCGCTATAAAGCGCCTGCTTTTTTTTGCAAACACATAGCCTATATATTCGGGCAGAAGCATATTTGCATACTCAATGTCCTCTTTACGGCGAAGTCCGCACATCTTTATCTTAGTCATATTATCCTTTCAGCTCAGCGAGCTTTGACTTTTTGTCTGCCGCCCGCATGAGAGTCTCTCCTATCAGTACAGCGTTGACTCCTGCTTCACGGAGAAGCCTTATATCCTCTGCGGACTGAACGCCGCTTTCGGAGACGAAGCTCACTGCTTCGGGAGCAAGCTCCCGAAGCCTGCGGCTGTTGCTTGTATCTACTGAAAAATCCTTGAGATTTCGGTTGTTCACACCTATGATACGTGCACCCGAGGCAACAGCCGCCCGAAGCTCCGCTTCGTCGTGAGCTTCGACAAGAGCTGATATGCCGAGGCTGTCACATATGCCGATATATTCGCTTATCTGCTGCTGAGAAAGAATAGAGCAAATAAGCAGCACAGCCCCTGCTCCGAGAAGCTTCGCTTCGTATATCATATACTCGTCAACGGTAAAGTCCTTACGTATACAGGGAATGCTGACATTTTCAGCTATTTCACG
Source organism: Ruminococcus flavefaciens (assembly GCA_004554385.1). Classification (GTDB taxonomy): domain Bacteria; phylum Bacillota; class Clostridia; order Oscillospirales; family Ruminococcaceae; genus Ruminococcus; species Ruminococcus flavefaciens_T. The sequence goes on from SFMO01000203.1 coordinate 16,134, forward strand.
CAGATACTCGTCACTTCCGAGGAACCATTTCGGCTCGGTGAGAACAGAAATGCAGTCCGCACCTGCTGCCTCATAATCCTTAGCTATCTGAAGATACGGGAAGTCATCTGCGATAATGCCCTTTGAGGGCGAAGCCTTTTTGCACTCACAGATAAAGGCTATATCGTCCTTTTTAAGAGCCTTTTCGAACTCAAAGCTGCCCTTGGGGAGCTCCAGAGCAAGACGCTTCACCTCGTCAAGAGACAGCTTTTTCTTAGCCGCTGCCACACGCTCACGAGCGTGGTCTGCAAGCTTGTCAAGAATAGTCATAATGCACCTCAGTTCTTTGACTCTGCAATAAATCTGTCCATAGCTGCGAGAGCGGCGCCGCTGTCTATAAGCTCAGCAGCTTTCTTTATACCGTCAGCCATAGACTCAGCCTTGCCGCCGATGTATATAGCCGCACCTGCATTGAGCAGTACAGCATTCCGCTTGTGTCCCTGTATGCTGCCGTCGAGGATACCGCGTGTGATAGCTGCATTCTCCTCTGGAGTCCCTCCCCTGAGATCCTCCTTTGTGCAGCGCTCGAATCCAAACTGCTCAGGAGTTATCTCATAGTTCTTCATCCATCCGTCTCTGTACTCGCATACAGCAGTTGGAGCACTGAGTGAGATCTCGTCCAGCTTATCCTTGCCGAAAACGACCATGCCGTTCTTTGAACCAAGCTTCATAAGTACCTCTGCAACAGGCTCAAGAAGAACGCTGTCGTACACTCCGAGAAGATGATGCTTCGGGCAGGCGGGATTTGTAAGAGGTCCAAGGATATTGAAAACTGTACGGAATCCCAGTTCCTTACGGATAGGTCCTACATACTTCATGGATGTATGGTACTTCTGAGCAAAGAAGAAACAGAAGCCTGCACTCTCAAGAAGCTCTCTGCACTTATCGGGATCAAGCTCTATGTTAGCGCCAAGAGCCTCAAGACAATCGGCAGTTCCCGAAAGTGAAGAAGCTGCGCGATTGCCGTGCTTTGAAACTTTTATGCCTGATGCAGCGATAACGAATGCGGAAGTAGTTGAGATATTGAAGCTGTGTGCATTGTCTCCGCCTGTGCCGACAATCTCCAGAAGATCCATATTGTTCTCAAACTTTATAGCAGCGTCACGCATTGCAGCTGCACAGCCTGTGATCTCATCGATAGTCTCAGCCTTCGTGCTTTTTGTGGAAAGAGCGGAGAGAAAAGCCGCATTCTGGGTGGGAGTAGTCTCTCCTGCCATTATTTCTGATATAACCTTGTATGCCTCATCGTATGTCAGATCCTGCTTGTCAACGATCTTTGCGATTGCCTCTTTGATCATAATAATAACCTCCTTTTTTTTCATTTGAGTGAGTAGAGAGTAGTGAGTAGTAAGTAGTATTATGCAGCGAAGCTGCTTCTACTCTCTACTATCTACTCACCACTTACTCAAAGCATAATTCAGCAAAGCTGAATTATGCTTTAGCTACTGCTTCCTTCATTTCCTTTACATATTCGCCCACATAGGGAGCAGCGTCCTTTCCGTACTTTTCAAGTATGCGGATAATTGCCGAGCCGACTATAGCTCCGTCTGATACAGCCGCCATTTTCTGCGCCTGCTCAGGCTTTGAGATACCGAAGCCAACTGCACAGGGCACATTTGTATTCTCGCGGATCACCTTTACGATGTCTCCGATATTGGTGGAGATCTCACTTCTCACACCTGTAACTCCAAGACTTGAAACGATATAGATAAAGCCCTCTGCTTCCTTTGCGATCATAGCGATGCGGTTCTCTGACGTGGGCGCTATCAGCGAGATAAGGTCAACTCCGTACTGCTTTGCCACAGCGGAAAACTCCTCTTTTTCCTCAAAGGGGAGATCGGGAAGAATTATACCGTCAACTCCGCATTCACAGCATCTTGCCATGAATCTTTCGGCATCATACGAAAAGACCACATTGGCATATGTCATAAACACGAATGGTATCTTAACATCTCTTCTGAGCTCCTTGACAAGCTCAAAAACCTTATCGGTAGTTACTCCGCCTGCAAGTGCACGGATATTTGCCCCCTGTATAACAGGTCCTTCTGCCGTAGGGTCGGAAAAAGGTATTCCAAGCTCTATAAGGTCAGCGCCGTTCTCCGCAGCTGCACGAACTACCTTTGCAGTGGTCTCAAGGTCCGGATCGCCGCAGGTTATAAATGGTATGAAAGCCTTGCCGTTTTCAAAGGCTGATCTGATATTACTCATATATATCCTCCCCTCTGTAACGGGCGATAGCAGCGCAGTCCTTGTCGCCGCGTCCCGAAACTGTTACAATGATTATCTTGTCCTTGTCCATAGTGGGAGCAAGCTTCATAGCGTAAGCAATGGCATGAGCCGACTCGATAGCAGGGATAATGCCCTCTGTACGTGAGAGATATTCGAAAGCATTTACCGCTTCGTCATCTGTAACCGGAACATACTCAGCCCTGCCGATGTCGTGGAGATGTGCATGCTCAGGACCTACACCGGGGTAGTCAAGACCTGCGGAGATAGAGTAAACAGGTGCTATCTGACCGTACTCGTCCTGACAGAAGTAGGACTTCATACCGTGGAAGATACCTATTCTTCCTGTATTTACAGTTGCGGCAGTCTCGAATGTGTCGATACCTCTGCCTGCGGCTTCACAGCCGATAAGGCGAACTCCCTCATCGGGAATAAAGTGGTAAAAGCTTCCGATGGCGTTTGAGCCGCCGCCTACACAAGCAATTACTGCATCGGGAAGTCTGCCCTCTGCTTCAAGTATCTGAGCTCTTGATTCACGGGAGATAACAGCCTGAAAATCGCGGACTATTGTGGGGAATGGGTGGGGACCCATTACCGAGCCGAGACAGTAATGGGTATCGGAGATACGTGAGGTCCACTCGCGCATCGCCTCGGAAACAGCGTCCTTTAGGGTAGCTGTACCGCTCTTTACGGGGATAACGTCAGCGCCGAGAAGCTTCATGCGGTAGACGTTGAGCGCCTGACGCTTTGTGTCCTCCTCGCCCATGAACACTACGCACTCCATATCAAGGAGAGCGGCGGCGGTAGCAGTCGCAACGCCGTGCTGACCTGCACCTGTCTCGGCGATGAGTCTTGTCTTGCCCATTTTCTTTGCAAGGAGAGCCTGACCGAGAACGTTGTTTATCTTGTGTGAGCCTGTGTGGTTAAGGTCCTCGCGTTTGAGGTATATCTTTGCACCTCCAAGCTCTCTTGTTAGCTTATCTGCGCGGTAAAGCAGAGAAGGTCTGCCTGCGTAGTTGTTGAGGAGCTCTGTGAGCTCGCGGTTGAAATCCGGGTCATTCTTATAGTGGTCGTAAGCCTGTTCAAGCTCTATGACCGCATTCATCAGCGTTTCGGGTATGTACTGACCGCCGTGAACGCCGAATCGTCCTTTTGACTGTGACATAATATCTTTCCTTTCCGGTTATTGTTTATTATTATGGAGATCATCATGCTTCATACCCATAGTCTCAAAGATTTATGAAATTTTTCAGCATGATATGTCCGTCGGGAGTCATTATCGACTCGGGGTGGAACTGAACACCGTATATGGGGTATTCCCTGTGCTGGACCGCCATGACCTCGCCGCCATCGGCAAGAGCTGTGACCTCCAGACAGTCGGGCAGTGTAGCCGCGTCTGCCGCAAGGGAGTGGTATCTCGCTACGGGAGCTCCCTCGTCAATGCCTTTGAACAGCGGACTGTCATTCATAAAGCTTATAACGGACTGCTTGCCGTGCATTAGCTCCTTTGCGTAGGTAACTGTTGCACCGTAGGCGGCACATATTGCCTGATGACCGAGACAAACGCCAAGAGTAGGTATCTTTTTGCACACCGTCTTAGCCGCCTCGATTATTATTCCTGCGTCCTCGGGACGTCCCGGTCCCGGGGAAAGGATTATCCTGTCAGGACTTAGTTTTTCTATCTGCTTAATAGTCATTTCATCATTGCGTATCACCCTGATGTCAGGCTCTATAGCCCCTATCATCTGGTAAAGGTTATACGAAAAGCTGTCGTAATTATCGATGAGAAGAATCATACATCTGCCTCCTCTGCAAGCTTCAGGGCGTTTACTACAGCCGCCGCTTTGTTTATGCACTCCTGATATTCCTTTTCGGGAACTGAATCTGCAACGATTCCTGCGCCGCTTCTGACAAAGACCTTGCCGTTTTTCTTGTAGGCGATACGGATAGCTATACAAGTATCAAGATTGCCCGTAAAGTCGATGTATCCGATAGCACCGCCGTATATGCCGCGCTTGTTGTTTTCAAGCTCTGCAATGAGCTGACATGCTCTTATCTTGGGAGCTCCCGAAAGAGTTCCTGCGGGGAGCACCGCACTTACCGCATCAAGTCCGTCAAATTCATCTCTTATCTCACCGCGGACAGTAGAACCGATGTGCATTACATGAGAGTAGCGCTCGATACTGTGTAGCTTTTCCACCTCAACAGTACCAAACCTGCTTATCTTGCCTAAGTCGTTTCTTCCCAGATCAACAAGCATATTGTGCTCGGCAAGCTCCTTTTCATCACGGAGAAGTCCTTCCTCAAGCTCCTTGTCCTCCTGCTCTGTCTTTCCTCTTGGACGCGTACCTGCAAGGGGGAAGGTATGGAGTATTCCGTCCTCAAGCTTAACCAGTGTCTCGGGAGAAGCGCCTGCTATCTCCACATCAGTTCCCGAAAAGTAGAACATATAGGGTGACGGATTTATGGTTCTGAGGACGCGGTAGGTATTGAGGAGACTTCCCTCAAAGCCTGCACTGAGGCGGTTTGAGAGGACTATCTGGAATATATCTCCCTCACGGATATGGCTCTTGGCTTTTTCAACCATGCCGCAGTACTCCTCCTTGCTGAAAAGAGCTGTAACATCTGTCGTGAGCCTTCCTGCCTGTTCATTGACTTTATCACCATTCCTGAGGAGATCTGCTATTTGTATAAGCTCCATTTTTGCCTTGTTATAACCTGCTTCTCCCTCATCAAGCCTCATATTTGCTATGAGAATGAGCTTCTGGCGGAAATTGTCGAAGGCGATGACCTTGTCAAAGAGCATGAGATCAACGTCCTTGAAGTTCTCAGTATCGTTTACCCCTATGCGGAGCGATCTCTCGGAATAAGCGAGAAAATCGTATGAGAAGTAGCCTGCAAGACCGCCTGTAAAAGTTGGAAGGTAGTCGAATTTAGGGCTTCTGTACTTTAAAAGGATCTGTCTTATCTGTACTGACGGATCATCTGTCGTGAGCCTGATGTCGCCGATCGTCATCTCATTGCCGACAGCAGTTATCTGCATTTTAGGATCGAAGCCGAGGAATGTATATCTTCCCCACTTCTCCTTATCAGCCACCGACTCAAGCATATAGCAGTGAGTCGAGACATTTTTCAGCTTCATAATGGCTTCGATAGGAGTGCAGATATCCGACAGTATCTCACAGCTTACGGGGAGAATGTCGTACTTTCCGCTCTCAGCCAGCCTGCTGACTGTTTCAAGATCGGGCATAAAATTCATAAAAAGCACCTCCGTCGGTCTGCAGGGCAACAAAAAAGTCCCTGACAGACCATATTAGTCTGTCAAGGACGAATATACTTATCCGCGGTACCACCTTGATTCACGGCATTGCCGTGCACTTAACAGGATACTATCATATCCCTGATGATTAACGCACATCCTAACGTTGCAGAATACTCTGACCGCCGCCAATAAAACGTCATCTCCGCGATCATTTGACTGCACCCTCGGCGGTCCATTTGCTGACCTGTTTTTCGCCCCATTCTCAGCAACAGGGGCTCTCTGTACAAGCATAACCAGCTTTATCTCCGCGTCATCGGTTTGATTTTCTCCATTATAGCATCTCACTCCCGACTTGTCAAGTAGGATATAATTATTTTTTATTTTTAACTTTGCTCACAAACATATTTCATTTTATGCATTGCTGCTTGCAAAACGTGCCGAAACTATTGACATTTTTAGGTTGAAATGCTACAATAAGTGTGATTATAGTATACTGGATAATTGTATACTATGCTCCGCTGAAAAAATAAATCCGCGGAGAAAAAATCGAGAGGGGTAATATAACATGAAAAAGCTCACACGCACTGCTTCAGCGCTCATCTGCGCTGCTGCACTGACCATCACGGGAGCAGCACCTTCCTTTGGTCAGACACCAAACCTGACAGCACAGGCTGTTGACACAAACAACGACGACTGGCTCCACGCTGAGGGAAGCCGACTCTACGACATGAACGGCAACGAGGTATGGCTCACTGGCGCCAACTGGTTCGGCTTCAACTGCAACGAAGCCTGCCCTCACTACCTCTGGAGCGCTGACGCTGACGACTGTCTCACAGAGATAGCTGACCGCGGTATCAACATTATCCGCTTCCCTATCTCCACAGAGCTCATAGTCTCATGGATGAAGGGCAAGCCCAATCCGGTAAACAGCTTCTCATGCAACACAGACCCGGCATTTACTATCAATGCTGATTTCTGTGCTGAAGACGGCAAGACACCTGTTGACAGTATGCAGGTATTCGACATCATGATGAAAAAGTGCAAGGAGCACGGTATCAAGGCATTCATCGATATCCACAGCCCCCACACAGACAACTCCGGACATAACTACAACCTCTGGTACGGCAAGGCAGGAGTTACCACAGATGTGTGGATAGACTCACTGGCATGGCTTGCCGACAAGTACAAGGACGATGATACACTTATCGGCTACGACCTCAAGAACGAGCCTCACGGCAAGGGACAGGAAGGCGAAGCAGCTGCTAAATGGGACGGCTCAAAGGACGAGAACAACTGGGCATATGCCGCTACACGCTGTGCAGAAGCTATCCTTGACGTAAACCCACACGCTCTTATCCTCGTTGAAGGCGTTGAGCAGTCAATGAGCGGAGCTATGGAGGGCGACTACTGGGGTATGCCCGACAGAAGAGACAACTCCCCTTACATCGGTGCATGGTGGGGCGGTAACTTCCGCGGCGCAAGAGAATACCCCATCAAGCCAAAGCAGGGTACTTCACAGATAGTTTATTCTCCCCATGACTACGGTCCGTCGGTTTACGCTCAGACATGGTTCGACAAGAACTTCACAGAAGAGACTCTCCTTAAGGACTACTGGTACGACACATGGGCATACATAAACGCAGAGGACATCGGCCCTGAGCTCATCGGAGAGTGGGGCGGCCATATGGACGGCGCTGAGAACCAGAAATGGATGACTCTCCTCCGCGATTACATGATAAAGCACCACATCAACCACACCTTCTGGTGTCTCAATACTAACTCAGGCGATACAGGCGGACTCTGGGACGATCTCGGATTCCAGGCAGGAAAAGGCACTACCATCAAGTGGAACGAGCCTAAGTACAAGCTCTTTGAGGAAGCTCTCTGGCAGACCAAGAGCGGTAAGTACATCGGTCTTGACCATCAGGTAGCACTCGGAAAGAACGGTATCTCACTGAATGACTTCTACGCAAACTATGCTGCATCTGAGGGAAGCAACCTCGACGGCGGAAAGACTTCAAGCGGCAAGACAATAAACGCAGACCCCGCAAAGACAACAACTACAACAAAGCCTGTTATCACAACAACTACTTCTTCTGGCTCAACAACATCAACTTCAAGCACGACTACAACCGTTACAACAACTCCCGAGGTCAGTAATCGCAATTTCGGAGACGCTAACTGCGACGGTACAGTTGATATGTCAGACGTTGTTCTCATAATGCAGTCTCTGGCAAATCCAAACAAGTACGGTCTCAACGGCAGCGACAAAAACTGTATCTCTGATGAAGGTCAGAAGAACGCTGACGTTATCGGTAACAACGGTGTCTCCACAGATGATGCTCTGACCATTCAGATGTATCTGCTCGGCAAGTACACAAAGCTTCCCGTTGAGGGATAAAATAAGTATTTGACTGCGCAGCTTCAGGGTGCTGCGCAGCAAAAATAAATTTATGAGAGGGAAAAACAATGAACAAGATATTTCGTTCAGTGGCAGCTGTTGCTGCCGCTGCGGCACTGACCGTTACAGGTGCCGCTTACAATCCGCCAATGACCTCCCCAGATACACTGGGAAAGGCACTGGCAGCAGACGATACAAATGACGACTGGCTCCACGCAAAGGGCAGCCGCCTCTACGACATGAACGGCAACGAGGTATGGCTCACAGGTGCCAACTGGTTCGGTCTGAACTGTACCGAGAACGTTCCCCACGGTCTCTACGCAAGAGACGTTGACGACCTCCTCCAGAGCGTTGCAGACCACGGCATCAACATTATCCGCTTCCCTATCTCTACAGAGCTCCTGCTCTCATGGATGGACGGAGATCCCCTTCCCGTAAGCTCGGTGCAGGCAAGCTACAATCCTCCCCAGGACGAGGTGGGCGAGGATGGAACAGTTACTCCCGCAGGCAAGTACGGCAATATCAACAGAGAATTCGTTGAGTCAGACGGCAAGACCTTAAAGGACTCAATGGCCATATTCGACATCATCATGCAGAAGTGCAAGAAGTACGGCATAAAGGCTCTCATCGACGTCCACAGCCCTGCTTCCCACAACTCGGGACACAACTACAACCTCTGGTACTATGAGCCCACAGCCGAGGACTGCGACGGTATGGCTACAGGTCACTTCTCCAAAGCCAAGATAACCTGGGACGACTGGAAGGACTCTATCACATGGCTGGCTAAGAAGTACGCCAACGACGATACTATCCTCGCTTACGACCTCAAGAACGAGCCTCACGGCAAGCGCGGCTACAACGGTACAGAATGCCCTGCAAATATGGCTAAGTGGGACGATTCCACAGACAAGAACAACTGGAAGTACTCCGCTGAGGAGTGCGCAAAGTCCGTTCTCGCTGTAAATCCTCACGCTCTTATCCTCATTGAGGGTATCGAACAGTCACCTATGCTCGACAAGGGCGTAAAGTGGGGCGATGCTGACAAGTTCCAGCCACAGCCCGGCGAAGAAAAATGGTACGGCGCATGGTGGGGCGGAAACCTCAGAGGAGTCAAGGACCTTCCTGTACTCCCCGATTCAGGTCAGATAGTTTACTCTCCTCATGACTACGGTCCGTCAGTATATGCACAGTCCTGGTTCGACAAGGAATTCACCACACAGACTCTCCTTGACGATTACTGGTACGATACATGGGCTTACATCAACAAGGAGAACATCGCTCCCCTGCTTATCGGCGAATGGGGCGGTCACATGGATAAGGGCGCTAACCAGAAATGGATGGAGCTTCTCCGTGACTATATGATAGATAATCACATCAACCACACCTTCTGGTGCCTTAACCCCAACTCAGGCGATACAGGCGGACTCCTTGACCCCACATTCATGAACTGGGACAACAACAAGTACAATCTCTTTGAGGAGTCACTCTGGCAGACAGACGCAGGCAAGTACATCGGTCTCGATCACCAGACAGCCCTCGGCGCAAACGGCGTTTCACTGAACGGCTTCTATTCATCGGGAGCAAAGAGCAACCTCGACGGCGGCAAGGCAGGCGGCGGACAGCCTGTTATAGTTGATCCTAAGACTACTACCACAACTACAGCTCCTGTTACAAACACAACAAAGCCTTCAACAACAACCACAACAGCAAAGCCCACAACTACTTCATCAACTTCAAGAACAAATCTGCCTACTACTACAACAACTACAGCACCGATAACAACTACAACCTCTAAGGACGCTGCTAAGTTCGACAGGATCCAAAAGCCTAAAAAGGATTTCTACAGACTTGGCGAAAAACTCGACCTTACAGGCGGATATGCTTCTGTTTCAGGTATAGCTGCTGACGGTACCAAGATCAGTATAGTAAACGAGCCTCTCAATTCAAGCTTATTTGTTATCGACGCTTCTGAATTTGACAGCTCAAAGACAGGCTCATACATGATAGGCGTATCTCTCAAGGATCACCCCGAGGTAAAGGGCAAATTTCTGGTATCTGTAATCCCAGATGACGTAACAACTACAACAGTGCCCGAGTATATCTCGACAACCACAACTACCACAAATAATCAGGAAGCTGCAAACACAGATAAGAATGGCAAATGGGGCGACGCCAACAACGACGGCAGCGTTGATATGTCAGACGTTGTACTCATAATGCAGAGCCTTGCAAACCCGAACAAGTACGGCCTTGAAGGCAGCGACAAGAACCACATCACTTCAGCAGGTCTGAAAAACGGTTCTGTTCTCAAGGGCAACTCCAGTGTTACAACTGAGGACGCTCTGCAGATACAGCTTTTCCTCCTGGGAAAGGTAAAATCCCTCAAGCCTGATATTAAGTGAGCATAAAATAAAGCGATCGGCACGTTTTTTGTCGCCTTCTCTTAACCGAATAATATGGTTACCGAGCCTGAGATTACAGGCTCGGTAATTTTTTGCCACGATTCCGCCGGAGGGGGCACCTCATTAGTTTGCTCCCCTTAACGTGAAAACATGGTTACCGTGCCTGAAATTACAGTCTCGTAAATGTAACCTGCGATCCGCCGGAGGCGGGGGCACCCCTCCCGTGCCGATTTTTTTGCCATAAAAAAGAAGAGGACCGCCGACACTATTGCGCCGGCGGTCTTTCTGAAAGGTGTGTTCATGAGCGGTGGTGTGCGGCACCGCTTTTTTGAGGTCGCGCCGGGAGGTATTGGTCGGCGCATAATGAGAAACAATGAAGGTCTTTTCTATATATTTTCTTTTCCTTTACTGTCTATATTATACCCTGTACCGCTCTTATTTGCAATAACAGAGCGATTTCGGTTTGAATACAGTTTGGCTATGAAAGCTTTACGGATAGTATCATAGCGGTTACACAATTCTGACAATGATTACTGTAATATTTTTCTTTGTACCTTTTTGGCTTTTCTGCATAATATAATGTAAGCGGCAATATGCACTGCGCCGTCAGGAGGTGGATCTTTTCCCGTGAGCAGCTTCCGGACACATGGCGGAGCTGCTGACGGCTGCTTTGATATAAAAAGCTGCCGAAGAAATTCGGCAGCTCAACTGTTAATTGTAGTATGATGTTACTCCAAGGTATTCCTCAAGACAAAGTCCGCTGTTATAAACAGCTGCAGCGGTGTCTACGCCTAAATATCTTATATGCCATGGCTCGTACATAAAGCCTGTTACAGCTTCCTTGCCCTTTGGATAGCGAATGATGAATCCGTATTTATGAGCATTCTTTGCAAGCCATTCACACTCGGGAGTATTTGCAAACTCAGGGCTGATCGAGTTAACGTCTATAGCAAGACCTGTCTGATGCTCGGAATGTCCCGGTCTTGCAGAATATGTATCTGCCTTAAGCATTCCGTCAGTAGCAACATAGTTGTTGTAGATCTTCTCCTGAGTCTCATACGAACGATAGCCTGATGTGCAAACTATCCTGAGTCCTTCAAGAGACGCAGCCTCAGAGAGCTTATTGAACATCGCAAGAGCATTTGCGTTGAGTCCGCCCCCTGCATTGAATTCCTTTGTGACGCTGTAGCTTTTGTTGACAATGAGGATACCGTCTACATAAGTAGCACCGTCGCGGTTCGTCATAAGGTGCTGAGCAGTAGAAGTAGTAGTCGGGATCACAACAGGAGTCGTTGTCGCAGTAGTCGTCGTTGTAGTTGTAGTAGTGGTTGTTGTGGTGGTTGTCGTAGTGGTTGTTGTAGTTGTAACAGCAGCCGTCGTAGTTGGAATAACAGGCTTATTGTGGACAGTTACCTTTATCTCAGCCTTAACATTGGTATTTGACTGGCTGTACACGGTTACTGTGCAGACGCCTGCGGAAACGCCGTAAACATTTCCCCACTTGTCCACCTTGGCAATGGTATTGTCTGAGCTTATCCACAGCTCGGATTTGTCAACAGCTGTTTCAGGAAGCATTGTTACGTATGAAATACCAAGAGTACCTACCAGAATATCCATTTCGTACTTGCTGAGCTTTATCTCAGATACCTGCTTGGGATCCGTAACGGTCACCTTTATAGTACCATGAACGTCAGGGTTTGATCTGCTGTACACAGTTACAGTGCAGGCTCCCGGAGAGATACCTCTGATGAGACCTTCGCTGTCCACAGTTGCTGTTTTCTCGTCGGAACTTACCCATATCTCTTCCTTGTTGACAGCATTGACAGGGAGCATCGTTACCATGGATATGTCCTCTCCGCCTACAGGGATGGTAATGTCGGTCTTGGTGAGCTTTATCTCCCTGACCTTGTTGGGATCGTTGACAGTTACCTTGATCTCGCCGCTTATCAGCGGATTATTAACGCTCTGCACCTTTACTGTGCAAGTACCCTCGCCTACAGGACTTATCCAGCCCTCATAGTTTACGATAGCAACATTCTCATCCGAGCTTGTCCATATCTCCCTCTTGTCAAGAGCAGTTTTCGGGAGCATAGTGACCATAGAGATGTCACCGTCGCCGCCAACTCTGAGATTCATCTCGGTCTTGCTGAGCTTTATCTCTGCCACCTTATTCGGATCACCTGTAAAGGTGGTCGTCGTAGTCACAGGAACAGTCGTTGTTGTAGTCGCAGAAGTAGTTGTGGTGGTAGTGGTCGCAGCTGTAGTCGTTGTAGTCGCGGAAGTAGTTGTGGTGGTAGTGGTCGCAGCTGTAGTTGTTTTAGTCGCAGAAGTAGTTGTAGTGGTAGTGGTCGCAACTGTAGTCGTTGTAGTCGCAGAAGTAGTTGTAGTGGTAGTCGGGGCAGCTGTAGTCGTTGTAGTCGCAGAAGTAGTTGTAGTGGTAGTCGGGGCAGCTGTAGTCGTTGTAGTCGCAGATGTAGTTGTCAGCGGATTGGTTATGGGAACGGGCTTTGCAGTTGTCACCGCTGTGGTACTTGTTGACGGATTGGTAAGCGGTACTATTCTTGCAGTAGTTGTAGTTGTGCCTGTTGTGCTTGTTGTACTCGCTGCAGTTGAAGTAACAGTGGTCTGAGCTTTGATCTCACTCATAGCTTTTTCAGGGTCATTTATGTACTCCTCAAGGGAGCGCATTCCCTTCACTGCACGGTAAGCGTAATATGCCAGTATATTTGAAGCATCAACAGCGTTTATGCTTCCGTTCTTATCAACATCTGCTGCAACGATCTGTGTTGCAGAAAGGCCTGTTTCTCTTCCTGAGGAGGTGTTGGCATATGCCGTAAGAACAGTTGATGCGTCGGTTGCATCTATACTCTTGTCGCCATTGACATCTCCGAGCTGTATAGTAACGACTGACGGAGACGAAGCTTTATCAGGAGTTGAATCTGTGTTTGAATCGTTTAGTGGATCTGCGGCCGCGCCATTATTTCCTGCTGCACCTGAGGTCTGAGTTCCCTTCACATTCCCCACGGTGCTGACAGCTGACACTGTTCCCTCTGCACTGACGTTTACCGACGTAAAAGCACCAATGCACAAGGCAAATGACAAAACTGACGCAATTAATTTCTTTGCACTCATTTTTTTCTCCTTCATATATTTACTCTCCGCACCTCACATTCCTCTTCAATAGTCGGTACGGGCAGCATATTACAGCCGTGTTTCAGTATGCACATCTGTTTATGTAGTTTTTGTGCATAATATATTAACAAAACGGCTGTAAAATCATAGATATTATTATAACACAATTTATTAAAAAAAGAAAGACATTCAGTCAAAAAAAGAAGGCTTTTTAACGTATTTTCGTAGTTTTACATAAAAAAGGCGATCACTTTCGCCGAATGCTCTTAGACATTGTGCAAGCTTTTCGCCCTGTCTGCGTTGATCTCACCGCCAAAGAAAAAAATATCCGCTGTACATCTGCACAGCGGATACATGTTAATTTTAACCTGATGAAACGGATGACGAAGGAGCAGACTGCCTTGCAGTATTCTCCTTTGGTGTCTTTCCGATGTTTACGCTTGGAGTATCAACACACCACACGTTGTTATGCGACTTGCATGATACCATGACGTTATACGAGAACAGATCGGGATTCTTAGAGGTATCCTCACCGAAGAAGTTGACCTCTGCGTCAAGGTCTGCTGCGGTGATCTCATTTATCACGTCAGCAGGTCCGATCAGCTTGACATTGAATTTCTCGGTAACGATAGAATACTTGTAGCCGTCGCTTGGGACATGGCGAAGATCCACATTTGCTCCCGAAAGCGTGATCTCTCTTGAAGCAAGACCATCATCATTGAGAGTTACGTTGACTGTCTCGATACCCGAGATATTCTCCACATTCTTGCCTGACAGTATATTCTCCACACTGTAGTTCTTTGAGAAGCCTATATCGATGGTATTAAGTGCTATCTTGATCTGCAGAGGCTCATCGGTAAGAGTAACGTCGGAAGAACCCGAAGCAATGGTAAGCTCCGCAGGAGTGATAGTGAAATCAAGACTGTCACTGTCAAAATTAGGATCCGAAGTAGAAGGTATAACGACCTTGAACGGCACCGTCTTCTGTGTCAGAACAGGAATACTGATATTCACAGCACTGGGATCAGCAGTTATGAGATCGGAATTGATAACATTTCCATCAGCATCAACGAACTCATACCTGTCGCTGATAAGACCGCTGTAATTGGTTTCGAGCGGCGGCAGCGACTTATCCGAAACTGCATAGCACTCAGCTATTGACGCAAGCTTTACGGAAGGTCCCGTGAGAGTGATCTCCTCGGGCTGGCACTTTATATCACCGAAGATCTTTCCTTCAGCAACGGTGATATTGTTTACCTTAGGCTTGACATTCACTGTCTTGATCTCAAACTTATACAGCTCGACCTCAACAGTCGAAGGATACACCTTAAGATTTGAAAGCTCCGCACCGTTTAAAGACTCAACCTTTACAGTAAGGGTCTTTGAGCCTTCAGTGGTTATGTTTTCAAAATCAACGTGAGCATTTATATCCTCAGCGTTGATCCTGTTGTAATCCGTACGGCTGCAGTCGAAGTTTATAGTGACCTTTTCAGCGCTTTTGCTTGTAATGGAAAGGCCGTTTTCGGCAGCTGAAGTACCTGCAATATCAAATTTGATAGGAATATCGACAATGACCTTGGATTCCGACGGATACAGCGTCATAGCAACGATGAACCATGCGGCTATGGCGCATATTATAGCGATAAGGAGCAGGGTCGCGTTGCTTTTCGCCTCATAGATATTACGTTTTCTGGTATTTTTCATTTCTTCTTCCTCCTTTCGGAGCGTGAAGAAAAGAGCTTCTTTTTGCCGATAGCTATCTCGGTCCTGTCATTATACAGCTGATCCTCAAGAAGCGCCTTGAGCTTGTCATGGGTATAATCTCTTGTGAGCTCGCCGTTGAGAGCAACAGAGATCTGTCCTGTTTCCTCTGAGACGACGATAACGATAGCGTCGGAATTTTCGCTCATTCCTATAGCAGCTCTGTGGCGTGAGCCCAGCTTTTTATTGATGAGAGCGTCCTTTGCAGGCTTCGGAAGGAAGCAGGCTGCCGCAAGGATGATACCGTCACGCATTATAACAGCTCCGTCATGGAGCGGTGTTTTCGGATAGAATATATTGCCGAACACTTCCTTGCTTGGCGTTGCGTTAAGAATGGTACCAGTCTCTATCTGTTCGCCCAGTCTTACCTGACGCTCCACAACTATGAGAGCGCCTGTACATGTCGCCGAAAGCTCCACGCAGGAGTCGCATATAGCTTCTATAGCAGGATTCCAGCGCTGCTTCAGCTCATCATTATCCTGTCCAAGACCGAAAAGCCTGATACCGAATTTGGTACGTCCCGCTTTTTCAAGAGCTCTTCGCAGCTCAGGCTGGAACAGAACTATCATTGCAAGAACTCCCATGCTCAGTGCCTTTTCCAACAGGTAGCTGACCACCTTGAGCTCAAGGGCACGGCTTATGAAGTAGCCTGCAACAAGGAGTATGATACCCTTGACCAGCTGTCCTGCACGGGTCTCGCGTATAAGCTTGAGAAGCAGGTAAATAACATATGTAAGGATAACAACGTCGATGACGTCAGTAAACTTGAACGTACTTATAACGCTTAGAAAAGCATCGATTATCTCCTGAGAGGAATCGAACAGCTTATTCTTGGTTGTCATGAACACTTAAACACCCCCTTGGGGAATTACACATATTTATTTTATCTATGTAAGTATGAGGACAGACGTCCTCATAGCTGACTGCGCAATACTGCACAATATTATTGTACCACAAATTCAGATAATTTCAATAGTTTTTTAAGAATTTTGTAAATTTTTCAATATCTTAACATAATATACAAGTTTTGCCGTTTCAGCCTCTGTATTAAATACCGAAGGCGCAAAACGCACAGTGCCGTTTCTGATCCCTAAAGAGGCGTGAGCAAGGGCTGCACAGTGGTATCCTGCGCGGAGACAGAAACCCTTTTCGCTGAGAAAAGCCGCTGCCTCCTCCGAGGGGACTCCTTCAATGTTGAATGACACAATGGGAGCATATTCTGCCCCCTCGTCACGATATACCGTAACTCCGTCTATGGTTTTGAGCCCTGTAATAAATGAGGCACAAAGGCGCTCCTCATGCGCCCTTATATTGTCAGTTCCCTGTGAGTTTATGAAGCGTATCCCCTCTCCGACGGTAACTGCGCCGATGATATTCGGAGTTCCGCTCTCAAGACTGTCGGGCAGCAGCGACGGCTGAAACAGACTGAGAGAACCGCTTCCTGTTCCGCCCTGTATTATGGGAGCTATAGGGTAAACTCCGTCGGTGATGAGAAGTCCGGTGCCCGTTAAACCATATAGCCCCTTATGGCCTGCCGTACACAGTATATTTATGCCGTCAGACAGCTTTATATCGTAAATTCCGCAAGCCTGTGCACCGTCCGCGATAAAGCATATGTCATGCTGACGGCACAGCTCACCTATCTCACGGTATGGAAGAAGCTGCCCTGTGACATTGCTTGCGAGTGTACAGACTATCGCTCTTGTTTCGCTGCGTATAAGTCTGCGGAAGCTCTCAACAGTGCGCTCATTGTCGGGAAAGACCTCGGCTACTGACAGGGTAATCTGTTTTTTCATGGCAAGTGCCACAGCAGGACGGGCTGCGGAGTTGTGCTCCATACTGCTGATTATCATGTGTCCGCCCTGAGCCATAACGCCGTGTATCGCCATATTAAGCGCATAAGTGCAGTTTAATGTGAACACGGTGTTTTCATGTTCAGCGCCGAAAAAAACCGCCGCAGTTTCACGGGCGTTGTAGTATGCTTCGGAAGTGCGCATGGCAAGCTGATGTCCGCCTCTGCCTGCATTTCCCCCGTAGTTCATTACAGCGTCTGCCGCGGCTCTGCGGACTCTCAGAGGCTTCGGGAAGGTGGTGGCAGCATTGTCAAAGTTTATCATCATCGTCTGCACCGTCCCTTCTTATGGTGTAGGGAACGGAATAGCTGTCAAGTATCTCAGCAGCCTTGCCGCAGCGGTCTCCCACATACAGCGAATAGCCGCAGCCGTTTGCGGAATCCTTGCTGCGCCGCTTTATGGTGCATGGATAGCCGCGCTGACGCAGAAGACGCTGTCCCTTGACAGCGTATGTGTAGGACGGCATATCCAGTATACATTTCGTCAAAAGTATCCCCCCTGACTGCAGCAGCATACACAGTCAGAAATATGCGGTACACTTCATTATATGCTTCACAGCCAAAAATAGTGAGCAGAGGGGAGCAGCCTGATGTCCCCGTTTTGTTTACTGCACACTGAGATGTTATCACGAAAAGAAAATTATGACCTGTCAGTATTGAAAAATCTGCCGATCTCTGTTATAATAGAATAGAATGTGTTTTTAATAACCGCTTAATGAAAGGAACTTCCATATGGATATCAGATCAACTGTCGTATCTCTTTCGGAAACATCAGGCGCTTCGGGCTCTGAAAGCCCTGCTGCACAGCTTGCACTGTCAATGCTGCGCGAGTACTGTCCCGACGCAGAGATAGTAAACGGCAATGTTACAGGAAAATTCGGCGATCACAGGGAAAGTCTCCCCTCTCTTGTGCTTGACGCTCATATAGACCAGGTAGGCTTCGCTGTTACTTACATAACCGATGACGGCTTTATCAAGATTGGCAATATCGGCAGCATTGACCGCAGACTTCTACCTGCTCAGCCTGTTGTGATCCACGGCAGCCGTGATATAAAGGGCGTGATATGCTCGGTTCCGCCCCACCTCACCAACGGCGGCAGCGAGGTACTTGAAATGGACGACGCTGCTATCGACACAGGACTTACAAAGGACGAGCTTGAAAAAACAGTCTCAGCAGGCGATACTGTTACCTTCGATGTGACCTGCCGTGACCTGATCGGCAGCCGCATCACAGGCGGCGCTCTCGACGACCGCTGCGGAGTTGCCTCAATACTGTACACACTTGAGCTTTTAAAGGGCTGTTCCACAGCTTATAATGTCACTGTCATCTTCTCCACTCAGGAAGAAGTCGGCGAGCGCGGTGCCAAGATCGGCGCTTTTGCCATTGACCCCGACATCGCCATAGCCGTTGACGTAAGCTTTGCATACGCTGTCGGCGAGGACGAGAGCAAGTGCGGCTACCTCGGAAAAGGTCCCATGATAGGCATTTCCCCTTCACTTTCACGCGAGATAAGCAACGGACTTATTGAAACCGCAAAAAACTCTGACATTCCATACCAGACAGAGGTAATGAGCGGACTCACCTCCACAAATGCGGACCGTTATTCCGTAAACCGCTGCGGTGCCAAGACCTGCACAGTGTCGATACCGCTGAGAAATATGCATACTCCCGCCGAGGTCATCGACCTTAGTGACGTGGAGATGACCGCAAAGCTTCTGGCTGAATTCATAAGGAGGGACAAATAATGAAGGAACTTCTTAAAGAGCTCTGCCTCACAGACGGAGTTTCAGGCGATGAAAATGCTGTACGTGAGCTCGTAATCAGCAGAATAAAGGACGTCTGCGAGTACAGAGTTGACAACCTCGGCAGTATCATCTGCTTCAAAAAAGGCAGAAAAGCTCCCGACAAGAAGCTTATGATATGCGCACATATGGACGAGGTAGGCTTTATGATAACATATATCCGCCCCGACGGCACTCTCAGCTTCGGAAATGTGGGAGGCATAGACCCGTCAGTTGTCATCGGAAGACAGGTCCGCGTGGGCAGGAGCCGTATCAGCGGAGTTGTGGGCTCTACAGCCGTGCATAACCTGTCAAAGGAGCAGCGCGAAAAGGCACCGAAAACCGACAGCCTTTACATAGACATCGGCGCTGCCGACAA
This sequence comes from Ruminococcus flavefaciens, assembly GCA_004554385.1. Lineage (GTDB taxonomy): Bacteria > Bacillota > Clostridia > Oscillospirales > Ruminococcaceae > Ruminococcus > Ruminococcus flavefaciens_T. The sequence continues at coordinate 35,370 of SFMO01000203.1, forward strand.
GGCGGAAGCCGAGAAATACGTATCTCTCGGTGACTGTGCTTACTTTGATTCCGAGTTTACCGAGCTGGGCGAGCGCCGCATAAAATCAAAGGCTCTCGACGACCGCGCAGGCTGCGCCATGATGATAGAGCTTCTCCATGAGGAGCTTGAATACGATACATATTTCGTTTTCAACGTGCAGGAGGAAATAGGTCTCCGCGGCTCAACAGCTTCATCATTTGCCGTAGCTCCCGACTACGCCATTGTCCTTGAGGCAACCACTGCCGCAGATATTGACGGAGCAGCAGGTGCAAAGCGCGTCTGCGAGCTGGGCGGCGGTCCTGTGGTCTCATTCATGGACAGACACACCATCTACGACAAGGAGCTCTACAGGCTCGCCTTTGATATTGCAAAAGAAAATGGCTTCCCCTGCCAGACCAAGACCATGATAGCCGGCGGCAACGATGCAGGAGCTATACATATCAGCGGCAAGGGTGTACGCACCATTGCAGTTTCCCTGCCATGCAGATACCTTCACTCCCCTTCATCAGTCATCGAATATGCTGATATGGAGAACTCATACAAGCTTGTAAAATCACTCATCGGAAGGATACACGAGACATGATAACTCTTATCGAACATGAGCATGAGCTTGACCGCGTACTGCTCAACAAAACACTTTCCGGCAAGAAAATGCTGGCATATATGCGCGCCTATGGGCCTAATTATGAATTCTGCCGCTTCTACAAGATAACCGATGAAACGGGTATCGGCTTCATGTTCATAATCAACTCCACCCTCATCATATGCGGGGACGGCGACCTTGAGCCCAATGAGGAGATAGACCTCTTCGTCAGCATGAATGTCCCCTTCCGTATCGAGGGCGACCAGAAAATACTGGAGGGCATAAAGATACCCGACCGCTATCAGGTGCTCAACCGTACTATATTCGAGCTCATCCCCGATGATACACCGCTGGAGGCTATCGAAGAACACGTTGAATTCAACCCGAATCTCCCCGACGTATACAAGATACTAAGCGAAGGATTCCCGAATATTGCCGATTTCTCACTTTGGTACACCGATACCTCTCACCGCTGCCGCCACGGAATAAGCCGTGTTTTCACCTACCGCGAATCAACTACGGCTTCGGCTGTTTTCGATATCGGAAGCACTGTTCTCATCGGACAGGTCGCTACAAACAAGGCTGCCAGAGGACGCGGCTACGCAAGGGAGTTCCTCAAATGGCTGGCAAAGTTCTTCAACGGTCTCGGAAAACGTGCTTACCTCCTTGCTCTTGATGTCAGAGTCAGCTTCTATCAGGAGATAGGCTTCCGTATTGCAGGCAGAGAGATAGTTCTTGAGCGTATCGACGTCAAAAAAGACAGCGCTGCCAAGGGACGTCTCGAGGAAAAATAATAACAGCCTATTGTTTATTTGTATAGGCGTTTTTCTTGACTTTTAACGGCAGATAGGTTATAATGTTCATTGAATTTGTTTTTAGGAGATGGATCTATGAACCCCGAGATCTATGGAAAATATGAGATAATAGACGCTCACGCCCATATTTTTCCGCATAAGATCGCCGAAACGGCAACCGAAAGCATCGGTCATTTCTATGACATACCGATGAACAACTGCGGTCTGACAGACAAGCTTATCGAGGCAGGAAGTAAGATTGGGGTAACAAAATACCTTGTATGCTCAACTGCCACAACACCAAGACAGACAGACGCCATTAATACATTTATTGCAAAGAAGTGCGATCAGCATGAATGCTTTTACGGATTCGGCACCACTCACCCCGACTCAGCAGATCTTGAAGCTGATATTGAACAGATAAAGAGATTCGGACTACACGGCGTAAAGCTTCACCCCGATTTCCAGAAGTTCAATGCGGATTCTCCCGAGGCTTTCAAGATATATGAGCTTATAGAGGGAAAGCTGCCCCTGCTTATCCACTGCGGCGACGCGAGATATGACTATTCCGCTCCCCACCGCATAAAGAGGATACACGATAACTTCCCCAAACTCCAGCTTCTTGCGGCACATCTGGGCGGCTATCAGCAGTGGAGCGAAGCTGAAGGTATACTTGCAGGTCTGGAAAATGTAAGGTTTGATTTCAGCAGCTCACTTGCCTTCCTTTCTCCCGAAAGAGCAGCACATATTATCCGCAAATACGGTATCGAAAACTGCTTCTTCGGCTCGGATTTCCCAATGTGGAGTCATGAGGAAGAGTTTGAGCGCTTCCTGAAGCTGGGATTTACAGAGGAAGAAAACAGGAAACTGCTTGCAGGCAACTTCAAGGAATTTCTCGGACTTTAATAAAAATAACGGGACGTAACTGTCCCGTTTTTCGTTAGAAAGGAATAATCATGGTAAAAGACATTGTTAAGGACGAGTCAGTCCTTGCCGTAAAATCAGAACCTGCCACAAAAGCCGATATGCAGACTGTCCGTGACCTGCTCGACACAGTAAAGGCAAACGAGGAGCGCTGCGTGGGCATGGCGGCAAATATGATCGGAGTTCACAAGACTATACTTGCGGCACTTATCGGCGACGAGTACATCGCCATGATAAATCCGAAGATAGTTGACAAGTCAAAGGAGACCTATGATACGGAGGAGGGCTGCCTGTCCCTCAGCGGAGTCCGCCCTGTCACCCGTCACCGCATAATCACTGTGGAGTACCTTGACAAGAAATTCAAGCGCCGCCGTGATATATTCAGAGATTTCGAGGCGGAGATAATCCAGCATGAGATAGACCATTTCAGCGGCATCATCATATGACAAGAAAAGCCCGAAGGCAAATGCCTTCGGGCTTTTTCACTTATGCAAGACTGTCCTTTTTAAGGTCAAGTCCTTCCATTGCAGCCTCTGTGCCCATTACGCACACGTCTCCGAAGCTTCTGAGAGTTTCCGCTGCCTCTCTGAGCTGAGCCGCAGTAACTCCGAGCATGCGTTTTTTCTCGTCAGCACGTTCCTCGTCACTGATGCCTCTGAACCACAAGCCGTCAGCCTTGGCACTCCTGTTGCCGTCAGACATCAGCGGTTCTTCCTTAGCTATGGTGCTTATGATATACTGAGTTATGTCAGGCGCACCTTCGCAGTAATCGGCTATGAAGTCCGCAGCCTTTCTGTAGATCTCAATACTTGCCGACGGTGAAGGATCACGGTACGAGAAGAAGGTCTGCTCCCCCGATGGAGCTATCACAGCACCTGTGCCGTATGCTCCGCCCTTGACACGGACCTCATTCCAGAGATACTCAAGGGAAAGTGCTCGGTAAAGTACCTTTCTTACTGCCCCATCAGCAGAAGCATCGGGAAATGCCATTGCCGAATAGGAGACTCCCGAGGGAATGATGATGCCCTGTTTTTCGGGAATATCCAGCTTAAAGCCCATGCTGTCATGCTCTGCTCCCACACCATCAGGGAGAACTTCAAGCAGAGGCTGTATATCAATATCGCCTGTAACACTGGCTGTGAGACGGGCAGTACATATCATTCTGCCGCTGAGAGCCTTCATCTCATTGACCAGCTTTTCAGGAGACTTTATAGCTTCATGGAGTCGCTTGTAGCCCTCATATCCCGACACCAGCTCGCTAACTGCCGACTCCGCAGAGAGAGCTGCACGGACACGCATCATAGAATAGCTGTGACCATTGGCGATAATACTCTGCTTGTAGTTCTCGTCGGTCTGCTTCAGAAGCTCAGTAACAGCAGATATATCACTGAAATCGGTCTCTGTGAGTATCTCGGCTATAAGTCCGAGAGCCTCCTCACCATTCTTTTCAAGGAAACGTGCCTTTACCGAGAAATATGGAGTGCATTTATCCGATACTCCCGTCTTTGAGAAGACGTCAACACCGAAGTTTATGCTTCCGAGAAGTCCTGTTATACGGCGCTGCAGGTCAGCTGCGGAGGTCTTTGAAGTGGGCAGCTCACCAAACAGCTCAGAGGCAGCTGATGCTGCCGATAGCTGTTCCTCGCCGCAGTCAGCCAGTGAGAAGTACAGGTTGAGAGCTGCTATGCCGTTGTCCTGAGCTGTGTGCTTCAGAACTGCAACTCCGTTTACTGATGTTTCCTCAGTATCAAAACGCAGAGGCTCAGGGCTTACCTCAGAAAGAGCAAGGTGAGGCATTGTTGCAAGCTGCTCGGGAGTATCCACAGACTGCTGCCACTCGTCAAGCTGTCGGTTCTGCTCAACGATAACGGAGCGCTCCTCGCAGGAAAGACCGTCAACAATGGCACTAAGGCGTTTTTTCTCGGCAGCCTTCTGCTCCTCACCATAGGTTCGTGAAGGCAGCAGATAGAGCTCTGCTCTGCCGTTTTCATCAAGGAGCCATTCTCTGAGAAGCTCCTCAAAATAGCCGCTGTTAACCTTGCTGCGGAGAGAATCGTATACCTCGCCCAGCTCCAGATAGTACAGCGGGTCTCCTCCGTAAAGCCATGCGGAAAGTGCAGATATATTACGTGTAAGTCCTCTCGGCTCGCCCCCCGCACGGAATCTGAATTCCATACGGTTCAGTGCAGCTGTCAGCAGCTGACGGTCTATACCATTGCTGCAAAGCCCATTCACTGCACTGCGTACAGTTTCCTTAAGTTTTCCGCAGTTCTCCTCATCTGTGTTGTTTATGCAGAGACAGCCGAAGGGCTGAAGGATACCGTCGCTTACATCAAGAGAGACGTCAAGACAGAGCCCCGTATCAAGGAGAGCGCGCTTCAATGGTGCATCGTTGCTGCCTGTGAGAGCTTCTGAAAGCACAGCAGCCGCTGTTATCTTTTCACGATCCTGCCATCCGCCGAGGACCTTGCCGATGACCAGATATGTGTGTCCTGCTTCCTCCTCATCGGGAGTTATCTCGTAAAAGCACTTCTTTACAGCAGGAGCAATTGTACTCTGTACAGGTATCTCGCTGAGCACCTCACGCTTTTCGTAGCGGCTGAGATACTCACCGTCAATGACCTCCAGTACAGCGTCGATATCCACAGGACCGTCGAGGTATATGTAGGCATTTGATGGATGATAGTATGTGCGGTGTCCCTCAAGGAACTGCTCATTTGTCAGCTCGGGGATAGCCTCAGGAAGTCCGCCCGACTCAAAGCGGTAGCAGCTGTCAGGGAAAAGAGCCCCCATGATCTCAGTTTCCATTCGGCTGTACACCGAGGAAAGAGCTCCCTTCATCTCGTTGAATACAACACCCTTGTACACAGGCTCGTCAGACTCGCTGCGCATTTCGATATGCCAGCCCTCCTGTCTGAAAATGTTTGGGTTGTAGTATATGGCAGGATCAAATACAGCATCCAGATATACCCTTGTAAGGTTCATAAAATCTGCGTCATTACGGCTTGAAACAGGGAAAACCGTCTTATCTGGATAGGTCATGGCATTCAGGAAGGTATTCATAGTACCCTTCATCAGTTCAAGAAACGGCTCCTTCACAGGGTATTTCTTCGAACCTCCGAGAACGGAGTGCTCAAGGATATGGAATATTCCCGTATCGTCACTTGGCGGAGTTCTGAATGCGATGGAAAACAGCTTGTTTTCGCCGCTGTTTTTCAGCCATACCAACTGCGCCCCTGTCTTTTCGTGACGCATTTCTATGAGCTCCGAGCCGCTGCAGGGTGCAGGAGCTGTTCGTGTTACGGCAAAGCCGTGTATCTTATCGTTTACCTTCATGGTATGCCTCCTCCGGAATCATATATCAGTTCATCGTTTCATATGAGTGATATGTACTTATTATGTTTTTAAAGAATTTGCAGTCACATTAATTATATCATTTTCAGCCTCTTTATGCAAGCAATGTTTCATACAGACAACAGCAGCTGATCCCACTATACATTATAAACAAATTCATTTGCTGTTCTATGTATAATCTGTGAGTTTTGCTTTGGATTTATTGACTTTCAGAACCTTTAATGGTACAATTATAATACAAAAATGACACAACAGGGGGTATGGCTGTGGCAATCGTAAATGCTACCTGCACAAGCTGCAACAAGACAGTCGAGGTCGATAATCAGAAGGACGCCTGGGTATGTCCTCACTGCAGTACGCCTTTCATAGTTTCAAAGGCTGTAAACAAGTATAAAACTCAGCATAAGAACGTTGCGAAGAAAGTCAGGGCTGTCAAGAAGCACAGCGATGATTTTGAAGTCAGGGACGGAGTTCTCATTGCTTACAAGGGAAATGCAGAGGAAGTCGCTGTTCCTGCGGAGGTCCGCAAAATAGGCGAAAACGCTTTTGAGAACAATACAACGCTCAAAAGGATAATACTCCATGACAATGTTGAGATCATAGGCGGATACGCCTTCCGCGGATGTACTACCCTTGAAGATATAAAATTCCCTGACGGACTGAAGGATATAGAGGGCTGGGCATTCCGAGGCTGTACAAGCCTTGCAAATGTGGTGATACCGCCGCATATTCAGCGTATCGCAGACTGCGTTTTCGCCGACTGCACGAACCTTACCTCTATTGAGTTTCCCGAGTGTATCGGCGAGATCGGTGCTTTTGCCTTCTCGGGCTGTAAGAATCTCGAAACGATTGAGATACCCAAGTATGTCTCAGTGATCGGAAAATATGCCTTCTCGGGCTGTGAAAAGCTAGAAAAGATCAATATTCCCGAGGGAGTTTCCGTTATTGAGGAGTGTACCTTTGCAAACTGCAGCGCTCTTTCCATAGTGGGATTATCAAGAGGCCTCAGAACTATAGGTGCCTCGGCTTTCCAGAACTGCGTTTCACTGAAAAGCATCGAGATACCTGCAGGAGTGCTCAGCATAGACGGCTTCAGCGGCTGTACAGGCCTCAGAGCCTTTGAGGTGCCTCAGGGAACTGCTTCTGTCGGTGATTTCAGCGGCTGTACCAACCTTGAAAGCATACGTATCCCTGCTTCCGTAAAGAAGATAAGCGGAGGCTTCAATAACTGCCCAAAGCTCACGAACATCTCGTGGAGCAACCTTGCAGAGAACGCATCCAGCTTTCCCGCTTACTACGAAACAGTGGTAACAAGCCGGAAAACCGCAGGAAAATGCCTGTACTGCGGCGGAGACTTCAAGCTTCTTTCAAAGGTCTGCAAGAACTGCGGCAAGAAAAAAGATTATTGATACATGGCGGACAAAGGGCTACCCCCGATGTCCGCTTTTTTTGCTGTTCTTATCACAGCTATTGACGTTTTGCCGATTTAGAGATATAATAGGTGTATATATTTTTTAAGGAGATAAATATGAAGATCAGTTCAACAATTATGGCGGCTGCCGCAGCTGTCATTCTTTCCACAGCAGCTGCAGGCTGCAGCAGCAAGACCGGGACATCAGTTTCAGCTCCTGAAACCTCTGCTTCTTCCGAAACCGATACTGCTGCCACCACAGAGCAAATCTCAGGAGAAAGCACTTCCACCAATGTGTCCACAACTGTGACGACCACCGCAGAAAAGACTACCGAAACAACTGCATCAACTACCGTGACTTCCGCGGAGAAGGCAACTGAAAAGCCTGCCGAAGCCACAACTGCTGAGGCTGTGAAAAAGGGCTGCGAAAGCAGCTTTGAAGCTGCAAAGGCTTACTACAACGCCTACCTCACCAACAATGCAGATGCTGTATATGACCTTTTCTGTCAGGAAGAGATAGCAGCCTATGAGGCGTATATAGGCACTACTGACCTTCTTGAAGGAAGAAACCCACAGGCTGTATTCAAGCGCTCAGCTGTAATAGACGCAATAAAGCAGTCCATGGGAGCTATCCGCGGCATAATGGCTGAAAAGTCCGATGTTCCCCCCGAGAAATGGACTACCTCTCTCGCAGAGCAGACTCTCAAGCCTACAGGCGAAAATGAACTGAAGGACTTCAACAAGACTCTGGGCACAGAATTTACAGCAGGCTCAGGCTGCGGCTATGTTTACTACAAGGACGGCAACGAGGAACACGATTTCATCGGAAACGGATGTGCCTTCGTTGAGCTTGACGGACGATGGTATCTTTCCTTCAGCTCTGTCCTTAAATCCGAGCTCATTACTTATATGGACATCTGACAGTACAGCATATCCGTAAGCATAAACTCAGGCTCCAACACCGATACCATATCATAATGGAGGAATACCCTTAATGGACAGCAAATTATTTGCGGAGACCTCTGACGCAGTCAGACAGGTCACAGAGCACTTCGGCGTTAATATACTCACAGACCACAAGCGTTTCTGTTCGGCCTTCTCCGACTTTGCTCCAAAGCTTTCCAAGGAAAACAAGGCCTTCTTTGTCGCTCTGAGTGAGAACATCGGAGAGATCTTTATAAACGAAAACAGCGCTGTGACCAGCGGCAGCAAAAGCGCTGAGGATGTCGTACAGCGAGCTATGACAGACATCTGCGAATACCTCAACGAGGAAAAGGCAGAACTTATCGCACGAAGCATAGCCGCTGCACTCGGCTGGCAGATGAGCGGCTTTTCTGCTGACACATCAGATACATCGGATAACAGCTCCTACGCAGGCAGCTCAACTCTTATCGAGGATCTCTTCCGACGTGCACAGAGCGGTGACAACGACGCCTGCTTCAACCTCGGCGAATGCTTTTTCTACGGACGCGGAGTCGATCAGGACTACGCAAAGGCTATACACTGGTATACTCAGTCCTCTGACCGCGGCGACTGCAGCTCTCAGAAAAAGCTGGCTGACTGCTACTACCTCGGGCAGGGCACAACACGCAATCTTGCCAAAGCTGCTGCGTGTTACGAAAAGGCTGCCGAGCAGGGTGACTACGATTCCCAGAAGGCTCTTATCCGCTGCTATGCCATAGGCGGAACAGGTCTGGTACCTGACCGCAGACGAGCTGCGTACTACTCACAGCGCTATGGCATACCAATGGAGGACGGAACGTCAGGCGGACTTATGAAAAGAGCGCAGAACGGCGATCCTGAGGCACAGTTCACCCTCGGAAATATGTATCTTCGCGGCACAGGCATCGATCAGGACAATGAACGCGCCATATACTGGCTTAAGCTGGCTGCTCAAAGAGGTCATGCTGCTGCACAGTACAATGTTGCCTGCTGCTATTACTCCGGAATGGGAGTTCCCGAGGACAAGATAACTGCCGCAAATATGTTCAGAGAGGCTGCCAATAACGGTGACCTTGATGCTCTAAACAACCTTGCAGGCTGCTATATGTACGGCAGCGGAATCACAAAGGATCAGAACAAGGCGGCTGAATACTACAAAGAGGCTGCTGAAAAGGGATTGGCAAGGGCGCAGTACAACTACGGTGAATGTCTGTTCAACGGCTGGGGCGTAGCAAAGAACACCTCAGAAGCCGTTAAGTGGTACAAGGAAGCGGCTCTTCAGAAAGACCCCAACGGACAGTATTCCTACGGCTGGTGCCTGTGCAACGGCGTGGGAACACCAAGGAACCCTGTGGAAGCCAAGGAAATGTTTGAGCTTGCCGCTTCTCAGAGACACATTGCCGCACAGAAGGCGCTGGGATACTGCTATACCAACGGCTGGGGCACGGCTAAGAACTATTCCACTGCCGCCGATTATTTCGGCAAAGCCGCTGTAAACGGAGACAAGGAAGCCGCAGAGGTACAGGTCGCCTGCTACAAATACGGCGGCGAATTCCTTGCGGTGAACGAGCAGAAAGCACGGTACTACGCCGACCAGTATGGTCTTGACTATGATAATATATGAAAAAGGCTTCCCCTTAGGGAAGCCTTTCGCTTTATGCTCTGTATCCTCAGCTTAAGAATCTGCTGTATCCGTTATCATCAATATACTTCATAACTTCATCTTTTGTCATGGGAGCCTCTGCTTCATCGTTGAATTTGTAATTTGTCGCCTTGAAGCTCTCCAGCAGATAGCCCTCTCCATAGTACTCATCATCAGAACGCAGCTCATAAGCAAGCCATAATCCTGTTTCAGCGTCAATATCCGCTGTGATATATCTTGGCTCATATTTTCCTTCACGTAATTCCTCATAGCTGAAGCTTACGCTTGCTATTCTTCTGCCGTTTTCAGTTCTTTCACCTGTTATGTTCCAAGGAGTTTCATTCCTGAAATACTCTATACCACTGTCATCTGAAAGCTGGGGCGTTTTTGAGCTGTTATGATAGATATAATACAGACAGCCGCTCAGTACAGGTCTGTCGGGCTTGTTTTCTATTTTTACGCCCTCATAATAATCGCCATTTTTCCTGATATAGCAGTATTTTCCATCGTCACCGTTATTCTGAGCTGCAATATCATTCTGGTTTATATAAACATAGATATCGTTAAGGAATATACTATATGATCTGTCATAAGTTCCTTTATCGGGACTGGAAATCTCCCCATACATCTCAGCGTTCATGGCGGTATTATCTATCTTTACTGTTCCGTTTGTTTCCGTGTCGCTAAGCTTCTGACCGTAATGTGCCTGAAAAGTATAAATATCCGCCGAGAACTTATCATAGTAATGTGTGGCGTTAAGGCTTCTCTCGCGGAGAAACTCTCCTGTGAGCTCATCTGGAACAGGGTGTGTCTCTGTTGTTACGGGAACATCCACAGGCAGTACAGATATACCTGTTGTGACTTCGGAAGTAGTTGCAGCCTCTGTTGTTTCAGCCACGGTAGTTGTGATCTCATCTGTAACCGCTGTAGTTAATTCACTGCTGTCGTGATCATTGCTGCTGAACCTGTCATTCTTCATAAGCTTAAAGCCGCCGAGGACTCCGCCTGTGACAAGAACTGCCGCAGCCGCTATGGAAGCCATGCGGGTCATGCTTATCTTTCTGCTGTAATGCTCAACACCGCTTACAGTCTCTCCGTGATCGGTGTCAGTACCGTCCGAAGCCCGTTCCACAGCCTTTGCAAATATCTCGTTCTTCTTCATCTCATCAGCCATGAGCTTTTCAACGGATGCCTTGTCTGCACTGCGCAGAGTATCTATTATTTTCTTGTTGCTGTTCATACTTATCCTCCTTTACAGGGTAATGCCGTTTTCATCAAGGAGCTTTCTGAGTCTCTTCATAGCTCGTCCGCAGCGTACTCTCACCGACGCTGCATTCATTCCGAGCATTTCTGCTATCTCCTTTGAGCTTTTATCATAATAGTACTTCTGAACGATAATGACCGAATCAGGTGAGCCTAAGTCGGATATACAGCTGAGAAGCTGCTCGGAAAGCTCTTTCCCTGCCGTCTCCTTCTCAACATCAGTATCTTCAGCTATTTCAGCCACATTTTCCTCCTCTATGGACACATTCAGCCCTGTTTTGGAAGCTATCTTTCTGCGCATACTTATAGCGGCATTGCGTGAAACAGCTCCCACATAGGATTTCAGCGAGCTGATGTCATCGCCTCCAAGCTTCATCATCACAGACGCAAACACGTCTATTACGCACTCCTCGCAATCATCTGCGCTGCCAAATCCGCTAAGTATCCTTTTTACAATGGAATAAACATAACTGTAATATTTATCAAAAAGTGCTCTCTGCCCATGCGGCGGAGCTTCTCGCATAAGGCTCATTATATCGTTATCGGTCATATGCATTCTCCTTTGTTGTTTTTCAGATCGGATCCGTCTTCACTTATAGTAACGCAGCCCCGATAGAAAGTGTAACACTATTTTAGCATTTTTTTATTTTTTTGGCAACAAAAAACGGCAGCTTCTGATAAACCGCCGTATAAAGCCAAAAATTCACCGTGATATATAGTCGCTTATGTACAGGAACGCTGCAGCGGTCAGCAGCGGCAGGAACTCACTTCCGCATATTATCACAAAAGCTGCCGCAGTTCCCGTGATGCACAGCTTCAGGACATTCAGTACAAGCTCCGCAGCCTTCTCATGGACCGTCCCCGATGTGAACTGCGCTATTATCCCACCGCCGTCAAGACTCCTGTACGGCAGCAAATTGTAGACAGCTGCCCCAAGATTGAGCATTGCGAAATATCCGCTTCTCCCCGTCAGTACTGTTATAATGTACATTATAATATTTACGGCAGGACCTGAGATTAGAACAAATACCTCCTTTTTTACAGGATCTGCGCTGTTTGCAGGAGTGTCAATACGTATCCCCGTACCTTCCATTTCAACCGAACGGATATGTCCGCCCATGAGCGCAAGTGCCGCCAGATGACCTCCTTCGTGAAGGGCACAGACTGTGTAGAATGCCAGTATGAGCCTGCTGTCACGCAAAAGAAATACCAGCGCATTGAACAACAGAAAGGAAAAATGTAAACGGAGCACTGTTTTGCCGAATTTAAAGCTTATCAATATATTCAAGTATCAGGTCAACAGGATTCGGCATAATGCTTTTTTCATCTGTGACCAGTCCGCGGAGTTTCTGAAATACATCTCCAACAATATCAGGATAAAGCATGTTCCCTGCTATAAATAATATTCCAAGCAGTATGCAAAGCACCGCCTGAGTTGCAATTACATCGTCCGCTCTGTTCCTTCGTTTTTTGTCATACTCCTCAATAAGTGCCTCTGTTGAGTCTTCATCAGCTTCCTCAGTCAATTCTTCGTAATCCATTGTATCACCTCTGTAGATAAATATGCGAAAAAAATCGAAAAATGCAGAAAAATCCAAGTATTTTCTGTTTTTTTCAGCTTATAATACTGTTGCGGAGCTATTCCGCACAACAAATCAGAGGTAAATGCTTATGAAAATAAACGCTTACGCTGCTCTGATAACCGCAGCTATAATGCCGTGTACCGCAGTTTACGCTGCCGACACCACAAAGACAGGCTACGGTCAGGGAACGAATGTTGATGAAAACAACCGTCCCACAGACGCAGTGCAGTTCAACAGCCGATTCGGCGACCTTGATGCCTTCGCCCTGTCGGAGGACGACAAAAGAATAATCATCACCTTTGATCAGGGCTATGAAAACGGCTATACCGCAAGGATACTCGATACACTGAAGGAAAAGGACGTACAGGCGATATTCTTTCTGACAGGTCCTTATGCACAAACGGAGCACGACCTTGTTCAGCGTATGATAGACGAGGGACATATCCTCGGCAATCACGGCATGACTCACGCAAGTCTGCCGACGCTCTCCGATGAGGACGCAAAGAAAGAGATAATGTCGCTGCACGACTATGTCATGGATAACTACGGCTATCAGATGCAGTACTTCCGCTGTCCATGCGGAGAGTACTCGGAAAAGGCTCTTGAGACCGTGCACGAATGCGGATACAAGACCTTATTCTGGAGCAGTGCCTATGTGGACTGGAATACAGACTCACAGCCTTCACCTGCAGAGGGACTGAAAAAGCTTTCCGATGCGGCACACGGCGGCGAAATACTTCTTCTCCACTCAGTTTCTGCCACAAACGCAGAAATACTCGGCGATCTTATTGACAACTTCCGCGCAAAGGGTTTCACGGTATAAAAAACGGGGACACACTGTGTCCCCATTGTTTTTATTCTCAGGCGAGTCTGCCCTTGATGATGATAGTGCTTACACCTGCCTGTGCAGACCATTCTCCTGTATCGGGATTCTGGATAAACTGTGCGGCAGGCACAGTGATCTGACCGTCAAGGCTTGTGAAAACTCCCGTATCAGGATCGTAAGCATAATTAGTACCTGATGTCCAGGGCTCGCCGTTGAACTCGGCAGTAAGTCCGCTGAGTGCAGGACTGAAGGTATCACTGAATACTACGTTGTCAGCTGCCACGACAGCTTCTGCTCCGAAATTCTGGATAACAAAGGTATAGGTCACCTCGCCGTTTTCCTCAACGGCAGCAGGACTGAGTGACTTGCTGATAGCAAGGTCAACGCCCTCTGCATAGGTCATGGTCCCGGAAGCTGTCATTGGGCTGAGCCCTGCACCGCTGACTGTGGCAGTATTCACGATCTCAGCGTCCTCACCGAGAGGTGCAAAGCCGTTGGTATCTGCTGAGTATATCAGCATTGCATTGCCTCCTGCCGGAACATTGATACCTGTAACAGTCAGGGGCGATAACGAAGTCACAGTGGGATCAGCCTGCTGGACTCCGTTTACATAATAGGTCAGTGAGCCCTCTCTGTAGCTGAGCGGCACAGCCGCACCGCCCTCACCGAAGGAATATTCGCCGAGGTCATCAGTTACCGTAAGATCTCTGTAGCATGAAGAACCTGTATTCACAATGCTGATGATATAGACATTCTCGCTGTCAGAGGTATAGGTGTCTGAAACTGCGTTCTTTGACACTGAAAGCACGTCGATTATCTCGCCTGCAGTTATATTTGAGCTTGTAACTGTGCCGTTATAGGACAGTGTAGCCTGATTGAAAAAAGTTGCCATATAATATCCTCCATATGGCGGAAACTCCGCCGTATTAAGGGAGGGAGACTCCCCTCCCTCATCCATATTATATGACAACATTATATTTTATGTGATTTCAGCGATTATCAGGCTTCGCCCTTGAGCTCCTTTATCTTGTCGCGGAGATACGCTGCATGCTCGAACTCAAGCAGCTTCGCAGCATTCTTCATCTCCACGGTGAGCTTGTCTATCAGGCGCTGCTTCTCCGCAGCCGTAAGCTTCTTCTTTTTAGTTTTCTCCTCCACCTTGTTTTTGGAGGTTATTTCCAGTACATCACGTACTTCCTTGATGATAGTCTTCGGAACTATGCCGTGTTCCTCGTTAAACGCCATCTGCAATGAACGGCGGCGCTCTGTCTCTGTGATAGCTCTCTCCATAGAGCCTGTTACAGAATCTGCGTACATTATTACCTGTCCCTTGGCATTTCGTGCAGCCCTTCCTATGGTCTGTATAAGGGAAGTTTCGCTTCTCAGGAAGCCCTCCTTATCAGCATCAAGTATAGCGATAAGGCTTACCTCAGGTATATCCAGTCCCTCACGGAGAAGGTTTATTCCCACAAGAACATCGAACACTCCCTCACGGAGGTCCTTGATTATCTCCATACGCTCAATGGTGTCGATGTCATGGTGAAGATAGCGTACCTTTACGCCTAACTTTTCATAGTAAGCCGTTAAATCCTCAGCCATTTTTTTGGTAAGTGTAGTCACAAGCACTCGCTCATGCCGCTCTACACGCTCATTTATCTCGGAAAGCAGGTCATCCACCTGTCCGTGAGTGGGCTTAACGATTATCTCAGGGTCCACAAGTCCCGTAGGACGAATGACCTGCTCCACTATGGTATCGGTCTTTTCGCGCTCTATCTGTCCCGGGGTAGCACTGACATAGATAGCCTGATGGATATGTGCGTTGAACTCGTCAAAGTTAAGGGGACGGTTGTCCATAGCACTTGGCAGTCGGAAGCCATAATCCACAAGGGTAGTCTTTCTTGCACGGTCACCTGCGTACATTGCCCTTACCTGCGGCAGAGTAACATGGCTCTCGTCAACTATGAGCAGGAAGTCCTCAGGGAAATGGTCAAGGAGTGTCAGCGGAGTGCTTCCTGCAGGACGTCCTGCAAGGACACGGGAATAGTTCTCAACGCCGCTGCAATAGCCTACCTCACGGAGCATTTCCATATCATAGTGAGTACGCTGCTCAATACGCTGAGCCTCAATGAGCTTGTTGTTCTGCTGGAAGTAGTCTATGCGCTCAGCAAGCTCGCGGTCAAGCTCCTGAAGAGCAGATTCAAGCTTATCGTCGCCTACTACATAGTGAGAGGCAGGAAAAATAGCCGCGTGTGAGACTACAGCCTTCACCTCGCCTGTGACCACATTTATCTCGGAGATACGGTCTATCTCGTCACCGAAGTATTCAACTCTCACCGCTGTATCACTGGACATTGCAGGGAATATCTCCACAACATCGCCGCGGACTCTGAACCTGTTACGCTCAAAGGCAATATCATTGCGCTCATAGCGTATCTTTACAAGCTCGCTGATGAGCTGATCTCTCGGCTTTTCTGCGCCCTGACGTATGGAAACACACATGGAGCGGTACTCCTCAGGGCTGCCGAGGGAGTAGATACACGAAACACTGGCAACAATGATAACGTCACGGCGCTCTGCAAGAGCAGTGGTGGCGGAGTGGCGCAGCTTGTCTATCTCGTCGTTTATGGATGAGTCCTTTTCGATGTAGCTGTCGGTGCTTGGTACATAAGCTTCAGGCTGGTAGTAGTCATAGTAGGACACGAAGTACTCCACGGCATTATCGGGGAAGAATTCACGGAACTCCGAACAGAGCTGTGCCGCAAGTATCTTATTGTGAGCAAGTACCAGTGTGGGCTTGTTGACACGAGCGATGACGTTCGCCATAGTGAAGGTCTTTCCCGAACCTGTAACACCGAGAAGTATCTGCTCTTTTTTGCCCGACTGTATGCCGTTTACGAGTTTGTCTATAGCCTGCGGCTGATCGCCTGCGGGAGCGTAGTTTGAACATAGCTTGAAGTGATCCATATTGTTACCTTTCTGAAAAAAGTGGCTGAACGTATGAAAGGGATTCCAAAGGGACTTTGTTCCTTTGGTCGGAGCCACGAGGCAGACAGCCTCGTGCGGGGTTCAAGGGGCAGAGCCCCTTAAATCGTAAGGCGCTCCGCAAGGGTGAATTTCCAAAACAGTCCGGCGGACTGTTTTTGAAAGAGGGACGCCCTGCAAGTGAGGGCGTCCCTTGATAGTATCGAATAATTTCTTGTGCATGGGTTTATCCCATCGCCCGTCAGAAAAAGATATTTTCCAGTTTGCCGCTTAGCCTGAAATAGACATATACTGCACAGCCGAGTATCAGACTTATCAAAATCCCATAAACAGCTCTTATTTCATAGATTCTTGAAAAAAATCCTTCTTCTTTATAATAAAAGAATCTTTTTTTCTTTATCTGTGATTTATTACGGTCATTTATTATACGCTTTGCCAGAAGAAGAGCAGAAACAATTCCTATCAAAATTACTATAACAACATCGTACATATTGTTTCCTTTCAAGGCTAACGGCTTCGGGCGGATAATATCCGCCCCTACAGATTCATATCTTGGTGATGTCAACTAATTCAACATCGTTGATGGTTCTGCCCGATTCAAGCACCTTTACCAGCGACTTCGCCGTATCTACAGCTGTAAGACTGCATATTGAGCGCTCGATGGACTTTCTTCTCATCTTAACGCTGTCACGCTCGGGAAGTCTGCCTTTTGCGGAAGTTGATATTACATAGTGTATCTTGCCGCTGTCAAGGAGAGTCTCAACATTCGGCTCGCCGTCGGAAATCTTGCGCACAAGGTTTGCCGCTATCATATTTCTGTGGAGAACGCTCTGTGTACCCGATGTGGCGTAGAGCTCAAAGCCCATCTGCTCGAACTTATCCGCAATAGGAAGTATTTCCCTCTTGTCGCTGTCACGGACAGAAATAAGCACACCGCCCTCACGCTTCAGGTCAAAGCCTGCCGCGATAAGTCCCTTGAGAAGTGCATCTTCAAGGTTTCTGCCGATACCGAGGCACTCACCCGTGGACTTCATCTCAGGTCCCAGCATAGTATCAACATCTGTGAGCTTCTCAAATGAGAACACAGGAACCTTTACTGCAACATAATCACCAGCAGGGTAAAGTCCGCTCTCGTAGCCCATGTCTTTGAGCTTTGCACCGAACATTATCTTTGTGGCAATGTCAACCATAGGTATGCCCGTTACCTTGCTGATGTAAGGAACTGTTCTTGAAGAACGGGGATTTACCTCGATAACGAATACCTCGTGGTTGTAAACAACGTACTGTATATTAACAAGACCGATAACGTTGAGTTCCTTTGCAAGGAGTCTTGTGTACTCAACAATTATGCGCTTGATACGCTCTGAAAGATGCTGTGCAGGGTAGATAGATATAGAGTCGCCCGAGTGAACGCCTGCACGTTCGATATGCTCCATGATACCGGGGATAAGGAAGTCCTCGCCGTCGCAGATAGCGTCAACTTCTACCTCAGTACCCATCATGTACTTGTCGATGAGTACAGGATTTTCGATGTTGTGGCTCATAATGATGCCCATGTACTCCTTTACGTCAGCATCGGAGTGAGCGATTATCATGTTCTGACCGCCGAGAACGTATGAAGGTCTGAGAAGCACAGGATAGCCCAGGTCATTAGCCGCAGCAAGAGCCTCCTCGGTGTTCATTACAGTGTGTCCTGCAGGGCGCGGTATACCGCACTTTTCAAGGACTTCATCGAAACGCTCTCTGTCCTCTGCGGCATCTATCATGTCAGCCGAAGTACCGAGGATACGTACTCCCATATCTGAGAGATAGCGTGTGAGCTTGATAGCTGTCTGTCCGCCGAACTGTACAACAACGCCATAGGGCTGCTCTGTTTCGATGATGGACTGAACGTCCTCCTTTGTGAGAGGGTCAAAGTACAGTCTGTCGCCTGTATCGAAGTCAGTTGAAACTGTTTCTGGATTATTGTTGCAGATAACAGCCTCATAGCCAAGCTCCTTCAGTGTCCATACACAGTGTACGGAGCAGTAGTCGAACTCGATTCCCTGTCCGATACGGATAGGACCCGAACCGAAAACGATGACCTTCTTCTTGCCCTTGTCGGTGCGCTCGATGAACTGCTTTGCCTCGTTCTCCTCATCGAATGTTGAGTAGAAATAAGGTGTCTCAGCCTTGAACTCTCCTGCGCAGGTATCTACCATTTTGTATACCGCACTCTTGTGCTTCGGGCACTTCTGTCCCGAAATACGCTCGATAGTGCTGTCAAGGTAGCCGTACTGCTTGGCAATGTCGTACTTTTCCTCGGTAAGCTCGCCCTCAGCAAGCCATTTCTCAAGCTCAGCAAGATTCAGGAGCTTATACAGGAACCAGTTGTCTATCATGGTTATCTCGTGTATCTCCTCTGAAGTAATACCGCGCTTGAGCGCCTCAAATACGCAGAACGAGCGCTCGTCATCTATAACATGGAGCTTCTCGCGTATCTCCTCAGTTGAGAGCTTTGCAAGCTTTTTCAGGTTCATGGTATCCATACCCAGCTCGATAGAGCGGACAGCCTTCATCATAGCCTGCTCGAAGCTTGTACCGATAGCCATTACCTCGCCTGTAGCCTTCATCTGAGTGCCGAGGGTACGCTTTGCGTAAACGAACTTATCAAATGCCCACTTCGGGAACTTGATAACAACATAGTCCAGTGCAGGCTCAAAGCAGGCATAGGTCTTGCCTGTTACCTGATTGATTATCTCGTCAAGGGTATAGCCGATAGCTATTTTAGCCGCAGTCTTAGCGATAGGATAGCCTGTAGCCTTTGAAGCCAGCGCAGAAGAACGAGAAACTCTCGGATTTACCTCGATTACAGCGTACTTGAAGCTGGTGGGGTGAAGTGCGAACTGACAGTTACATCCGCCCTCGACTTTAAGCTCCTTGATGATGTTGATAGCCGCTGTACGGAGCATCTGGTACTCTCTGTCGCTGAGAGTTACAGCAGGTGCGATAACGATACTGTCTCCTGTGTGAACGCCAACGGGGTCAAAGTTCTCCATAGAGCAGACTGTGATAACGTTGCCCTTTGCGTCACGGATAACTTCGAACTCTATTTCCTTCCAGCCGCTGATACACTTTTCAACAAGAATCTGTGTAATAGGTGAAAGGCGCAGTCCGTTTGTTGCGATGTCGCGGAGCTCTTCCTCATTCTGAGCGATACCGCCGCCTGTACCGCCGAGGGTGAATGCAGGGCGGACGATAACGGGATAGTGAATGACCTGTGCGAAGTCAACTGCGTCCTCAACGGTCTCAACTACCTTTGATGGGATACAGGGCTCGCCTATTTTTTCCATAGTGTCCTTGAAAGCCTGTCTGTCCTCAGCCTTGTGGATAGTCTCAGGGTCTGCGCCGAGAAGCTTTACATTATGGCTTTCCAGGAAGCCCTCCTCAGCCAGCTGCATGGAAAGTGTAAGACCTGTCTGACCGCCGAGAGTTGACAGCAGGCTGTCAGGCTTTTCTATTTCAATAATACGCTTGATAACGTCAAGTGTGAGAGGCTCGATATAGACCTTGTCAGCCATAGCCTTATCGGTCATAATTGTAGCAGGGTTGGAGTTTACGAGGACTACTTCCAGTCCTTCCTGCTTGAGTGCGCGGCAGGCCTGAGTGCCTGCGTAGTCAAATTCGGCAGCCTGTCCGATAACGATAGGACCTGAGCCGATAACGAGTACCTTTTTTATATCACTTCTGAGTGGCATACTATTTACCTCCGATTTTAATTCATAATTCGTAATGCATTATGCATTCTGCATTGTATTAACGAAGTCGTCAAACAAGTAGGATGTGTCCAGCGGACCGCCGTGTGCTTCGGGGTGAAACTGAACTGTTCTTGCGTTGACTGAGGTATAGTGTATGCCCTCGCAGGTCTTGTCATTTGCGTTTATGTGTGAGACTTTTCCTATGGACGGGTCAATGCTGTCCCCTACTACTGCATAGCCGTGATTCTGGCTGGTAACGTAGGTAAGACCGCTTTCAAGGTCGATAACAGGCTGGTTTGCGCCTCTGTGGCCGTATTTCAGCTTCTCGGTCTTTCCGCCGTTGGCAAGCGCCATGAGCTGATGACCGAGGCAGATACCGAATATTGGTATGCCAAGCTTCTGTATCTCTTTGATATTCTCGATTATTTCAACATTTTCGGCAGGGTCTCCGGGGCCGTTTGAGAACATTATACCGTCGGGAGCAAGCTCCTTTATCTCAGCAGCTGTGGTGTACGCAGGAACTACCACTACCTCACAGCCGCGCTTTAAAAGCTCCTGTCTGATATTGCGCTTATAGCCGAAATCGAACAGTGCCACGCGGAGCTTCTTCTCCTCTGGCTCATATGTAAGAGTCTCGGTATTTGTAACAGCCTTTACAGCATCCTTGACTGTGAACGCGCGGACCTTTTCGAGAAGCTCGTCCTTCTTTGCATAAACGTCCTCGGTGGTGATAACGCCGTTCATAACGCCTACCTCACGGATAGTACGTGTAAGGCGGCGTGTGTCGATGTTATTGATACCGACGATGTTATGCTCCTTCAGGAAGTCATTGATGTTGCCCTCGCAGCGGAAGTTTGACGGAGCGTTGCACCACTCACGTACTATATATCCCGATACATAGGACTTTGCGGACTCATTGTCCTGTGAATTCACACCGTAGTTTCCGATAAGCGGAAAGGTCTGTGTGACTATCTGTCCATAGTAGCTGGGGTCTGTAAGAGTTTCCTGATAGCCCGTAACTCCCGTGGTGAATACTACTTCACCAATTACCGTGCCTTTTGCGCCAAAGCTTCTGCCCTCGAACACCTGTCCGTCGGCAAGCATGAGGTAAGCTTTTTCGCCCATGTTGAATAATGACATTGTAAATTCCTCCTTGCGCAGAGCCTGCGCACCCTATCCATGCTGCCGCTCAGATACTTACAGCAGCTTATGTTTGTGGTGTATTATCTTTTGCTGAACGCCATTGTACAGCAAAAAAGGTAACAATGATTTTTGCGGAACGCCTCGCGGTGTTCCTGCTGTCTTAAATAAGCCCTGAGTTCCAAAAGCTGACGTTTCAGAACTCAAGATCATCAAAATCCATTATCTCGTCCTCAACAGTAACTTTTCCGTCTTTGATAATGTACTTTATTCTTGCCGGAATATCTGCATATATGCTTTCCCATTCATAATCCACAGGTTCCGCATCTTCAATGTACTTTACAAGCTCATCTTTAGCACTCTCATATGGTGCAAGATCAACTCCGCTGTTTTCAACAGGTAATGAATATGAAGGACCGCCCGACTGAACTGACCCCAAAAAGTTAGACAAAGATTTAAAAGAAAATTTATGCAAAGCGACAAAGCGACAAAGCTTGGTCGCTTTGTTGCTTTATGCAGCTTTGGCAAGACGGTATTCAACAGGTGACATTCCATCGAGTTTC
>SFMO01000204.1 GCA_004554385.1 Ruminococcus flavefaciens
AGGTTCTCCTCTACCTCATGATCCTCGACATAGCCTGTTGTACAATAGGCGTATACCCCGCGCACCTCTTTCCAGCCAAGCTCGATTATCCTTTTCTTGGCTGCATACCGCGATACTCCAAACTTGAACTTTACGTAGTCGATGAGCTCCCTATAGTCATCAAATGACATATCGTCGTCATACTGGTCGATGAAGTCTATTATTACATCGGTCGTTATATCTCGTGGCATCTGTATATGGCTTGCTATGGAATTCGCCTGTGTTTCTATCCATCTTATGCATTCCTGCTGTGATGAGGAATAGAAATAATCCT
This sequence comes from Ruminococcus flavefaciens, assembly GCA_004554385.1. Lineage (GTDB taxonomy): Bacteria > Bacillota > Clostridia > Oscillospirales > Ruminococcaceae > Ruminococcus > Ruminococcus flavefaciens_T. The sequence continues at coordinate 314 of SFMO01000204.1, forward strand.
GAAATTCGGGCAATTCTTTGCCCATTCCCTTACGATACAGGCTTTGAGCGTAATAGAATACATAATGGAGGTATGCGTGAACGCACTCATGAATGATGACGTTATCTAGCTTATCGCTTTCAAACAGCGATATATCCACAAGTATCGTATTCTCGGGTATTATCATGGAGACAGAGACGCCGTTTTGATCGTAGATAGTAACGTCCTTTCTGTCAAATATGAGCTTTGACTTTATCTTGCCATTCAGAGAAAGCCTCTTGAACAGGATATTGTATCCCATCGCAGTTGCAAGCGTTCTGCCATCTATCTTGTACACATAGCCTATTTCCTTCGTATAGAATCTATCCAGTATCTCTGAGGCAATGCTGTCAAAGTCACGTTTGGACATTACCGGTATCAGATATTCATCGAGTGGGTTATGGCAGCGGATACGTTCGCCGTTATAGATATCGACGCTTTCGCAGAACAACGAACTGCCATATGTTCTGAAATAGCCGCTGACGCAGTAATCCTGGTGAACAATTATGCCCTCGCAGTCAAAGCTTACATCACATATTACGTACATAATGAAAGCACAGCTGTCGATCCTGTCATATCTTCCGCTTACTATCGTCACATTATCTAGTCCTGCTTCATATGAAATACCATATGGAAGAGGAAGGACCTGTTCATAAAACTGATCTCTGATGTATCTCCCGTACTCGGCTGTATAGTTCCAGCGCAAGAAATCGGTAAACGATATGATCTCGGGCATTCCCTGCCATTCCGGATTGGGATATGATTTATACTCTCCCTTCCTCAATGGGTCTGCAACTGTAATAACCGGACCGTTATTCATATATCTGATCATAGATATCCCCCTGTCATTAGGTTATATCTGTCTCTTTTCCTGCTACACAAACACTCTCTTTCTTGCTGCGAAATTTCCTTGGCTTTATTTTAGCATCCGGATATCTCATTGTCAAGGACAATTTCAAAGTTTGGTTATGTTGTCGGAAAATGCGACATTCATTTGTCGCCTATGATGAATTTCAGAAAAATTGCGAAAAAGGCATTGACAAAACGGATGTTCTGTGATATAGTGATGTCACAAAGAAATGAGACATTAGCTTGTGCAGCTGTGTCACGAAAAGAGGAGATCCTTATGACTTTTGGCAATAAACTGAAGCAGATACGCATCGGAAGCCACCTTACACAGGAACAGATGGCAGATGTCATCGGCGTGGAAAGAAAGACCATTGCCCGATATGAGAATGACGAATCCGTTCCCAGATCAGCTAAAACATACGAAAGGCTCGCGGAGCACTTCAATTCATCGATAGATTTCTGGAAGAATGACACTCCCGATGATTTCCAGCAGACGGCGGCTATAGCTTATGGAGCAGACGGCAAGATGCAGGCTCAGAAGCTCCTTGAAGACGCTGCAGGTCTCTTTGCAGGAGGAGCTTTGTCTGATGAAGACAAGGATGCCGTATTTGCGGCACTTCAGAAGGTTTACTGGGAGATAAAGGTTGAAAAATCTAAAAAGGAAGAAAAATAAGCATTGGAGGGGATTCTATGACCATTTATGATATCGTAGAAGACCTCAAGGAGAAATATGGCACTACAGACCCGTTTGAACTGTGCGAATACCTTGGCATAAAGGTCTCCATTTCTCCGTTGGGGTCCCTTAAGGGACTATATACGTATATCGATGGCGTTCCGGTCATCCTGATATCCTCTGCAATAAAGCGGATTCCTCAGCTTATAGTGTGCGCTCATGAGCTTGGACATCACGTTCTTCATTCAGATATCGCTATGAATGGAGCACTTCGCGAGTTTACGTTCTTTAATATGCGCGATAAGACTGAGGCGGAAGCCAATCGCTTTATGGCAAACCTTAATATTGACGATGATGAACTGGATTCGCTGTTCCTTGAAGGCAAAAGCGTATCTGAGGTTGCTCAGATACTATGCTTTCCCGAAGAGATGGTGAACATTAAAATCGCCGATATGGTCCGCAGAGGATATAAATACACCAATTACAGCGGAAATATCCGATTATTCTAAAACAAATGGAGGCATTGCAATGGGAAGAGTATATATGTGTATAGACCTCAAATCATTCTATGCCTCCGTTGAATGCATCGCCAGAGGCTATGATCCGTTCAAGGTCCCTCTAGTAGTAGCAGATCCTACCCGTGGTGAGGGAGCGATAACACTGGCTATTTCTCCGGCTCTCAAGGAACTAGGTGTCAAGAATCGCTGCCGAATATTTGAGATACCCAAGCAAATCCAGTATGAGATAGCTATGCCCCGCATGAGGAAGTATATTGAGGTATCGGCTCAGATCTACGGCATATACCTTCAATTCATGTCCCCGGATGATATCCACGTATACTCAATAGACGAGGTATTTATTGATGCTACGCCCTATCTGAAGACATATAACTGCCGTGCAAAAGATTTTGCCAAGATGTTGATGCAGGCAGTTATGGATAAAACTGGCATCTGCGCTACCGCAGGTATCGGTACTAACCTATATTTAGCCAAAATAGCAATGGATATAGTGGCGAAACACGTTCCAGAGCATATCGGTATTCTTACAGAAGAACTTTATCAAAAGTGTCTTTGGAAACACCAGCCTCTTACCGACTTCTGGAATGTTGGACGAGGAACTGCCGCAAGACTGGCTAAATACGGCGTATTTGATATGCAGGGCATAACTGAGCTGCCCGAGGAACTCCTTTACAAGGAATTTGGAATAAAGGCCGAGTTTCTCATTGATCACGCATGGGGACGCGAATCCTGTACTATGGAGGATATCCACAATTACAGAGGAAAAAGCAAGTCACTATCCAACAGTCAGATACTGTTTGAGGACTATGATGTTGACGGTGCTCGAATAGTAATGAAGGAAATGGTTGAGAATCTGGTGCTTGAGCTCGTTGAGAACGCTCTCTATGCCAAGGGAATAACCTTATTTATTCGATACACCAAGGATTGCATCCCAGCCACCGGAGGTGCAATGAAACTGCAGCAGACTACCTGTTCCATTAAAAAGATACAGTCCGCATTTGATAAACTCTACATGGATAAGGTCAAAATCGGCTATGGGATACGACAGATAGGCATCGCACTGACTGATCTCACCTATGAACCTGATATGCAGCTAAGTTTCTTTGAAGATCCCGAGGATGACGAAAAAGAAAAGCAAATCGAAGTCGCAATGGTGGGAATCCGAAACAAATATGGGAAGAATGCACTGCTTAAGGGGTTCAATCTGTTCGACAAGGCTACTGGAATCAAGCGTAATACTATGGTAGGAGGGCACAATGGGTAAGGTTGCTATTATAAAGTCTCCCGGAGATCAGACAATTGGTTACAAAGAGAAAGCGGCTCTTAGAGACCTGTTTATAGATCTCATAAAGACCCGCGCTGTTACAAGGTTTACTCTTTCATGCATCGATGACGCAAGTACTTATTCTCTGCCGATATTAAAGGAACTGCAGAAAAAGTATCATCATATCCGGATAGATACTTATGATCCGATGAAGAAGAAATACCGCAAGCTCCGAGAAAGCGCTGATGTCGTGATCATTACCATGGGCTGCGCTATATGCCATAGGTGTGACTGCTGTGAAATACGCGATAACCTTCTTGACTTCATTTCTGGCAGAGAAGCGGTATATATGACGGATTACTTTACCGAACCGACGCTTGCTGCTGTTTCGTGTCTTCCCGCAACTTTCCTGCAGATATACAATTCTTTTCATCGAGGTGAATGCAGATGACACCGCAAAGACACGCTGATCGTGCTATGCAGTTTGCGCCGTTTGCCGCTCTTAAGGGCTATTATGAATCAGTCCGTGAGCAGGAGCGTATTACGGAGCCAAAAAGAGAATTAAGCGAAGATGAAGCCGAGGAAGTATCCAATACTCTGAATAAGCTGACTCTCGGAACAACTGTAAAGATACGCTATTATGACGTTGACGCATACACGACCATTGTCGGAGTAGTTTCTGAGATTAATCCGCCTTACCGCAGGCTTAAGGTTGTTAAGACTACCGTTCCATTTGATGATATTTACTCTATTGAGTTACTTGCCAAAGGAATCATTTAAGCAGGAGGAACCAATTATAACACATTACGAACTCAAAAAAAGTGCAATAAACAGACGATTTTGCTATAAAGACAGACAGCTATGTACTATTTCAAGCGTACATAGCTGTTTTCTGTACCATACACTTGCGGTGTAACGAGCCACTGATAGTGAGAATCTATCTCCGAAACCCGTTTCCGTTCCTTGAAATCCTCCAAAAACCGCTCCAAACTGCTTGACAATCAGCCCATATAGTGGTAAAATATAAAGTGAAATAGTTGCAGGCTTTGTTCATCAAAAGTTTACAACTAATTTTGCAAAAGGGGTTGACAGGCGTATGACGATGCGGTATAATGCTCATGTACGGTAAGGAAGCAAGCAACCGAAAACAAGAGATAGACCGCCAGCACTACACTATTCCGAACCAAAGACCAAAAGATAAGCATTGTGGGAAAATCTAAACTTTTGGATTTTCCTACAATGCCGACTACGGCGGAATCCCTCCCACTCCTTATATATTTCTTTCTGTATACATTGAATTTGTATTTAGTAAAATGCAGACAACACCA
>SFMO01000205.1 GCA_004554385.1 Ruminococcus flavefaciens
AATACGGAGAAGATCTGTATCACCTGTGATGATAGTGAAAAAAGATATGTTTGTATATAGAAAGAGAGCCTTGTCACAGCAAAGCTCTCTGCTTTCGTTATTCATCCTCATCTGAACATTCCTCCAGCCCGTGTATGAGCTGAATGTAAATGCACTCTGCTCGGTCACGCTCCTCGCCTTCGGTAGTCATCATCTGCCTGAGAAAGAAATCCTTCGCTTCTTCGTAATCTTCCCATACCTCTTTCTTACCATTGCAGATAGTCGTGACGGTGCGAGTTCTCGGTATTGCGAGTTCGGGTATTCTAAACATAAAAAATCGCCTCCATAAATTATTGTTGTGAATCCATTATAGCGGATAAATATTCCGGAGTCCAGCTCTGCGGAATTATTGTAATAATTCTTGTGAAATGCGCAGCAACGGAAGATAAAATTCCAGTGCAATGCGCTCTGTTTTTCTTAGTGCTTCAACTGCAAAACCTTAGCCTGAAAGAAGTTCAGTGGCTGCCATATCCGATTCATTTTTTCTTTGATCTCAGCGAAGTCACTGTCGAAAGAATTATCGTCTCGACTGACGTGAACAATGATCTGATTTATGTTATTGGAAATGTTAGCTACCAGGCGGTAAATTTCACGAAGTTCCTCTTCGTTGAAATGAACGATGTAGCCTTCAAATATCATTGCTCTGACAAAGCCTGAAAATGTTCGCATTCCGCTGTTTTTAAACTTGCGTTTGAATGCTTCAAGCTCTTCCTCTGTCACTCTTATTTTCAGGTAGCGGTCACGCTTTGTTACCTGCTTTTTCTTCTCACTTTTTCTCATAAAAATCCTCTCTTTCGTATATTAAAAATCGGGGTCTGGGGGTGTCCCTCTCACAAGCTTTGTATGGTGTGGTTTTCAGTTTTTGTACCCACACCATACCGTGCTTGCTACTCTTCCATACGCCCCTGTTGGCGTAGTTTCATTTTTCTCTTTTTCAAAAGAGAATTTCAGGCATTTCTATGCCTGTCTGACTTGTCATTTTTCTTTTCTGACAGCTATTCGATTTACACGGTTACACACTTCACACACAACGGCAGAGTTGACCGAAGTTTTATCATCAAAAAAGAAAAAATATTCCTGTGGCTTTCCCATATCAAAGAAACGGAGTATCTGTGTAAGTGTGTAAGCCCCGATATTCTTTCTTTTCAGGTGTGTATAAAAGTGTGTAACGAACCGTGTAAAACTGTTGCTCAATACATGATTGTCGGGGGACGATAGGTGTATCTCATTCCGAGGAATCCTCTGGCTCTTCTGCCTTGCTCATTGACTGCATTTTCCGTGTATGTGATGCTGTAATCATCGGCATGAGATTTCAGGTAGCCCGTGAATGTTCTCCTTGACAATTCATCAAGGCTGTTGAGCCTGCACCAGCTTTGATAAGCCCAATATAATTCCTGCGAATGTATCTGTCCCGCAGCATCAAATTTGAAGTCATACTCGCTCTCCATGAACGGAATAATATTATTGCTCTCACGCTCGCTGCGCCTGAGATTTTCTTTCGCCTGTTCGCTGATCGTAAACTCAAAATCATTAGCGATAAGCCGTTCCAATCCTTCAAGGCACCAGAGGAATATTCCTTCTTTTTCAGCAAGCAGTTTTTCCGTCAGATGTTTATCGCTGACTCTGTTTTTCGGAACAGGCTTTGCAATCAATATCATCTGCCTGCGGAAGAAACCCTGACTGCGGTCATAAAGAGCAGAGATCGGATTGTTTCCGAATGCGATAACTCTTGTGTACAGAAGAGCCTGAAATGAAGGACTTCCTTTCGGCTCGATTTCCATCGGTATTTCTGCTGTGATAAGCTGTTTAAGAAACTCTGTCTTTTCAAGTGCTGACATATCCATATCATCATCTATCATGCATAGCTTTCCGAGAAGCTTGACCTTGTTGAATCTCGCCGCAGGTCCGTTGTCCAGACCTGACACACTTCCGCTTACAGAATTCTTATACCCCATGATCTCAAAAAGCACCTTGCCGATACGAGACTTTCCCTCGCCGCCGTTACCTGAGATCATCAGCATTTTCTGCGCTCTTGTTGACGGTATCATCAGATAACCCATATACTCCTGCAATGTCAGTACGTCCTGTTCATTCAGAAGCTCCTGCACAAACCTGAGCCAGCGTTCAGGCGGTGGTGCATCGGAACGGTATTCTATCCCCAGGCGGTTCATGGTGAATTGCTTTCCTTGTGAGAAAACAAAGTGTCCTTCCGCCAGATGGAGTGTGCCGTTTTTCAGGTGTATAGTTCTTTCGTCGGGAACAGGTGCAGGATGATAGCATTTTATCTTCATAGCCTCCACAAGACGTTTGGTGCGGTCTGCCACATTCTTTGTGACATAGGGCTTGATACGTTCGTATATCACCTTGCTCAGCTCCGTGGCAAGGTATTCGCCGTCAATATCGTAGAACAACCCGTTGATGCAGTACAGCGTGTGCTGTGACAGAAGCTCTGTGCAGAATACGTCCTCGTTGACCCGTGTTCCGTCCCACCACTTCGGATATTTGCTCTTATCCTCTTTCTTTTCCTGATGCTCTGCTTCTTTGAGCTGCCTGAGAGCCTTTTCCTTGTAGGGAGCAACAAGGCTGTCAAAGTCGGCTGTCAGTTTGAATTTCTTAGCTATCTGACGAAACGCCGTTATATACTGCGATATTGCAAATTCGTCAGGCAGAGCAAGTATCTTTTCATAGGGAGCTGTGTTGTTAAGTATATCATCATACGTTACCGCCGATAGCTCTTCTTTGAGCTTTTCAAACTCCGACTTCCCCTCTTCTTCGGGCTGTTCGCTGTCAGGAAGTGCATCGGGGAGAGTTTCCCTGATGTTATCCTCTGTAATCAGCCCCGCAGTATCATTCATCATTTCCTGCATCGCTGACCTCCGATTCTGCCTTGAAATAGCCTAAGTCCTCCCACACCTTCTTGTCGGGGCATAAGTAGTTGTACTCGCTCGAACCGTCCTTCTTGAAAGCATATCCGAAACGGAAAATGCCTTTCTGTAAGCCGATTCTGATGTACTGCGGGTCTTTGCCTGTTGCCTGCGCGATCTCCTTGATCGGTACGTTTCTGCCTGTAAAAGCCGGCAGAGAATTAGAAGTATTATTCATTTTGTCTCCTTCCGATTATCTATCTCTAATCGTGTGAAAAAATCTCAGGGTGCCTCTTGACATCTCTCTGCGATTCTGATATAATTGTACCATACACTTCCAGACATTTCAATTGTCTTGAATAAAACAGTACAGCAACAAATTATTCATAATTAGCGGAGGAACAACATGAAAACGATAGATCAGGAAAAAACAAGAGAGAAGATCGTCGCACTGCGTACTGAACGGGGATTATCACAGAATCAGCTTGCAGAAGCCCTTGGTGCTTCACGTACACACTATAACGGCATCGAACATGGCAAGGCTACAATAACCAACAGCTATATCAATATGCTTGCTGAGTTCTATGATGTGTCTGCGGAGGATATAGCTGTCTATGCTGACAGCTACGACGAGGAGTATTATGAAGCGTTGCAGAAGTTCAATCACCTTATGGGGGACAGCTTCGACAGCCTGAAATCGCAGGCTGTACTGCTCGATACTGCCACATTTGTCGGTAAGCGTAACCAAAATGTGCTGTCAACGGTGCTTGCTAACCTCGGTTACACATTGGAGATCAAGGCTTCCCGTGATGTGTGGAGCGATTACTTCATTCTTTCTCAGACAGACGAGGGACAGCCTGTGTACGATATGCCGCCTGAGCTGTTGCAGCTCTTTTCTGAGGGATATGTTATTGCTCTGAAAAAGGCAGGAAAGACCATGTGCTACATGTCCATAAGCGAGTACCTGCAATTCGAGAACTATCTTATCATGACCGTCAAGGGCTTTACATCGTCCATGATCAGCGATTTCAAGAAGTTCACTGTCAATAAGGACGAGGAAAAAGAAGAACCGATGCCCCTTGACGAACTGAAAACACAACTCAACCGCATTTCCGAGATCATTGACACCTGCCGTGAGGTGGTACGGCTGAAGGAGGAGAAGCAGAATGAAGTTAGCTAACGGCGTCGGAACGGTCTATAAGCTGTCAGGCAACAGGCGTAACCCTTATATCGTCCGCAAGACTGTCGGCTGGGATATTGATGTTGAAACAGGCAAGCGGAAACAGCAGTATATCACTATCGGCTATGCTCCGACCAGGGCTAAGGGGCTTGAAATGCTCATGGAGTACAACAAGAACCCTTATGACATCGAAGCCTCCAAGATCACTTTTGCCGAAGTATTTGAGAAATGGTCGGCTGAGAAGTTCCCGACTATCTCCGACAGCAACGCCAAAGGCTATAAAGCGTCCTATAATACCTGTGAAATCCTGCACGACAGGGTATTCAAGGAGTTGAAACTGACCGATTTGCAGGGTGTTGTGGACAACTGCGGTAAGAACTATCCTACGCTCCGTAAGCTGAAAGTGTTGTTCAATCAGATGTATGAATATGCTATGAAGTATGAGATATGCACGAAAGACTACTCTGAATATGTGGATATACTCAAATTCAAAGACAAGAATCCCAACAAGACTGATCGTTCTCCTTTCAGCAAGGAAGAAATAAACGCTTTGTGGGTGCAGGAAAGCAACATTTATGCTCAGATAGTCCTTATGCTGATATACAGCGGAGTTCGTGTGTCGGAGCTGCTCGACCTGAAACGTGAGAACGTCAATATTGAGGAGCATTGCTTCAAAGTTGTGGAGAGCAAGACCGAAAGCGGAATCCGTGTTGTTCCGATACATGACAGAACATATCCGTTCTTCAGGAAATGGTATGAGGACGGCAATGAGTATTTGCTACACACTCCCGACGGCAAGCAGTTCATCTACCGTAACTATTACGATTCCTATTGGACACCTGTTATGGAGCTGATTGGCAGCACTCACAAGCCTCATGATACTCGTCACACCTGCATATCCATGATGACCGAAAAAGAGGTATCGCCTACGCTGATAAAGAAGATTGTAGGTCACTCAGGTGCAATGTCGCTGACTGAAAAGGTGTATACACACGTTAATGTGCAGGAGCTGTTGGAGGCTATCAATAGGATATAGGTATAAAGAAACCGCTGAGGGAAGTGATCTCTCAGCGGTTTTAGTCCGTCCATCCACAAAATTCGGCAATTGCAGTATCTCCGCATTTCGGGCATATTACAAGTTCTTCGGAATTGTTTATTCCGACAAGACCGTGCTGCTGAGACAGGGGAATCCGTGTCATCAGCTTTTTGCAATTAGGGCATAAGTGTTTATAGTGGTATAGTATCTCTTCTTCGGAAGGAACATAATAAAAGCCGTCTATGTATGCTAAAATAAAACTGAGCCAGTCAGGGCAAAAATGATAATAAAAAAGTGAGCCACTAATAATAAAAATCCTGTATAATAAGAGAAAGAGCTTGTGTACAGGAGGAACAAGG
>SFMO01000206.1 GCA_004554385.1 Ruminococcus flavefaciens
TGAAACTCGATGGAATGTCACCTGTTGAATACCGTCTTGCCAAAGCTGCATAAAGCAACAAAGCGACCAAGCTTTGTCGCTTTGTCGCTTTGCATAAATTTTCTTTTAAATCTTTGTCTAACTTTTTGGGGTCAGTTCATATTCAGTGAGCTTTGTTTTTTAGAATTTTTTTATTTTGCACGGAAAACCGTTTCTGAATTGTATATATTATTGAAGCGACGCTTCTGACGGAAAGGAGGAATAACATGAATGATAATTCAGCGCTGTACGCATTCAATAAATTCGGCGATACTGTTCTGCGGACCGCCTTTGCCATGACGGGAAGCTACCCCGAGGCAGAGGACATCACACAGGAGGTCTTTCTGAGTCTCCACGCAAGTCCGCAGGATTTTGAGTCCGATGAACACATGAAAGCATGGCTGCTGAGGTCAGCCATAAACCGCTGCAAAAACCTGAGAAAAAGTGCCCGTATTATAAGAAATTCTCCCCTTGACGAGGCTCTTGAAAACACTCTCAGCTGTGAATTCACGCCGAGAGACAACGAGATAAGAGAGATGATAGCAAGGCTTCCCGAGAAATATTCATCTGTGATATTCCTTTATTATTTCGAGGAGTACAACATCAGAGAGATAGCAAAGCTTCTTGGAAAGAATGAAAATACGGTGAGCTCGCTTTTGCAGCGCGGAAGAAGAAAACTGAAAACAGAGCTTGAAAAGGAGGGCTATATTTATGAGACCTAATGAGTATAATGAGCTTCTGAAAAAGATAAGGTGCAGTGATGATTTCCGCAAAAGCATGCAGGAAAAGCTGAGCTCAGCTTCCGATGAGATGACAGAATATGAGGACAGTGTAAGCGGTACGGACGTTATCACGGCAAAGCACCGCTGGGGCAAATTTGCAGCTATGGCAGCGGCATTCGTACTTGTATGCGGAGCTGTCGGCGGCGGAGCATATCACCTTGCAAATGTCAATAAAACAACAAAAGAAAGTTCAGATATATCAGAAGCAGTACAATATGCTTCCATATACAGCAGGCTGAAAGCAAATAAGGAGCTATTTTATGGTGACATGGTAATAAATAACGATTCAGAAGTAATATATCGAGGTACAAGACTTGATATTGAGCCTTTTATAAAATACATGGATCAATTTAATACGGAAAACGAGATAGAGAAAGAAGATTTCTATGAGAGCGGAAGAAGTATAACCATAGATTTCTACGGAAAAGAGAATGAAGAAGAATTTGCCGCTAAAATTGCGCAGGCAGCTGCCGACGAGACAATTAATAAGATAAGCCTTTACGATGAAGCAAGCTATAATTTTACGCTTTATAATAATGGCTGTTATACAATGACAGATAATGAATACAACAGAACCACATATCATTGTTTTACCGACGGAGAAAAGGTGTTCAATGATATTCTTGAAATGTATGCAGACGAGAATACTCTTGAAAGGCTCCACACAGTTACGAATAAGGAGCTTGAATATGAGCTATGCGAGGGATTTAGGAACAGCACATACGACAGGGCATACTACTATCCCGCAGGTGAAACCGATAGCCTTAATTATAAAATAGTAGACAGAGAAGGCTTTGCAAACGAGCTCCGCCAGTATTCATGGGAGAGAGTCTATGAGTTTAACGGTGATGTGAGTTACTATGAGTTAGGCTTTATCATTACAGAGGACGGCTATATGCAGTTCAGCAGCGGTATGACCTACAAGCTGAAAAACGACAGTGACCTTGAAGCTTACAATGCTGTTCTGAAAAAACATCTTATCAAAAAAGATTTCGGAGAAGCTGCTTCAAAGGAAGATATACTCAGTGCCTTTGCTGAGGACTACACTGGAGAAAAAGTCAGATTCCGCAAAGATGACGGACAGTTCACAGGAGATACAGAATGTACTGCAACTAATTTCGAAAGCCTGAAAAATGAGTTATCAGACTTTGAATGGGTGACCTGTAAAGTTGATGAGCCGCAGATATATGAAAATTTCTATATTGCAGGCGCTCTCATAAGCCGAAACGGCTATATATACCCACAGAGCGCAGGCACACATCAGTGCGCATATAAGCTTAAAAATGAAAGCGACGTTGAGAAGCTCTGTGAGCTTCTGGACAAGTATATAGAAATAAAGAGCGAATAAAGAACATCTGAAAGTTGCATTTTTTATTATGATATGCTATAATTAGAGAAAGTCTCCGCAGTCGGTATGGCTGCGGAGAAATTTTTTCGGAGGTATAACAATGAAGCTCATATCATGGAACGTAAACGGCTTTCGTGCTTGTCTGCAAAAGGGCTTTGAGGACTTCTTCAAGGCTGCGGACGCTGATATATTCTGCCTGCAGGAAACAAAAATGCAGCCCGATCAGGCGGACTTCAAGCCCGAGGGTTACCACATATATTTTCACAGCGCTATAAAGAAGGGATATTCGGGAACGGCTGTTTTCAGCAAGACTGAGCCTATAAACGTGATATATGGCATAAACGGCACCCATCTTGACGAGGGCAGAGTCATTACCTGCGAGTATGAGGATTTTTACTTCGTTTGCTGCTATGTACCGAATGCACAGGACGGATTAAAGCGTATTGACTACCGCATGGAATTTGAGGACGACATGAGGGCTTATCTCTCTGACCTTGACAAGAAAAAGCCTGTTGTATACTGCGGCGACCTCAACGTAGCCCACAACGAGATAGACCTGAAAAATCCCAAGACCAACCGCGGCAATGCAGGCTTCTCCGACGAGGAGCGCGGCAAGTTTACGGAGCTTTTAGGTGCAGGCTTCACTGATACATTCAGAAAGCTCTACCCTGACACTGTCACATATTCATGGTGGTCATACCGCTTCAAAGCCCGTGAGAAGAACGCAGGCTGGCGTATAGACTATTTTGTGGTGTCTGATCGCTTTATGGAGCGAGTGAAGGATTCCGAGATACTTACCGATATCATGGGCAGCGACCACTGTCCTGTAATGCTTACCATTGAATAAAGAAAACGGGTACATCATGTACCCGTTTTTGCTATGGTGAAAAAAGGCGCTTTTTTATTGCATATAATCTCATTTGCGGCTATTCTGGTTGAAAAGGAGCTTACTGATATGATATAATTATCATAACAAAACAGTAGAGGAGACCTATATATGAGAAAGAATGACTATGGGGATTACAAGGTCTCAGCTGCGGATATTGCTGAAAAAATGGGAGCCGGCTGGAATTACGGAAACACTCTTGAGGCTAACTTTGACGGGGTGCCTGATGAGACTGTATGGGGAAATCCGAAGGCTTCTCAGGAAATGGTGGATGCTGTTGCGGACGCTGGTTTCGGCACAGTGCGGATACCAATTTCTTATCTTAACAAAATAGACGACAGCAACGGCTTCAAAATAGATACTGACTGGCTGGAGCGTATTGTCGAGGTAGTGGATTACTGCTACAACAGGGGACTATTTGTTATTATCAATATCCATGGCGACGGATACCATACTATCGATGGCAGCTGGCTTCTCTGTGACGGAAAAGATCAGAGCTTCATCAAGGAAAAATATGCGGCGGTATGGCGGCAGATAGCCGAGCGTTTTGCCGGTTACGACGAGCACCTTATTTTTGAGAATATGAATGAGGTGTTTGACGGTGTGTACCACGAGCCCGTACCCGAATACTATGAGAATATCAATGACTATGCCCAGATATTCGTGAATACTGTCCGCAGCACAGGCGGCAGCAATACTCACCGCTGGCTGCTGGTGGCAGGCTGGAACACGGATATAAGCTATACCTGCGGAGGCTATGGCTTCAGGCTTCCCGACGACGATCTGAATACTGCAAACGAGAACAGGCTTATACTGTCGGTTCACTGTTATGACCCATGGGAATACTGCGGCGACGACAAGAAAAAGGTATATCTCTGGGGCGAAAAGGGACAGGAGATAATAGAGGTCAGTCACGCTGATCCGCACTATATGGCTGATTGGGGCGACGAGGAGCACATAAGGTCTCAGTTCTCACTGCTCAAGAGAAAGTACATTGACAAAGGCATACCTGTTGTTATGGGAGAATTTGGCTGTATAGACAGAACACATGAGGAGCTCCCCGACAGGATAGCCGAGAACCGCGCTTACTACGACGGCTTTGTGGCTGGTACAGCGGCGCAGAACGGCATAACTCCCGTTTACTGGGATAACGGCTACAACGGCAAGTACGGCTTCGGACTTTTTGACCGCAGGACCCTTACACAGACTCAGCCCGAGCTTATTGAGGCTATTGTCTGCGGCGTAAAGAACAAGGACCCCATGTCAGGGCGTGAAGCGTTGATACACAGATACACGGTATAAAGCAAAAAAGCTCCCGAATTTTCGGGAGCTTTTAATATTATTTGTAATTGAATCTGCTGAGGTCGTACTGGTTCATATCTATTTCGGGAACGGGCTCTGCCTTGTCATTTAGCTTTACATCATAGTACATATCAATTGAGTCTATATCTCCGTTTTCAAGGTACGAAATATCTAACATTGGTATTCCTGTTTCCTTGTCGATGTAGAGCATATATTTGTATTTTCCATATTCATCATATTCTTCATATTCCCTTTCGGGACGCTTGCCTTCAATAATATAGCAGTCTATGCCCTCAAAGTTTATCTCGCCTGTGATATTCCATGTACTGAAGTCGCAGAGATACTTAGTCACAAGTCCTATTCCGTCAGGGCAAAGAGCATTCTTATATATGGAAGAATCATAGCTTACATCATGTGTGGAATTTAATCTGATCGCTTCAAAGCCTTTGTATTTATCTGCGTTGCTGTCACGATAAAAGTAATTATTCCAGTCGTACCATTCGTATTCTTTTCCGTTGGATTCATCTCCGTCAAGGTCTATAGGATTATGCCAGTAATAGCGTTTTTCACCGTCACAGTAGTCTTCGCTTTCTTTTTCATGTTCGGGATCAATATTCTTTTTAGCATATTCAGTCATGCTTGTAATGTCATCACTGCCGTTGTATCCGTCGCCGTAATATCCAAAGTCATATGATTTTGCTGCTCTGTTATCTGCACATAAAATAAGGTAGCTTACGGAATAATCCATCTCCATATCTGAAGAATTCTCTGGAATTTTTTCAAAATGAGCATTTTTTGCGCTTATCTTGTCATAAAGCTTTACGCTGTTCATCATCTTGTCTACAATATCAAGCTTCTGAGCATCAAGCTCGGGACCTGTGGGCTCTATATCGTCGATAATCCATTTGCCGTCCCTGTTTACCACCTTCATGGACATATCGTACTTGTTAGGCACATTGGTGAATTCATACTTAACGGTAGCTGTGAACGAGCTGTCTTCAATATCTGTGATAACTATAGGTTCATTCTGGCAGTTGTAGAACCTGTAGCTTGAAGGTATCTTCTGTGAGTTAAAAGCATCTCTATCAAGAGCATTGCAGTAAAGCTTTCCGTTTAACATAGCATAAGTACCGAAATCAGGGCACTGCTCAATATCCTGTCTGTATGTGCGGTTAGACTCATAGTTTGTAAGCTCCTCACCTATGAGCTTTGGGAACTGCTTGTCGATAAGGCTCTGTGACATAAAGGAAAGAGCCTTATCCATTACCTCATCGGTATTGATGAACTTCATTCCTATTTCGTAGCGCTGATACTGCCAGCAACCAAGAAAAGTATAATTCGGGTAATCGAGGGGATCGCCATTACCAAGTTCATAATAAAGACAATCAAAGGACTGACCTGCTTCTTCGTCTATTCTTTGGCGCTCTTTATCTATTTTATCTAAATAAGCGGTATATTCTTCCTCGGACATCTTATTAATTTCTTCAATGTTCATATCTTCATCGGGATACTTAGGCATGATGTCGTAGTCGAAAGGTTCAAGGAAGTCCTCATATTCCGCAAGAAGACTCTCTGCGGTCTGACGGTATTTCTCAGTACGGGGATCCTCGGCAGTTTCAGTAAGAGCCTGAGACATATCCTCAGATGAAGTCGTAGGACCGTCAGGAACGTCGTTATCGCCGTTTTTAAGCTGCTTTGAGATATTGTATCCGCCGAAGCTTCCTGCGCCTATAAGGAGCGCCAGAGAAGCTGCAATGGAAGCAGTCCTCCACTTCGGGCGCTTGTATCTCTCAACGCCGCTTACCTCTGTTTCTGTATTGAAATCTGTATTTGTGCTGTCTGTTATATTGTACTTTCTCTCGCTCATGGTATACATTCTCTCCTTTTCTTCATCAGTGAGTATAGGGAAATCCTGAGCGAGCTCATCGACAGTTTCGTCATCGATATTAATGAAAAGATCATTTTCTTTCATATCAAGCCCTCCTTTGTGATACCTGCTTCTGTAAGCAATGATCTGAGCTTTTGTCTGGCACGGCTGCTGCGTTTCTGCACGGCTGCCGCTGACATGGATACGCTTTTTGAAATTTCTTTTGCGGTGCGGTTATAGTAGTACTGCTGAATTATGATAGTAGAATCGGGATCGCCAAGCTCTTTTATTTTTCCGAGAATTATACGCGACTGCTCTTTGTTCTCACTTTTTTCGGTAAGGTCGCTGCTGTCACGGAGCTCACCAATGGTATTATCGTCAAGGTAAGCTGTTCTGCTGTTTCTGAGGCTTATCCTGCGGAAGGAATCAATAGCCGTATTTCTCGTAACCGTTGCGATATACGCCTTGAAGTTATCCGCAAAATCTATATTCTTATCAAGGAGCTTATATATCTTCATAAAGACATCGCTCACACATTCTTCAACGTCCTCACGGCTTCCGCAGCTCTTTAGTATCTTGAAGGCTATGGCGTAGACGTAGTTGCAGTATTTATCAAAGACCGCCCTGTGGCATTTCTGAACAGAGTCTGCCATCAGTAAGCGCAGCTCGTTGTCTGTCATCAGGAAATCCTCCTTTGTTGAATGCATTCACTAATATAATCGGATGAGATGGAAAGAATCAGACATAATATTGTAGCATTTTTTTGAAAAAAATACAAGCTCCATGAGAAACAGAAAAAAATTATTGAAAAACGATAATTTTCTATTGACAAATGATATTTTGTGTGTTATACTATAGTCACAGTAAGAAAACAGAGCTTCACGGAGGTGTATGTATGAAGCTGTCAAAGCTCGGAGTATTGCTGATCTCGGCAACGCTTATGATGTGCGGCTGCCAAAGGGGAAGCTACGGTATAAACTACGAACTGCCCGATGAACCTATAAAATTCAGCACTCAGACCTTTGTTTCTCCTGTAGATAAGAACGATACATACAGCGCCATAAAGTATAACGACAGGCTTTATATCCCTTACGGAACATTGGACAAGACACTTAAAGGCGATGATGTGGGAGCCTGTCTCGGTTATATTGTCCAGGATGGTGTGGAGGATAAGGGCGCAAGGATATATCTGCTCACGGCTACCGATGATTATCTTGCGGAGATATTTATTAACGCCGGAATGCAGCAGCCTATATTTTTCAGGGCAGAGGATACCATAGGAAAGAATATTGATACTCCGTCATATATCCATAGTCTTAATTACGGCGTATGGCGCTGATACATTTATTATAAAGGAGCTTTTGCTTATGTGGAACAAGGACAAATCACTTTTTTTATCGCGGATACTGACTGTTACGGCAGCTTTTGCGGCTGTTTTCATAGCATTCTTTATCCCGACTATGTCTGACTGGTATGTATACGAAATGGCTTCCGAAGCCGAGAGCATTTTACCAAGGGATACAATGTTCGTACCTATGTGCGTGACACTGTATATATGCGATATACTGGCACTTGCAGCACTGTGGAAGCTCCATGTGCTTCTCAGGAATATCAGCAGGGACGATGTTTTCGTACCGCAGAACACCGCATGTCTCAGGTGGATATCATGGATATGTATGGGCGTGGGAGCAGCACTCATGGTGTTTGGTCTCTGGAGCTCAATATTCGCATTCTTTGGTATGTGCGCAGTGATGTTCGGACTTATAATGAGAGTTCTCAAGAACGTGTTTGAAAAGGCAGTAGAAATAAAGTCGGAAAACGACTTTACTATATAACGGAGGTGTTTTCCATGCCGATCGTAGTAAATCTTGATGTAATGATGGCAAAGCGGAAGATATCCTCACAGGACCTTGCAGAAAAGGTGGGTATCACAACCGCGAATCTTTCAATATTGAAAACAGGCAAGGCGAAGGCGGTCCGCTTCTCGACACTGGAGAGGATATGCGATGAGCTTGACTGTCAGCCGGGAGATATACTGGAGTTCAAAAGAGAGTGAGCTTAGACGAAAAAACAGGTATGGCGGAGCAGAATGAGATTCTGCCGTACTGTGGCAAATACAATACCTATTATACATATATTTATAATAAGTAAAGGTGGTGCTGTTATGAAAAATAATGAGGTTATCAAACGTGAGCTTAAATGCACATATGGGGTAGATATTGCGCTGTGCGTTTTCAATTTTCTCATATGTTCGGTGCTCTGTGCAGGAGGAAGCGAATGGCTGAATATTGCAGGAGTCATTGCATTTGTCACAGCAATACTGCCAATTGGCTTTAAGCGGCTGTACTATAAGAACGAGCCTAATCCAAGGTCTGTGGAGGCAATAATGGCGGTATACAGGATATTGCAGGCTGTACTTATACTTTACGGTATCGACTATTTTCTCATAGCAGGTGTCTGATATGAAGGAAAGCGAGGAACTTAAAAATGAGCTTAGGCGTATCGTTCGGGAATTGCTGCTACTGCTTTCTCTGATATTGATAATAGTAGCAGTCTGTTTAGTAAAGGAATACTTTGACAAACATTATACGCATTTTAATGCCGAAAGAACTGCACTCATGGAGAGGATATTTGATATAACCATCGATGATAATGTTAAACTGAAACGATATTCAGATGAAAGTATACTAATTGCGATAGATCAGAGACTTGAGCTTGAAACAGATGATTATGAGAGATTCATTGCAGAAAATGTAAATGCCGCTCTTAAACTTGATGAAAGCCGCAGAGACGGCGAAATAATTTATAAGTATGTAAATTACCGTACGGATATGAAGATAACAGAGCTTGAAAAAGGAGGCTATCTGATAGCATTACATCATTGGGAGTAAAAAAATATTACTGTCAGTGCCATATCCGCTTAAAATGGCTTTTAGAAAATAAAAAAAGGAGTAAAAGATCATGAATAACAACATCTATAACGTACCGCAGGCTCAGTACATTCCTCAGCCTGTAACAGAAAAGGTCAGGGAAAAGCCTGTATATTCAAAGGCAGAGGTCATTCTTTCGGTATTCGTGTTTATTGCAGCCTTCTGCTTTATGAGATATGTGGTGTTCCACGCAATGGGATTTATCACAACAGGTCTTTACATCGCTATTATTACCGCGGCAATAATCTACCTGAGAAAAAAGGAATGCAGCTTCTCACGCTTCAATAAGGTCCTTACGGGAGTGCTGTATGCGTTTACTATAGTTTTTTCCATAACCGCAAACAACTTTATCAAGACTCTCGATGCGCTGTTTCTTTTCGGTGCAGGCGCTTACCTTATATACTCCGTAGGTGCGGACAACAAGAATGTTGAACGCTTTCTGCCCTTTGCACTGTGCAAGGCGATATTTGAGTATCCTTTCTCAAATTTTGAAAAGCAGGCGACTATAACCTCAGACTCTGTTTCAAAATCAAAGGCAGGCTCAAACATAAAATACATTATCATAGGTCTTATTATTACAGTGCCGCTGACAGCTGTCGTAGCTTCCCTGCTCATGTCCGCAGATGACGGCGTTGAGCGCATGCTCACGACTATATTCAACAGGATTTTCCATGAGGAGCTCTGGAACATTATATTACAGCTTGGTTTAGCTATCCCCTGCTCGATGTATCTCTTCGGAATGTTCTACACAAATACTCACCGTGACAGCGTGAAAACTCTTGATGAGAACGCTTGTAAAATGAGCCTCTTCAATATCCGCTTTGTCAGCAATCTCATCGTATACACAGCGGTAACTCCTATATGCATACTCTATGTGATGTTTTTCATATCACAGGCTAATTACTTTCTTTCTGCCTTCACAAATAGTCTTCCAGAGGGCTTTACCTATGCCGACTACGCAAGACAGGGCTTCTTTGAGCTTTTCGCAGTAGCTCTTATCAATCTTTTCGTGCTCTGCTTTATGAGCCTTTTCTCAAAGAAGGCAGGCAGAGAGAAAACAAAGGCGCTTAAATTCTACAGCATAATTATCAGTGTTTTCACTATCATACTCATTGCCACAGCTATGAGCAAAATGATAATGTATATAGACAACTACGGTCTCACAGAGCTGAGACTCTATACAAGCTGGTTCATGGTGCTTCTTGCTGTTACATTCGTAATGGTTATAATAAAACAGTTTAAATTCGATATGCAGTTTGCAAAGCATTTTTCCGTAATGTTCACTATCATGTTTGCCATACTTTGTTTTTCACGCCCCGAGGCATTGATAGCAAGATACAATATAGAGATGTATGAATCAGGATACCTTGACGAGCTGGACAAGAATACCATACTTTCCATGTCAGATGACGGACTCCTTGTGGCACTCAACGAGGGTGAGGTAACTGCTGAAGAGGTCAATGACCATAAGGATAGGCTATATCAGCGTGACAGCTTCGGAAAGTACAATATTCCTGCACTGCTGGTGGACAGCAAGACTGAATAATGACGAAAAGGGACGCATTGCGTCCTTTTTTGATGCTATAAGTCGAAGCAGAATATGTAAGCATAGGATTTTTTAACATAAAGCAGCATAAAAAAATTCGATAATATATGCAATTCAAAGAAAAATATTACAAATTGCTGTGTATGCCGGCGCCAGAACCGCACTGACACGGACTTAGAACCGCACGCTGCCGGACTTTCGACCGCACCTTGCCGGAGCAGAACCGCACTTTACCGATCATTGACCGCACTCCGAACCAACTGATATAATATTTACA
>SFMO01000207.1 GCA_004554385.1 Ruminococcus flavefaciens
CTTTGGAATCCCGTTCATGGGCTCGGCGTACTTATCGCGCTGTAAGCGATGTACAAATATCATTTCTTATATTATTAAGCGAGTTTACGAGCGACAACGTGGCAAGCGGTCGAGCTGGCTCAGCTCGAAATTTTGATTTACGAAAGGAGATGCTGCCTTGACAATAGGAGCTAATACGGAGAAAATACTTACAGAGCTGGAAAATAACGGCTTTGAAGCATATATGGTGGGAGGCTGTGTACGTGACGGCATTATGGGCAGAAAATGCAATGACATAGATGTAACCACTAACGCCCTTCCCGAGCAGATGATAGAGGTGTTCAAAGGCTATAAGGTCATACCTACGGGAATAAAGCATGGGACTGTGACTGTTCTTTGCGGAGGCGAATCCTTCGAGATAACTACATACCGTATCGACGGCGAATACTCCGACCACCGCCGTCCCGATGAGGTGAGATTTACTTCTGATATTGCCGATGACCTCTCCCGCCGTGATTTTACGGTAAATGCTGTGGCAATGGACAGACACGGCAATATGGTGGATCCCTTCGGCGGAAAAGCCGATATGGAGGCTGGCATCATACGCTGTGTGGGAGATCCTCAGAAGCGTTTCAACGAGGATGCGCTGAGAATACTCAGGGCTGTGCGTTTTTCATCGCAGTTGGGTTTTGAGATAGACAGTGCCACTGCCGAGGCTGTCCGCAGTATGAAGGGGCAGCTCGACGGCATATCACGGGAAAGAGTCCGTGATGAGCTTGATAAGCTTATATGCGGTCAGAATGCGGTAGAGGTGCTTCTGGATTACAGCGATGTGATAACCGCAGTCATTCCCGAATTTGAGCCAAGTATCGGACTCGATCAGCGCTCGCCATATCACAGGTACAATGTATGGGAACACACTGTAAGGGCTCTCGGAGCAGCTCCTTCAGCTGATCTTGGTCTGCGCAGGGCTCTCCTTTACCATGATATCGGCAAGCCCGCCTGCATGAAGCTGGACGAAACGGGCAGGGGACACTTCAAGCAGCACGACCGTGTCGGAGCGGAAATGGCTGAGAATATTATGAGGCGTCTCCACTATGATAACAGGACTATTGCAGTCACAACGGCACTTATTGCCAATCACAGCAAAAAGCTCCACAATAAGACAGATGTCAGGAAGATGATGTGCAAAATAGGCGACGAGCTTTTCTTTGAGCTTATGGAGATGAAAAAGTGCGATAACTCGGCAAAAAATGAGTTCGTGCTTGAGGAGAATGTATTCTTCGATCAGCTTATCGGTATCGGAAAGGACATAGCTGCCAATAATGAATGCAGAAGCGTTAGCGGTCTTGCAGTCAATGGCTCCGAGCTTGTGCAGCTGGGACTGAAGGGCGCGGAAATTGGCGATATACAGCATGAGCTTCTTGAACTCGTCATGGAGGAAAAGCTCGGCAACCAAAGAGATGAGCTGTTAAAATACGCAGAACAGAGGTGCATTAAATGAAAGGACGCATACATTCCACAGAAAGCTTCGGTACAGTTGACGGACCGGGAATAAGGTTCGTAGTGTTTTTTCAGGGTTGCCCCCTGAGGTGCAAATATTGTCACAATCCCGATACGTGGGATTTTTCGGGCGGTACTGAGCGGACTGCCGAGGATCTTATGAAGGAATACGATTCATATAAGGAGTTTCTGAAGTCGGGGGGGATAACTGCTACAGGCGGCGAACCTCTTGCACAGCCCGAATTCCTTGCTGAATTGTTCAGACTTGCCAAAAGCAGGGGAGTTCATACCTGTCTTGACACCTCAGCAGGGGTGTACGATCCGAGTTCCCATGATAAGATCGACGAGGCGCTGAAATATACCGATCTTGTGATGCTGGATATAAAGCACATCGACAATGATGAGCACAAGAAGCTGACAGGCTTTGGGAACCGCAATATACTTGCCTTTGCTGAGCATATCCGTGACCTTGGAATACCTGTATGGATACGTCATGTGGTAGTTCCGGGGATTACAGACAGATATGAGGAACTTTTTGCTCTGGGTGAGTATCTCTCCACTCTCACCAATCTGAAGGCACTGGACGTTCTTCCGTACCACGACATGGCGAAGCCGAAGTATGCGGAGCTTGGCATAGAGTATCCGCTTGGAGACACTCCGCCGCTTACCAAGGAAGAAGCCATAAAGGCGCGGAACACTATAATTGACGGCATAAAATCAGGACTTCACAAACAGAAATGAAATATACATGGACCTCTGACACACATCAGAGGTCTTTTTCATATATTGTGGTAAATCAAAATTTCGAGCTGTTATCTATTAAGGGACGCCCTCTCTTGCAGGGCCCCCTAATCGGGTCCGTCCCCTCTGTCGCGTTACGACATCTCCCCACCCCGTGGGGAGTCACCCTCTTCCGAAAACAATTCACTGGATTGTTTTCGGAATTCACCCTTGCGGTTACTCCCTGTAGTACAGGGAGATGCCCATAGGGCAGAGGGTACTCGCTCCTGTTAGGAGCGCCTTCGTATTGTTTCGCTGTTCTCTGAAAGCTGTGAACAGCGACCAGAGGTGACTCCCCATAAAATGGGGAGATGTCAGCGAAGCTGACAGAGGGGACGGGCTGGTTAAGCCTGCCTCTGGACACCGCCAAAGGAACA
>SFMO01000208.1 GCA_004554385.1 Ruminococcus flavefaciens
GACTTCTGTAGGGATGTTGACTTGAATATTAGTTTCCTCAAGAACGTAATTATCTTCATGTTCATCAACTGCTGTGTCAACGAAATATTGATTGTCTATTTTGTCAAATATGATAATCATCGGTTCGTCAGCATTTTCTGTTTTTGTACCATTAACATTGAAGTTTCCGCTTGATACAATCGTTCCGTTAGCTGCAATATTTCCATTAACGCAAGTATTGTCTGCATTGATGGTAATTGCACCTTCATTGTAAGAAGCGGCAAATAACGTGTATGGATATATTTCAGGGCTTTCCTCGGCGTGTGCTGAGATAATTGGTACAGCACTAAGCGTAACAGCTACACTTAATATGCCTGAAAGCAAGCGGTTAAATATAGGCTTCATTTTTGCCCTCCTAAATAATATTACGCTTGAATTCATACATTAAATATTATGCAAATCAAGCGTTACACAAATTGTAACAGTTTGATATGATATTGTCAATAGATAAATTCGACGATTTAATTAACAAAAAAGATTAAATATACGTTATTATTGCTTTGAAAGCCTTGTAGCTTTATTTTCTCATAAAAACAATTATAGTAATAAAAAATGGTTATGACCTATATTAACAAAGATCATAACCGATTTATTTATACCGAAATATAGCTGTTTTGCTATCACTTTAATTCCGTTCTGCCATTTTGGGCGGTGGCAGTTGTGCGGTAGTTCGAGTGTCCCAGCCACTCCTGTATCTCTTTCATCGGCACTCCGTTTGCAAGAAGCAGACTGGCACAGCTATGGCGAAGGTCATGATAGCGTATGTGCTTCAAGCTGTTTTCTTTCAGAAGCTCACTAAACTTTGCTGATATATAATTCGGTCTGAGGAGCTGTCCTATCTCGTTCACGCAGACGTAGTCGTCGTATTCGTGAACGTAGGAATTTCCGCATAAACGGCGCTGCTCATCCTGGTGGAGCTTCAGCCTCCGCAGTGCCATTGCCACTTCCTTCATCAGCGGAAGTATCCTGTTGCTGGACTCCGTTTTCATTTTGTCGTGACCGACTGTCTGGTATTTGCCGTCTACCTTCTGCTCCACGACCTTGTGAGCAATGCGGATAGTGCCGTTCCCGAAGTCGATATTGCTCCACTTGATACCGAGGACCTCGCTGCGGCGAAGTCCATAATAAGCAGCGAGAAGTACGTGAATGTATATCTCGCTCCGCCAGTATGAGTAGGAATGCTGTGCTGTCGTTTATCCGAGAGGACTTCTACTTCAAAGCAACTGAGCGCATTCGCCTCGGAATGAATATAACCAAGTGTCAGCTCAGCAAGCTGTACGCATACAACGGACTTATGCTCTCGGGTGGTATTCGAGTTGACGGTATAGACATCGACAAGCCTCACAGAGTTATCGTTGTGGACAATCCGAAGTTCACAGTTCATGACACGGACGTTATCACTGTTGAAGACGACGGAAGTGACAATGCCGTTCGCAAATATCACCGTGTTGAGCGCAGGGAAAGTGTTGATATTCTCGGTTATCTTGCGTATATGCTGGGCAAAAATACGGTTCCTGTTGTTGACAAGCCTGCCGCTGACGAGGAACTTTTCACATTTGCAACTGATGAAAACTGGAAGGACAAGCTGAGCAGTGACAAAATGGAAAAGCTGTCTGCTCTTATTACTGATTATGAACGGTGTCTGTCACGCATCAGAGCCTGCGGTCAGCCAGTCAAGGACAGGCAGCGCAGGAACGACATTCAGCGCATACTGTACAGCCGCGGTCAGGACCGTGAATACGACGCAGATATGCTATATACCCTGTTTCAGGGTATACCTGCCGAGAGGATAAGTGCTATCAGGCAGGAGTTGCAGGCTAAGAACTGGCACCTTACTCCGAAAGAACAGCGTGAAGATTTTCTCGCAGACTTGATACCTGAGCTTGAACGGTATTATCCGCTTTTCAGCGACTTCCGGTTTGGAGGGTACCGTGTTCTCATTGATCTCATAGCTGACATTGACGATGAAAACAACCGCACTGACAGGAAGCGTCTTATCCGTGACAGTGATTCGCCTGAGTTCATACGGCTTATGGAGGCTTATCTCAATAGATCCGTGAATGCGTACTACCGTGACGCAGTTGCTGGCGAGTGCCGAAAGCTGATAGAAGCCGTAATGAAGCCTGATGAAGCAGTCAGGTACATAGTTGCTCTGGGCAAAAGAAAAGTGCTCTTCGATCTGCTGCTGGACAGGATCGAAAAGCACGTCAGGAGGGAGAAATAATGCTGAACGAAATTGAAGAATTCAAGGCTTACACTGACAAGCCTGTATACAAGTGCAGCGGCAAGCGTGACTTTTCCTTTCTCGGCCGTTTCAGCTTTGAGATGATGAAGGACTTCACAGGTCTGAGCCGTGTGCTGACTATAATCGCTCGGGGATATATGTTCAAAAATGGTGCTCCCGATGTGAATCATGCACGGCGAGCTCTCTGTGCGTGGTGCAGTATCCCCGACAAAAAAACTGCCGCTCCGAAGGCGGAGTGGCAGTTCAGGACTGATTTCAGTGATTTGCATGAGGAGTTTCCCGAATTGGTGGATAAGACGGGAAAAGGCTGGTTTTACAGCCACGTTCACAAGGTCGAAAAGTTCATCAGCAAGAGCAGCGAAAACATGAGCAAGACCACTCTCTCCAATGCTGAGCCGCTGAAAACCAGATTTGATGCCGCATGGAGAGATAAGGTCAAGCAGTATCAGGTGTCGCTTTACTCGCCCGAGACCAAAGGAGCGTGGGTGCTGCGGTTTGATGATGTACTTGCGGACGCTTTGGAGCTCGGACCGCTGGCGGATAAGGCTTTTTCCTTCTCTGATGATGAGAAGGAGCGTATACAGGCACTGCTGCCTGACGGTCTGCCTTATGAGGCAGCGGAAACGGTCATCGCTTACTGTATTGCCAACAAGCCCGATGATTCGGACTATGTTATCCTGCCTATCTCAAACTTCGACGCTTATTTCGGCAGTACCAGCTTCAGTCACAAGTGGCTCAATTTGTTCCCTGATACTTTACTTGAACGCGATAAGCAGAGCTTTGGAGTGTGTAGGGTGAAGGTTATTTTATAATAGCATGAACTATTATTCCAAGAATCTAAGTATATCCTTATAATCAGAATCAACCACTTGCTTGAAATTCACACATAATCTCGTTTTTAGCTGATTAATAAAAGAAGCTAAATTATCGTTTATGGTTGTAAACATATGATATGTGTTTTCAAGTGTGGTTTTCGCTTTCCCTTCTGGAATCTGGTCTATTTTTCCTTTATATTCTCTTGCTTTATTTGCCCAATATAGGTTATAATTGATACTGTCTGCATCATTAAAAATATGGGCTCCGCCTTGTTCTCTATTACAATATTTGTTTATATCGTCATCAGAAAGAACTATAAAAAGCAATCTATCCATATAATTGCGATCTCTCATAAGTTCACAAATTTCATACATACAATTCTTAGATTTTAAATATGCATCACTAATTAAGGATAAAACATAATCCTGTTCCTTAATCGTTTGCATATATTTCTCGATGCTATCTTTATATACTAATTCTCTGGTATCACGAACAATATTAATGCGCTTATTCTTAAATGGTAAGTCTCTATCAATGATATCGGCTATCTTACTGTCATTCCAGCAGTACGATAAAAATATATTTATATCTTTTTTTCAACAGCTAAATGCGAATCATCGTCATAGTAATATGCTATGCCATTTAAAGCGACTTTATTTTTTGATGGCGATACGGTAATATAATCTATCTTTTCACCATATATACTACAATTTCCATATCTAATAAGATCACAATAATCCGGAAGCAATTTTTTTAGCTTTTCCGAAACGCCAGTTATATCATAATGTGAACCTTTTATTATGATTGAAACGCCAGTATCTTCTACTCCAAATACGATTGTTCCTCCATTTGAATTCATGAAAGAACATGTCAAACGTCCAAGATAATCTAAGTCTTTAGCAGGATAAACAAATACAGCATTCTTTATTTCACTATAGTCTTCTAAATACTTCATAATGACTTCATACATCTATTATTCCTCACTTATATAAATTCTTTA
>SFMO01000030.1 GCA_004554385.1 Ruminococcus flavefaciens
CGTTCGATTTTGTCCAGAAATTCCTTTTTGCTGGTTCTGGCCTGCCCCAGCTCATCATTCATCATGGCCAGCGTCAGTTGTGTTTCCATATTCCTATTATACCACATTTTTCTCCGTTTTGCAATTGTGCGGTATTGCCTAAAGCTCCTGAAAAGAAAAAAGCTCCGTGGGCAGAGATCAGGGGTATGCGTGACAGCGATAAGATGATTGCTGACCTTGAAGCTGGCGGTATCACATCGCTTGACGATCTCAGGGGCTTCTTCTGGAATTTCAAGCACCCTGATGACCACACGGACGAGCTTGCCAAGCTGAGCGCAAAGATAGAGCCGATAGACAAGCTCATTGCGATGATGGAACAGCATTCTCAGAACTATGCTACATACAAAGAGTATCAGGAGCGTTCTGCATTTACGCAGAAGCACTTCCGCAAGAAGAATGCTGCCGCTATCGACGCATTTGAAGAAGCCGACAAGTATATTGCCGAGCATATCAAGCCTTACTACATCAAAGGGAAAATGCCTAAGCAGAGCGATTTGCAGGCGAAGTCCACCAAGCTGAAAGAGAAATACAATGCTCTGTTGCCTGAGCATAATGCCTTTGTCACTAAGCGTGACACAGCACACAAGTACACCCGACAGGTGCGTAACTATCTCCAAAACAAGGAACAGCAGGAGCGTAACAGGCAGTACAAAGAGAAGAAACGTACACAACAGAGGAAGAAAGACACACTTGAATAAAGAAAGGACGATACTATGAGCAAAATCGGATACATCAGAGTTTCCACCGAACACCAAGAAACCGACCGTCAGCAGGAGATCATGTGCGACTATCAGGTTGACCGCATCTTCTCCGAGAAGCTGTCAGGGGCAAACACCGACCGTCCACAGCTCAGGGCAATGCTGGACTATGTGCGTGAGGGTGATACCATCTATATCGAGAGCATCAGCCGTCTGGGACGTTCCACACGAGACTTGCTGAACATCATCGACACTCTCACCGACAAAGGCGTAACGCTTATCAGCCACAAGGAGAAGATCGACACCGACACGCCTACGGGCAAATTCATGTTGACCGTATTCGCAGCTCTCTCAGTTGGAGCGTGAGCAGCTCAAACAGCGACAGCGTGAGGGCATTGAGATCGCTAAGGCACAGGGCAAGTACACCGGGCGAAAGCCTATCCCCACCGACTGGATGAGGTTCGGGCAGCTCTATGGGGAATGGAAGTCGAAGAACATCACGGGGCGTGATTTTATGCGAAGAATGGATATGTCGGCAAACACCTTTTACCGCCGTGTGCGTGAGTATGAAATCCGTCACGGCATCACCGAGCAGACCTCAGCTTGACCGCCCTGCGAACGGAAAAGCCCCACAGATCCGTCCGAGCCTACGGAGCGGAAAACTAACCACTGAAAAGAAAAAGCTCTCAGAAACGCTCTGTAAGCGTTTCTGAGAGCTTGCGGTTAATCAGCTCCAATAGGGTTTGTGCCTGTTTTGGTATGCTCCACAATTCTGATGAGCCTATGAAAAAAAGTTTGTAAAAAAACAGTCAATTGTGGTAGAATAGAAATATCATAGGAGGCTGATTTTTATGGGAAGACGAAAAAGAGAACCAATGAGCGAAGGAAAGAAGAACATCATCGGAATGCTGCTGGAGGAGTATGATATCAAGTCGGCGAAGGATATCGAGGAGGCGCTGAAAGACCTTCTCGGTGGCACAATCCAGGAAATGCTTGAATCTGAAATGGATGAACAACTGGGATACGGTGCATATGAGCGATCCGACAATACCGATTACCGCAATGGCAAGAAAACCAAGAAGATACGCGGTAATTTTGGAGAAACTGAAATTGAAGTACCGCAAGATCGTGACGGAACATTTGAGCCTAAAATTGTAAAAAAGCGTCAGAAAGACATTTCAGGCATAGAACAGAAGATAATATCACTGTATGCCAAGGGCATGACAACTCGCCAGATAAGCGAAACTATCGAGGATATTTATGGTTTTGAAGTAAGTGACGCTATGGTGTCTGATATCACAGACCGACTTCTCCCACAGATAGAGGACTGGCAAAAGCGACCTTTGGACGAGGTATATCCGATAGTATTCATAGATGCAGTGCACTTCTTAGTTCGTGATAACGGGCAAATCAGAAAGCTTGCATCATATGTGATACTTGCAGTCAGTATAACAGGTCACAAGGA
>SFMO01000031.1 GCA_004554385.1 Ruminococcus flavefaciens
GCCTTGATAGTTGAACCAACGTTTGAAGGAACAGTATAGTCGATAGCTACAGTCTTGTCAGAGCCTACCTTAACGCCTGAGAATTCTTCCTGTACCCACTCGCCGTTCCATGTACCGAAACCGCCTGATACCTCAGTATCGTTTGAGTTTACCTTGAGGTACATTGTAACGGACTTAGCGCCCTGAGGAGCGAATTCACAAACATTGTTGATAGCGCCGTCTACAGTGCTCTCTTCCTTTACAGCCTTGAGGCTTGAACCCTCAAGAACTATATCGTCATCGCTTGTAGAAGTGCCCGGATTAGGAGTTGTAGTTGTTGTTACGTTGCTGCCTGGGTTAGGCTGAGTTGTAGTTGTTGTTGTTGTATCATTGCCGCCGGGAGTTACAGTAGCGCCGCTGCCGCTGTAGATCTTCTTAACGCCCTCGATCTGTGATACAGTAGAGCCTGTCTTGTAGAAGTGGTAAAGACCGGCTGCTGCACCAACGAAACCTGCGTTATAGTCGATAGCGACCTCGTTGCCCTGATAGTCTGAACGGATATCCTTGTATGTGCCGTTAGCATCGAGAGGACCGCCGCAGAGAGCACCTATAAGGAGGTACTTGTTGTTCTGTCCGTCGTTCTCCTTGCTTGCTCCTACGTCAGGAGAAGCTGCTCTGTGGTGAGGATTCTTTGAAGAATCAGGCTTGAAGCCAACTACGAGACAGTGCTTCTGTCCGTTTGCGAAAGCCTTGTCACCTGTGAGGTATTCCATCTGGCCCTTAGCCCATGAGGAATCAGCCTTATTGTACTTAGCTGCTACGAGTGAGCAAAGCTGAGCAGTAGCGTTGTGTCTTGCGCTGCCCCACTCGTTAGCGAAGTAGTAGTTGTTGCCGCTGAACTTGCTGAGCTCTGCTGCGCTGCCCCAGTCGCCTGTGATCTCGCCCTTGAGGATAGCAGCACCGAGCTGAACGCTCTCCCATGAGTGAACTGAGTAAGCTGTAGGACAGCCCTTCAGATCGTTGAGGTAGCTCTGATCCTTTGTTGCGAGGTAGAGCCAGCCTGCAGCCCATGCAAGCTCGTCGTCAGAGCCTGTCCAGTGAGCATCATAGAATGTACCTGCTGAGTAGAAGCTCTTATCCTTCTTTGAGAATTCGTAAAGAGCCTTAGCGTACTTAAGGTCATCAGCGTTGCCGAAGTTTACGTAGTTAGCTGCGAGAGCTGCTGCATATTCAGCAGTTACGTTAGCAGCGCCGCCTGTTGTCCAGAGCATACGTCCTCTGTCGCCCTGAGTTTCAGGAGCACCCCAGTAGTTATGGTCGGTGTTGCCCTCGCCTTTTTCGATGAGGACTTCAGATACTGTATTGCCGTTGAGCTTTGTAGCGTCACGGAAGAATTTAGCGAATTTGTCAGTTATCACCTTGAGGTGAGCTGTCTGACCTGTTGAGTCGTAAGCGTCCTTGAATTCGTAGTAGGACCAGCCGAGAGTAGAAGCTGCATAGCCCTGTGGCTGACCGAACATTACGTGGTCACCTGCGTCGTGGAAGCCGCCGGGAACTACATCGTTTGTATGGCAGTTGCCTCTCCATGTGAGAGCGCAATCGGAATTGTTGCCACACATATTTGCGTCATAGAAATAGAGGGAATACTGAAGGAGCTTTGCGTAGTTGTCGTTATCTGCCGCATTTGCTGTGAGAGAGGGAGACACCGCTGAGAGAGGTGCTGCAAGAGCGGACATAGCGACTGCGCCGCTGATGATGGCTGATTTCAGCCTGTTTAATTTGTTCATGTTATCACACTACTTTCTAAAGTTTTCGCCTATAATATGTCTCAATGACTATTATACAGGGTTTGGAAGAAAAATTGGTTACAAAACAGTAACGAAATAATTACAATGTGGTTAATCGTAATAGTTTATCAATTATTTCAGCATAGTGTGCAATTAGAAGCAGTATATGTTGTGCATAATCACGATGAAATTATTATGCAACAGGTGGACAAAAAACAGCCCGTACAGCTTGGTATAGCTGCACGGGCTTTATGGAGGTATTGGGTTATTCTCTTACAGGTAATGTCTTGTAAATCTTAAGCAGATATTTCTGGATACAGAGAGCGTCCTCAGCGGTAACGCCGCCCTGAAGGTTTACATCGGCGTTTGTGAGACCGTATTCGGTTATGTGGCTCTTGTCTGTACCGTTAAGACCGTATTTGTTCGGATTTGCAAGGGACTGCATAATGAGCACGACGTCTGACAGATCAACAGTGCCGTCGCGGTTTGCGTCGCCGAAATCAGCGCCGACGCCTACAGTGAGCATGACCTGTTTTTTCTGCCCTGTCGGAGCGGTGAAGCTTATAACAGCTGAACCTGCCTCAAGACCTGTGACTTCATATGTATTGTCATCATTCTTTTTCATTGATATGATGTCGTCATCATAATCAAGGCGTCCGTAAGGAATGAGGTGCTCACCCTTTGTGAATCTGAAGGTGGTCTTTTCGCCCACTCCGATCTTGTCAAGGTCTACACTGATAGCAAACTCTGAACCGTCGTAGTTTATGGTGGTGGTAGTTATTTCAGGTGTTGTAGTCGCTGTAGTAGTTGTGGTGATAGTACCGTTGTTGTCGGAAGTGGTTGTAACAACAGGTGAGCTGTCGCCGAACTTGAAGTTTTCGTTTATTTCCTTTGCCTGTTTTGCCAGTGCAGGCATTGCTGTTGCGTCACCGCCGTAGAGATTTGCGATACCTGCGCAGGCTACAGCGAAGCAGCCGTTGTAATCCAGCGCACCCTCGGTGTACTGGTATTTGTCGGTCTGATCCTGATATCCGCTCTTGTCGTCGCCGCCTACGAGGAGACCGTAAGCTGTGTACTTGGCGGAAGGATTTGATGAAGCGCCGTTTGCGTCAGTGCCGGGATTTGCTGCGCGGTGGTGGATATGTACAGGCCACTTGTCGCCGTAGCCCAGCAGGAAGCTGTAGCCCAGACTGTTGTCGCCGAGGATATGATCCATCTGATACTTTGCGCCCTTTGCGTAATCGGAGTCCTTGTCGCCGTTTGCAAGAGCTAAAGCGTCCATCTGCTTAGCGCAGTTGTAGCGTGAAGCTCCCCAGCCGTCAGCGTTGTATGTGCCGACCTTGAGACCGCCCTGACCTTCCAGTTCTACCTTCAGCTCATCAGCGAATGCCTGATAGCCTGTAGCCTTGTACATCAGAGCTGCATAGCCCTGCCATACCTTGTTCCAGCAGTATACCCAGCCGTCGTACTGTGCGTCGCCGTAGTCCTTGTTCTTTGGGACTCTTGATGGTTTTTCGCCAGCCTTGTTGATCCAGAGCCATGCCTGAGCCATAGCCTCTTCGTCCTGATACTGAGCGTCCGTGCCGTAGAAGTCAGCGAGACCGCCGCCTTCGTTGCCCACATGCTTCTGACCGAATTCCAGAAGAGCCTTAGCGTATTTTATACACTTGTCGGCGTATTCGGGATCGGAGTCCTTGACCACGTAGGCTGTACCTGCCAGACCTGCTGCCATTTCGCAGCATACAGGAGAATTGTTCTTGTTGGCTGTCAGCCAGTATATAGGTCTTGCGTAGGTCTGTACCTCGGGAGCTGACCATATAGCGTGATCCTCGCCGCCGTTTGCCACAACGTGAGCTATAGCAGCCACATTGCCCGAGCTGTCGAGGAAGGTAGTCTTCATAAGGTAATCTGCGCCCCATTTCAGCTCATATATAAGGTGGTCCTTGCAGCCTGCCTTTTCGTATACTCCGGGATTGAGGTATTCCGACAGCGCCAGACTGTTCATGC
The DNA here is from genome assembly GCA_004554385.1 of Ruminococcus flavefaciens. GTDB lineage: Bacteria > Bacillota > Clostridia > Oscillospirales > Ruminococcaceae > Ruminococcus > Ruminococcus flavefaciens_T. The sequence continues at coordinate 3,774 of SFMO01000031.1, forward strand.
CGAAGCCGATAGTGAGATTGAACTTGATATGGTCGCCTGCGTCGTGGAAGCCGCCTGAGACGTCGACTTTTCCGTCGCCGTCGGGGTCAACAGCTGATTTGAGAGAGCCGTCAAGGCTTCCCACAGAGGCTGCTGAATCGTAGGTGTGGCAGTCGCCTCGCCATGTGAGCGGACCGTCGGTGATACCGTTTCCGCAGGCATTTGCGTCGTACATATAGAGCGACATTGCAAGTGCTTTGTAGTAGTCGTTGTCCGCTGCGTTAGCCGTAACAGGTGATATTGACGCTGACGTGAGCGCCATGACCGCAGATGCGGCGGCAGCGGTAAGCTTCTTTGGAAGCTTTGCAAAATTCTTCATTGTAAAAACCCCTCTCATGTTATGTCACTGATAGAAGCTACAGCTTCTATATTAACATTATAACATATTTTCGCAAGCTTCTGTGAACATTTTGTGTATATTTGCACAAAGAACTTTATTTTCGGCGTATATATCAAAAAATTACGTAAATTTTGTTAGATTTTACTATCGATAAAAGGGCGAAAAAAATACCGGGTCCTGCATTAAAGACCCGGTAATCGTATCTTGACCGTGGAAATCCATCAGCCATTAATTGTTTACTGATATTTTTTTATTTCCTCGTCGATGACAGGAGAAAGTCTGCTGCGAAGCTCGTCCCATGAGCCAACGGGAGCGCCGCCCTCAATGAGAGCTGAAATGATATTGTCCATAGCGCCTCTTGTTTCAAAGGTGCATTCGCCGTTGTTCAGCATTTTTTCGCCCATACCGAAGCCGAAATCGAATATGGGAGAGGCCTTTGCGTCGCTGATATATTCCTGAAGTGCGTTGTACTGCTCCTCGGTCATGCTCTTAAGAGCCTGTTCCTTTGCCTTTGCCCTGAACTTTTCATCGGAAGCTGCCATGCGCTCGCATTTGAGGTATGCTGCGACAGCATTTCCGTTGGGAGAATTCTTCACAAGCATTCTTGCATCAAAATCGCAGGCAATATAATTCTTGTCAGCGTCGGGGTTCTTTGGGAACGGGACTATCATCAGGTCGGCGTCCGGGTTATTCGTGTTGGAATATGCCAGAGTTTTGTCGCTGCCTGAGTAGAAAAGTGTGTTCCTATCAGAAATGAAGCTGCCTGTCAGGCTTTTGTTGTACAGCCATCTTGACTGGAGGTCCTGCATTATGCCCTCTGCTCTGGTAATATTGCCGTTGCTGATGTTGTTTGTGAAGGTGCTTCCGTCGAACTTCACAACGGTGCTGCCGCTTGACGCAAGCAGAGCCCTGCCGGGATATCCGCTTATGCCGAAGTGGTGCAGTGACTCCTCGCTTTCCGAGAACTTGTTTATCATATTGGTGAAGGCATTCCAGTCCCATTTGCCCTCCTTATAGAGAGTACGCGGGTCGTCCAGTCCCTCCGACTGCATGAGCTTTCTGCTGTAGGTCAGCAGCTGAGGCTCGGAAACAGAGAAGGGAACTACATAGTGCTTGCCCTTGTATGCGAACATATCCATAGCAGGAGCCATATCATCCCACATGCCGTCATTTACGCCCATTTCATCGAAATATGGATCGAGGGGAGCGAAACGATCCTTGAGGACACCCTGTGGGAAGGTTCCCATATCATAGGGGAACATATCCACCTGATCGCCTGCCTGTATCATCTCGTCGAGCTTTGTGTACTTATCTTCGGGCAGAACAGACACATATGTCACTGAGCCGCCGTAAACGTCCTCGAATATGGACAGTGCTGTTGAACGCGGACCGTTTAACGGGTTGAGGTCGTAATCCGCCAGCCAGACTATATTCATGCTGCCCGGAACGGTGGGTTCTGACTTTTCACTCTGTGTGCCGGTGGTAACATCAGGCTTTGACGATGCGCCGGAGTCCTTTGTATTTTTTTTGCTGCATGAAGCTGCGGCGGAAAGAACTGTGCCGGCAACTATAACGGCAGCAAGGAATCTTCTGATATATGACATGAAATTACTCCTTTCGGACACTGCACACGTAAAAGCGCAGTGTGAGCATATATTATTATACTCGTTTCGGATTGCCGTGTCAAGAACGGCGCAGTCATAACAATATTGTGTTCAAAAGTATGGTTCTTTGTTGAAAAGCGCCAAAAAAGGGGCGCGTTATATGTCAAAGTGGTAAAAAAATGAGGAATTGATATAAAATTACGTGACATTTCATTATACCTGTGATATAATATAATAAGGTATTTAACAGGCAGTAATATCCTGCCGAAAAACATAGAAAGGGCTATAATAATATGGACAACAACAGATACGACTCTCATCGTCCCCGAAAAAGAGTATCACGCAAAACTCTGAGAAACAGACGGCTTGCGGCGCTTTTCATCATAGCATTTCTCGTACTTCTGTTTATAATTCTTATCGCAAAGGGCTGCTCGAAGGATGACAAGAAGAAAAAGCCTTCAAAGGTGTCCTCCGCAACTACTATAACAACTACATCTACCACTACTGATGCGGCTGTTACGACAACTGCCGTGACTACCACCACAGTTGCAGATCCTGTGAACAAGAGTGATTTCCAGCTTGACAAGACAAGCGTTTATATCGAGGTCGGCGAGACCGATACACCTATGGTTCAGGCCTATCCTGACGGAACATACGAAGCCGATGAGCGCTGGTCATCAGGTGATAAGAGCATTGCTACTGTTGACAGCTACGGACATATCAAGGGAATCTCTCCCGGAATATGCTACGTGACACTCAGATCAGCAGCTGATCCTAAGCAGGAAGTAATGATCAAGGTAACTGTCCGCGGCGACGAAGTCGAAAACGAAACATCTATTGCGCCTCAGTCCAATGTGGCTGAGGCTCCGGAGCCCCCTGTGTACGATACAGAGGGGCTTACTTATATTGATGGGGTACTGATAGCAAACAAGTCTTACAGCCTTCCTGCAACCTTTGCACCGGGGCTCGAATCTATCTGTTATACCCAGTTTCAAGCCCTTTCCGGTGCAGCAGCCAAGGAAGGGCTTAGTATTTGGCTGGGCTCAGGCTACCGCTCCTATCACGATCAGGAAATAATCTACGATAACTACGTAAAAGAGGACGGCAAGGACGCCGCTGATACCTATTCTGCACGTCCCGGCTTCTCCGAGCACCAGACGGGACTTGTCATCGACTGCAATACCATTGATGACGCCTTTGGATATACTCCCGAGGCAACATGGCTTGCAGAGCATGCCCACGAGTATGGCTTCATTATCCGCTACCCACAGGGCAAGGAGGAGTACACGGGCTATAAGTATGAGCCGTGGCATATCAGATATGTGGGCTCGAAGCTGGCTACAAAGCTCTACAAGAGCGGTCAGTGCCTTGAGGAATATCTGAATATCAAATCCGAATATAAATCATCGTAACGGGAAGGGCTGAAAGCAATGCCGAGATTCTTTACCAATGAGTTAGACGAGAGCAACATAGTGCTTACAGGAAGCGACGCCAATCACATCGGGCGCTCTCTCCGCATGAGAGTGGGCGAGGAGATAACTGTCTGCTGCAACGGCGTGGATCACCGCTGTACTATCAGCAGCATAACCGCAGATGCCGTGTATCTCGACCTTATCGAGAAGCACAGATGTGCTGCCGAGCCGAATGTTGAGGTCACGCTGTTTCAGGCTGTTCCGAAGCTGGACAAGCTGGAGTTCATCATACAGAAAAGCGTGGAGCTGGGAGTATCGAGGATAGTGCCTGTACTGACAAGACGATGTGTGTCCCGTCCCGACGAGAAGGACTTCGCAAAAAAGAAGCTGCCCCGACTGAACAAGATAGCCGAGGAAGCCGCAAAGCAGTCGGGAAGAGGAATAATTCCCGAGGTCACAAACATGGTAAGCCTTAAGGAGGCAGTTGAGATGATGAAGCAGCTGGACCGTACAGTCCTGCTGTATGAGGAGGAAGGCGGCTGTTCCTTCGGAGAAGCGGAGCTTTCGGGAGCAAAGACCATAGGACTTTTCATCGGAAGTGAGGGCGGCTTTGACAGGGAAGAGGCGGAAATGGCTGTAAATGCAGGAGCAAAACAGGTCTGGCTGGGCAAGCGTATACTGCGTTGTGAAACTGCACCAATAACAGCCCTTTCAATTTTGATGTTTTTAACAAATAATATGTAAAGAGTTGAAATTTCAGAAATAGTATGGTATAATATTTATAGATTATCGTAATCCGATCGCAAGCGGTTCGGTAAGTTCTAATTCTTGCGGAGAAAAGAGGAAAATAAAATGAATAAGTTTTTAGTTGCTATTTTAGCTGCTGGCGCAGCAGCTGCCGTTGGATATGTCGCAGCACAGGCTCTCAAGGACAAGGGTTCGGATTCAGACTATGATGACGACGATTACGATGATTTCGATAATTTTGATACAGATGAGAGCATCGACTTCGAGATCAACGAGGATGCTGCAGATGAGTTAAAGGACAAGGCAGAGGACGTTGTTGAGGATGTCAAGGACGCTGCTGAGGATATTGCAGAGGATCTCAAGGACTAATGATTTCTGTAAGGGAGCTGAAAGCTCCCTTTTTTGTTTTTTGCGTCAAAATGTTACGAAAATCATGTAGAAAATTGTTGAATGATACAAAATGCGGCGATAGTGCTTGACAATCATGTTATGCTCTGGTATAATATAAAAGCTGTCCGTCAAGGACTTGCCGAAGAACTAAATATCCGAGGCGTAACTCAGTTTGGTAGAGTGCTTGCTTTGGGAGCAAGATGCCGCAGGTTCAAGTCCTGTCGCCTCGACCAGATTTTTTTGAAAAAACTTCAAAAAAGTACTTGACAAACACAGCAAACTATGATATAATAATTAAGCGTTAAACGCTGGTGTAGCTCAGTTGGTAGAGCAGCTGATTTGTAATCAGCAGGTCGGGGGTTCGAGTCCGTCCACCAGCTCCATTATTTTGTCCTGAGACGAAATACAACAACCTTAATTGGGAGAGTTCCCGAGTGGCCAAAGGGGGCAGACTGTAAATCTGTTGCTTTTCAGCTTCGATGGTCCGAATCCATCCTCTCCCACCAGAACGCCCCGAAAACTTTTCGGGGCTGTTTTTGTTTCAAACGCCGTAAACCTTGCAAATTCCCTGCAAGGGCTTTTTTATGCCCGGAAAAAAAGAGGATTTGCACTGAAATACAGCCGCTATGTGCAGAAATGTATATATAATGTAGGAGAAAATAATGGTAAAAGCTACAGTGAATAATTTCGATTACATGCACTATTCGGCGTTGAGCAAGGCTGCAAAGCAGTATATTTATCTGAAAAAATGCTGCCTTGTAACAGGAGCTGCCTTTATTGCCGTTTCTGCATTGACTGTGATTACATGCTTCGGCAAGCATAAGTTCGATGGTGTTATGCTCATTGCCATGACCTTTGCATTGGCGCTGTTTATCGGTTTTGTTATTCGACTTGTGAAAATGAATCCTGTCAGGGGCTTCAGGGATTTTCAGGTCAAGTCTCCCAATTACAGGTTCACTATTGCTTTTGACAATGAGGAGTTTTTCCTTGATGCAAGCACTGACTTTTCCGAGAACCACACCAGATATAAGTATCCGCGGCTGATAAGCGCTGCCGAAGCAGACGGCTTCTTTATTATCGGTATCGAGGGGAGCGGCTCTGCGGTATTCAGTGAAGGCGAGTTCACCGAGGGAACTCCCGATGAGCTGAGAGCTTTGCTGTCATCAAAACTGGGAGCAAAGTACAGGAGAAAATAAAATCGGCGCAAGCCGTTTACATATATAAACACAAGAAAGTCAAAGACTATCCGGAGGAAAGAAAATATGATAAGAGAAGATTTAAGAAACATCGCCATTATCGCTCACGTTGACCACGGCAAGACCACTCTCGTTGACGAGATGCTCAAGCAGGGCGGCGTGTTCCGTGAGAATCAGGCTGTTGCAGAGCGTGTAATGGACTCAAACGACATCGAGAGGGAAAGAGGTATCACTATCCTTGCAAAAAATACCTCTGTAATGTACAACGGCACAAAGATCAATATCATCGACACCCCGGGCCATGCTGACTTCGGCGGCGAGGTAGAGCGTGTTCTCGAAATGGTTGACGGCGTTCTTCTGCTTGTCGACGCAGCTGAAGGCCCTATGCCGCAGACTCGTTTCGTACTCTCAAAGGCTCTCGAAATGGGACATAAGATCATCGTTGTCGTAAACAAGATAGACCGTCCCGACGCTCGTCTTGATGAGATCGGCGACGAGGTACTTGAGCTCCTTCTCGACCTTGACGCTAACGAGGAACAGCTTGAGAGCCCGCTTCTTTTCTGCTCAGGCAGAAGCGGTACTGCTTCTCTCAGCCAGTACGAGGCAGGTACAGACCTGAAGCCTCTTTTCGACACTATCATCAACTACATCGAGCCTCCTAAGGGCGAGGAGAACGATCCTCTCCAGATGCTCATTTCCTCTATCGACTATAACGAATACGTCGGACGTATCGGTATCGGACGTATCGTAAGAGGAAAGATTGCAGTAAATCAGCAGGTAACTGTCTGTGATTACACAGGCTCAAAGAAGAATTACAACGCAAAGATCGTTTCACTTCTCCAGATCCAGGGACTCAACCGTGTTCCTGTTCAGGAGGCTCAGATGGGCGATATCGTGTGGATCTCGGGTATCGAGAACATCACTATCGGCGATACTATCTGCGCAACAGACGCTCCCGATCCGCTCCCCTTCGTAAAGATAAGCGAGCCAACCGTTGAGATGACTTTCTCTGTAAACGACAGCCCCTTTGCAGGCCGTGAGGGTAAGTTCGTAACATCACGTCAGCTCCGTGAGCGACTCTTCAAGGAGCTCCTCAAGGACGTATCTCTCCGTGTAACAGAAACAGACTCCACAGACGCTTTCCGTGTTGCAGGAAGAGGCGAGATGCACCTCTCTATCCTTATCGAAAATATGCGACGTGAAGGCTATGAGCTTGGCGTATCAACTCCACGAGTACTTTTCAAGACCGACGAGAACGGCAGAAAGCTTGAACCTATCGAGCGCCTTGTCATCGATGTTCCCGAGGACTGCGTAGGCTCTGTAATGGAGAAAATAGGTGCACGTAAGGGCGATATGGTGGACATGCACCCACAGGGAAGCCGTATGCGTATCGAGTTCCTTATCCCTGCAAGAGGACTTTTCGGCTATAAGAGCGAATTCCTCACCGATACAAAGGGCGAGGGAATAATGAGCCACGTATTCGACGGCTATCAGCCTTACAAGGGCGACATCGAGCGCAGAAACACAGGCTCTCTCGTTTCATTCGAGACAGGCGAGGCTGTAACATACGGACTTTATAACGCACAGGAGCGCGGTCAGCTCTTCATTACATCGGGTACTCCCGTATATGAGGGCATGATAGTCGGAGCTTCGCCCAAGACAGAAGACCTTGTAGTAAATGTCTGCAAGAAGAAGCACCTTACAAATACCCGTGCAAGCGGAAGTGATGACGCTCTCCGTCTTGTACCGCCAAGAGTTCTCAGCCTTGAGGACTGCCTTGAATTCCTTGCTGACGACGAGCTCCTCGAGGTAACTCCTGAGTCTCTCCGTATCAGAAAGAGAGTCCTCAGCAATACACAGAGAGCTAAGGACAGAAGCAAGAAGGCTTGATTTTCATCAAATCAACACATATAAACCATACAGTTTGCAGGTTCGGGGGATATGATAAACTAAAATCACTATCTATGCTCCCGTATGGCGGCTGAGCTGATGTAATGGGCACTTCGCCCTCTATTGACACACGAGAGGAAAATACCATGGAAAAGAAAAAAGCCATTGCGCTCATTCTTGCCGCAGCAGGACTTCAGTGCCTTGCGGGCTGCGAAAAAAACAAGAGTGAAAGTACGCCGTCCTATGCGGCAACTCCTGTTCAGACCGTAACAGAGCCACCTATCGGCGGAGCTGATATATCGGGCGATAATTACAACAGCGAAGCCTATGAAAAGAAGATAAACGAGCATGTTCAGGCTTCTTCGCCAAATTACAATGAGCTTGTGCTGGGCACTGTCGGAAAGGATGTTATCGTTCCCGAGGACGGTGCTGAGGACGTTGGACTGGGCTCTTACCGTCTTAGCAGCAGCGGCATAAAGCTGTACTATGACGAGACAATTTTCCCCGATGAGCTTGTACTCACTCTTGAAAAGTACTTCACTTCGTTTCCGCCTGCGGATTATCCTACCTATATCAACTGCGTTTTTCCGAGCTATATCACGGAAATGGAGAAATACCTCAAGGAAAACTATCAGTACGACCTTAAAACGTCGTTTTCCAAAAGATGTGCCTCTCTTGCAGAGCAGATGAGCGGCGATTACAGGATAACACGTATCAAGCTGGAGGAAGCTCCCGTTTACGACGAGACCAAGGATAACCTCGAGACCTATTTCTCAGGTGCGGGCGAGATCTTCGGCAAGGATTACTACAGTCAGGTCAAGGAGGAGAGCGACGACATCATTGATGCCTGCTTCTTTATAATGGCTGAGGATTCTTACGGAAAAGAGCAGCTCCTGGTAGCGGATTATGAGATAGTTTTTGCCGTTAAGGACGGCAAGTATTATACATTTGGCTGAGGAGGCTTATGATAATGGCTGGATTCATCAGAAAGACTGCGGCTGTGTTCGCTGCATTGCTGATAACGGTGTCGGCAGCAGCCTGTGACAAAAAGAAGGAAGAGGAACATGACCACGACCATAATATGGCAGGCATGAACGCTCCTGACGGAGACTATTCATCTGCCGCAGAAACGGTTCTCAGACCTGATAATTCGGATGTTCCCATAACAATTACATACTGCAAGGAATACGCTTCAGGCGAGGAAGCTGCCAAGGTAGCGGAATTCTACTATGCATTGTCGGAGAAGAATACAGAATACCTTGAAAAAGCGGTGTATCCCGATGTTCTCAGCTATAAGCTTGACGGCTCGTCAGCTCAGGAATATCTCAATGTGGAGTATGACTATATCAAGGATAATCTGACAGAAAGCGATTTCAAGTTCACAGCAGTTACTATTGATGACGACCTTACCAGTGATGACATCTGCTCTGCCTATGACAGTCTGCTTGCAAAGGCTGCGCCCGACGCAAAGCCTGAAAGCAGGAAGGTGTTCAGGGCAAACTGCCTTTATGAGAAAGGCGACGGCGGTCAGCTTTCCCTGTCGGCAAGGCTAAGGGAAAAAGGCATGGAAGATATACAGGTTGCAGTATATACCATCGATGGAAAGCCATATATTATATTCTGAAGCAAAAGGACGGCAGGGGAATTCCCTGAGCCGTCCTTTTTTATGCATAAAAAAAGGCGGACTTTATGTCCGCCTTTACATATTGTGCCGTAAGCGATGTACGATCAACGGTTTTGATGATAGTAAACGAGTTTACGAGTGACAACGTGGTCAGCCGGCGCGGGCTCCGCGCTCATATCTGTGTTGAGTAGTTAGGAGCTTCCTTAGTGATGTAAATATCGTGAGGATGGCTCTCTTTAAGTCCTGCACCTGTGATGCGGATGAACTTAGCCTTTTCGTGAAGAGTAGGAATATCTACACAGCCGCAGTATCCCATACCTGAGCGGATACCGCCCACCAGCTGGAAGATGGTGTCAGCAACAGGACCCTTGAATGGAACTCTTCCCTCAACACCTTCAGGAACCAGCTTCTTAGCACCTTCCTGGAAGTATCTGTCCTTAGAGCCGTTAGCCATAGCGCCGAGGCTGCCCATGCCTCTGTATACCTTGAACTGACGACCCTGATATATCTCAGTTTCGCCCGGAGCTTCTGCACAGCCTGCAAGGAGCGAGCCGAGCATTACTACGTTAGCGCCTGCTGCAAGAGCCTTGACAATATCGCCGGAGTACTTGATACCGCCGTCAGCGATAACGGGGATACCGTACTTCTGAGCAACACATGCAACGTCATAAACTGCAGTGATCTGAGGAACGCCGATACCTGCAACTACACGGGTAGTACAGATAGATCCTGGGCCGATACCGACCTTGAGGCAGTCAGCGCCTGCTGCGATAAGATCCTCAGCAGCTTCTGCGGTAGCGATATTTCCTGCGATAACGGGGATCTCAGGAAATGCCTCCTTGACCATTTTCAGGCACTTGATGATGTTAGCGCTGTGGCCGTGAGCGGAGTCGAGAACGAGAACGTCAGCCTGAGCTTCGATAAGAGCCTTTGCTCTTTCAAGAACATTAGCTGTAACGCCGATAGCAGCGCCGCAGAGAAGTCTGCCCTTGCTGTCACGGGCGGAATTAGGATACTGAACTGACTTTTCGATATCCTTGATGGTGATAAGTCCCTTGAGGTAGCCTGCCTCATCAACGAGAGGGAGCTTTTCGATCTTATGTGCACGGAGAATTTCCTGAGCCTGAGCGAGAGTTGTGCCGACAGGAGCAGTGATAAGGTTTTCCTTTGTCATTACTTCCGAGATCTTTGCATTGAAGTCAGTAAGGAAGCGCATATCTCTGTTTGTGATGATACCAACGAGCTTGCCGTTTCCGTCAACGATCGGAACGCCTGAGATCTTATACTTGCCCATAAGCTCGTCCGCGTCAGCAACGATATGATCCTCGGTGAGGGAGAAGGGGTTTACGATAACGCCGTTCTCACTTCTCTTTACCTTGTCCACTTCTTCAGCCTGCTGTTCGATGGACATATTCTTGTGGATGATACCGATACCGCCTTCACGTGCGATGGCGATAGCCATACGGGAATCAGTAACAGTGTCCATAGCGGCTGTCATAATTGGGGTATTGAGGTGAACGGTTTTTGTGAGCTGAGTACCGATCTGGATCATGTTGGGCGTAACATTGGATTCAGCAGGGATAAGCAGCACATCGTCGAAGGTAAGACCTTCCTTCTGAAATTTGCTGTTCATGTCAGTCAGCATAAAAATTCCTCCTTGCATTTATTGATATTAACTTTAATGATACTATTTTTCGCGGCTCATGTCAATAGTTTGAGGGGCTTGGCGAGCATAGAATTTTGTTTTCAAAAAAGGTCGCTTTTTGGCGAAAAAGCAGTTTGTTAGATTAAAGCAAGTCAGTGTTAAAGTGGAGTTATCAATGTTTTAAGGCATTTTCGGCGTATTTTGAAAGTATAAGAGAGGCATCAACTGAGTTTACTGCTCCGTTGCCGTCGCAATCGGCAGAAATGACCTGTTCAACATTCAGCGATGAAGGATTGTCCGTTGAGGTCATGGCGTATTCGGAAAGAACTGTTGAGGCGTCTACAGCGTCTATAACGCCGTCACCTGTGACGTCGCCCTTCTGAAGTATCTTTGTACCGAATATCAGACCGCTGTCAGAAGCATATTTCTCGGCGGCAGAGCCCTTTTCGCCCTTGATGACGAATCCGGGGATACTATCTGTGGAAGACAGTCTTGAGTCATATCTTCTGCCTATGGCATCCGTGTCTATTGCGGTCACGGTTTTGGGAATATAAATTCCGCTGAGAGAAGGGCAGCTGAAAAAGGCGGACTCTCCCACAGAACGGATATTTGCTGGTATAACGATGTTATTGAGAGAAGTACAGGAATAGAAGCAATGATCGGGAATGGCTGTCATTGAAGCGCTCAGCCGTACTCTTGAAAGAGATGTGCAGCTCATAAAGCATTTGTCGCCGAGAGACTTTACAGAGTCGGGGATATCCACAGATCTGAGCGAAAGGCAGCCCGAAAAGGCATTCTTTTCAATGGCAGTTACGGTTTTGGGGATAGATACCGAGGTTATGTCTTCTCTGTTAAAAAAAGCGCCGATACCGATAGTTTTTACCTTGTCGGGGACGAGCGCTTTTTTGTCGCCTGCATATTTTAAGAGAGTATCTCCGCTCTTGCTGCAAAGGCACGAATTTACCGCGGTATATGTGGGATTGTCCTTGCTTACAGTGAATGACCTCAGGTTAGGACAGGCGGCGAATGTGTAGTCGCTTATGGAAGCGGTACCGCTGCCGATCGTAATGTTTCTGAGTTCGGGACAGGCGCAGAAAGCGCGTTCTTCTATTGAAGCCACACTGTCGGGGATAACGCAGGTCCTGAGTTTTTCATTGCCGAAGAATGCATTTTCGCCGACAGCTGTAACGGTCAGACCGTTGATCTTTTCGGGGATAACAAGGTCGGTAACGGAATCGCTGCATCCGGTTATGCATGCCTGACCGTTTTTCGCGGAATATGATACCTCAATGGTGTCAGCCTTTTCTGCGGCGTATGAAGGTGCATCGTGAGCTGCTGCAAAGAGCAGGGCAGCCGCCGCGGCAAGAGATACCGTTTTTTTCATTTTATACCTCCATGCGGCATATCTCGCCGCTTACCATAACGAGAGCAGGCTCAGACATAAGGTCGAGAGGGTTCTCGCCCTTTCTGTAGAGCTGCAGATCGGCGTCCTTTCCCTCGCAGAGAGAGCCTGTGGTATCGTCAATACCGAGTATCTCGGCAGGGTAGACCGTAAGAGTTTTCAGGGCTTCATTGAAGTCGAGACCGCCCTTTACCGCAGCCTGTGCGGAGAGTGGGAGATACTGTATCGGTATGACTGTATGGTCTGTGCAGACGGCTATCTTTACGCCGCTGTCATGGAGTGCGGATGCGTTTTTCAGCTCAAGTCCGCGCATTTCTGGCTTGCAGCGGTCACAGATGAGAGGACCGCAGATAACGGGAACATTTTCCTCAGCGATTATATCGGCTATCTTATGTCCCTCTGTGCCGTGGATTATGACTGCATCAAGGCCGAATTCCTTTGCAATGCGCATAGCGGTGCAGATGTCGTCGGCACGGTGGCAGTGGAAGAAAGCCTTGATCTTGCGTTCAAGAAGGGGCATCAGCGCCTCGCATTTTATATCATACTCAGGGGGATCGTAGTTCTCGCTGTCTGAGTAGTAGCTGTCCATATCATGGGTATAGCGTCTTGCCTTGTAAAGTCCCTCGCGTATAAGAGCTGCTATTGCCATACGGGTCACGGGAGTCTCCTCACGCCCGTTGTATACGTTCTTGGGATTCTCGCCGAGAGCGAATTTTATGCCGCAGTTTTTTATGAGCATATCATCTACGCGCCTGCCATATGTTTTTATAGCGGCGATCTCTCCGCCGCAGGCATTGGCACTTCCGGGGCTTGAAGCCGCCGCAGTTATGCCGCGCATACGTGCTTCCTCGAAGCAGCGGTCGAAGGGATTGATACCGTCGACAGCTCTCATCTGAGGGGTGAAGGGGTCGGTGGACTCGTTGCAGTCATCGCCCTCGAAGTCCAGACCGTCCTCGATTATGCCGAGGTGGGTGTGGGCATCGATAAAACCGGGGAGAAGCATACCGCCCTTTGCGTCGATACTGTTCTTGTCATCGTAGGGAAGGTAGCCGCTGCCGATATTGCGTATTTTTCCGTTCTGGATATCTATCCAGCCGTCCTTTACGACGCCGAGCGGACCCATGGTGTGAATTTCAGCATTATAGATAAGCATAGTCGCTCACTTTCTCAGCAGTTCGGCAATTTTCTCCGCATTTTCAACGGGACTGCCGATACATTCAAGTCGTATAGTCGAGTGTTTGAGATAAATGCCCTTTCGGTTGTTATAAAGCTCTTCGAGCTGTTCTTTTGTGGAGTTGACAACGATGGGGCGGTTGGTATCGTCCTTGATACGGTCGTAGCAGGTCTCAAATGGCACATCGAGGAAAATCACCTCTGCACCTGCGTCCTTAGCAGCCTTTGCGGTATCGGGATTTAGCATAGCACCGCCGCCGCAGGCAGCAACAGCAGTCTTGCCGCAGAGGGACTTGACTATCTCAGCCTCGGTCTGACGGAAGAAGGGTTCGCCCTTTTTCTCGAATATCTCGGGGATAGTCATTTCGAGAGTGCGGACGATGAGGTCGTCCGTGTCGCAGAAGCCGCAGCCCAGTTTTTTAGCCGCAAGCTTGCCTATAGTTGATTTTCCGCAGCCCATAAAGCCGCATAAGAATACAGTCATATCATTCTCCTTGTTTATGCTTGTTGCGTGCCAGCTTCACCAGCGGCACCCATTCGTCTTCTATCATCTTTTCGCCTGTAAGCTGAAAGCCGTGGCGCTTATAGAAAGCTATTCCCCGGGTATTGTATTCAAGTGCCCAGAGGTTGTCTGCACCGAATTTGTCCACCGCATATGCCAGAAGCTCTGCGCCTATGCCGCAGCTCTGAAACTGTGGCTCAACGTAGAGCTTTACGACCTCAGTACCATTTATGCGGATAATTCCCTTTATGACGCCGTTATCGTCGTAAACATAGGTGCTGAGGAGCTCCTCCGAGCCATCGGAGTATTCCTTCGCCATATCAACCACGTTCAGCTCACTGAAGTAGAATTCATCGTTTTTGAAAAAGGGGTAGAAGTTGACACGATAGTTGGTTATGATTATCTCTGCGATACGTGAGGCATCGCAGGATTTTGCATGTCTTATCACTTGTTCATGCTGTCAACAGCATTTTCAACGTCGGTGATTATCCCTGCGATGTCCTCAGTTTTGAAGCTGCCGCCGTACCATATCTCATGTGCCTTGACAGCCTGATATACCAGCATAGAAGCGCCGCCTACAGCGGTCTTTCCGAGGGCACGTGCCTTTTTCATCAGGAGAGTTTCCTTTGGGTTGTAGATAACGTCGAACACGCTGCCGCTGTTCTCTATAACTGTGTCGCTTACTGCGCAGGCGTCCACCTTCGGGTACATGCCTACGGGAGTAGCGTTTATGAGCAGGTCATAGCTGCCTTCAAGAGTGGAGATGTCAGTGATACGCACAGAAGCTCCGCTGCTCTTTGCAAGTATCTCAGCCATGAGGAGCTGAGCATTCTTTACGTCCTGAGGAATGACTGCAAGGGTGATGTTTCCGCCGTGACGGGCAACCTCGATGGCTATCATTCTTCCGACGCCGCCGCAGCCTAAAATAGCTACGTTTCCGCCGATAGGAAGCTGCTCTGCGGAGCGGAGGAATCCATCGCAGTCGGTGTTGTAGCCGATGAGCCTGCCGCCGTCATTGTTTATGCAGTTTACCGAATTATAGCGCAGAGCGCTTTCGCCCAGCTCGTCCACAAGGGGGATAACAGCCTGCTTGTGGGGGATAGTTACATTCAGACCGCGGAGAGCTTCGAGAGTGCCGCGGCTGCCTGCTATATCCTCGGGAGCTATATCGATAAGCTCATATGATGTATCTGCAAGTCCGCTGAGAGCGAACAGCTTTTCGTGGATAAGAGGGGACATTGAATGTCCGAGAGGGTGACCTATAAGCGCAAATTTATTCATGATAATGCTCCTTCGAGTGTTTCCATATCTTCAACGTTTACTGCTGTCACGTCCTTGAGCGTCTTCTTTACCAGACCTGTGAGAGTTCTTCCGGGACCGAATTCAACGAACTTGTCTGCACCTGCCTCCTGCATAGCTGCAAGCTCGGAGGTGAAGCGTACAGGGGATACGATATGCTTGGCAAGCATTGAAGCCATATCCGAAAAATCTGTGAGCTCGCCGCCTGTGAGGTTTGAGTAGTACTTTACCTGAGGAGCCTTGAATTCGATGGTCTTTGCTGTTTCGTAGAACTTATCAGCAGCAGGCTGCATGAGCTTTGAATGGAAAGCACCTGCAACATTCAGTGGGATAACTCTTGCCTTCATGCCTGCGAAAACGTCGCTGACCTCGGCGATTCCCTCGGGAGTTCCTGCGATAACGGTCTGGACAGGGGAGTTGTAGTTTACAGCTGTGACATATTCCTTAGCCTCGCCGCATACTCTCTCTACCTCCTCGGGAGCTATCTTCATTATAGCAGCCATAGCACCCTTTGCGGAAGCGGTAGCCTCCTCCATAGCGGCTGCTCTTGCCTTGATAAGGCGGAAAGCGTCCTCAAGGGTTATCATGCCCGAAGCATACATAGCTGCATATTCGCCGAGTGAGTGACCTGCAACTCCGTCAAAAGTGAAGCCCTTTGACTGTGCTGCTTTGAGGCATACGATAGAAGTAGCCATGATAGCAGGCTGAGAGTTTATTGTCCTTGATAATTCGTCAAGGGGAGCATTGAAGCAGATCTCTTTCAGGTCAGTTCCGAGTATTTCGGAGCCTGTCTCGTAAACGGAGAGGACTTCGGGCATTGCTTCTGCGATGTCCTTGCCCATTCCCTCGTACTGAGAGCCCTGCCCTGAAAATAGTGAAATTGTCATAATCTTTAACTTCCTTTCTGTGTGTTATATACAAATTAGTGGTGAAAATTCACTGATGCATTATTGTAAATTTGTGAGAAATGCCGATATTTTGTTTTTAGTTTGTCAAAGTGCTGAAATATCGTTGCAAAAAACCTCAAAATGATTTACAATATATTATGTGTGGTATGCTGTCTGCTTATAGATATTACCCTGCAAACGCGATACCGTCACTACTACTATAACATAATTTTTTGGTTTTTACAACCATGTTTTATAATTTTGTTGATTCTAAGGAGCTAATTAATGGGTATAAGCATTTTGGGAATGGGCAGATATGTGCCCGACCAGATAATGACAAACGACGATTTTACCCGTTTTGTTGAAACTGACGACGAGTGGATACGCACAAGAACAGGTATTTCGACGCGCCATATGGCAGGCTGGGAGCCTACATGGTATATGGGCAGACAGGCTGCTCTCAGAGCCATAGAGGCTTCGGGCATCGATCCTGCTGATATAGGACTTGTTATTTCGTGTACAGCAACGTCGGATTTTCTCACACCAAGCATGGCAAGTGTTATCCAGCATGAGATAGGCGCTGCAAATGCTGCTGCATTTGACATGAATGCGGCGTGTTCGGGATTTGTCTATGCGGCAGATGTTGCAAGACGATTCCTTGAGACGGACGATTCGCTCAAGTACGTTCTTGTGGTGGCAAATGAGGCGCTTTCACGCTTCCTTGACTTCACCGACAGATCGTCATGCATACTTTTCGGCGACGGAGCTGCTGCGGCAGTGATCGAGAAGAGCGACAAGCTCTATTCCTCCGCGCTCTGCTCTGACGGCAGCGGCGCATCACTTCTCTGTGCAAGGTCACTGAATGTCGCTCCGGAGGTGGCTGTTGACAGTGATTTTGAAGATCCCTTCCCCGATGTTCCGCTCCATAAATTGCAGCAGAACGGCAAGGAGGTCTACAAGTTCGCAGTACAGGCTCTGCCAAGATCATTTGAGCTGGCGGCAGAAAAGATCGGCGTGACCAAGGACGACATCGACTGGTTCGTGCCGCATCAGGCGAATATCCGGATAATCGAAACAGCTGCCAAGAAGCTTGGCGTACCTATGGATAAGTTCTATGTGGCTCTCGATCATTACGGAAATACCTCAAGCGCTTCCATACCTCTTGCACTCAGCGAGGCAATAGAGAAGGGACTTATAAAGCGCGGACAGAAGATCGCGCTTATCGGCTTCGGCGCAGGCCTTACCTACGGCGGAATAATTTTTGAGTATTAAGAGCTAAGAACTAAGAGCTAAGAACTAAGATGTAGGGGCTGGCGTCCCCGACAGCCCGTGAGTTTTGAACGGATCGCGGGACGTCGGGACGCCGTCCCCTACAAGGATATGAGAAAAAGGAGAACTACTATGAAAACACGCATCACTGAGCTTCTCGGCTGTCAGTACCCCATAATCCAGGGCGGTATGGCATGGGTTGCCGAGCACACACTTGCTTCCGCAGTTTCAAACGCAGGCGGTATCGGTCTTATCGCAGGCGGCAGCGCTCCCATCGACTATCTTCGTGAGCAGATACGCCTCTGCAAGGAAAAGACAGATAAGCCATTCGGCGTAAACATAATGCTTATGAGCCCCAATGCCGACGACCTTGCACAGCTCTGTATCGACGAGGGTGTAAAGGTCATCACTACAGGTGCTGGTAATCCCGGAAAATATATGGCCGCATGGAAAGAGGCTGGCATCAAGGTAATGCCCGTAGTTCCGTCAGTTGCTCTCGCAAAGAGAATGGAAAAGTCAGGCGCTGATGCTGTTATCGCTGAGGGTACGGAGTCAGGCGGACATATCGGCGAAAATACAACAATGTGTCTCGTGCCGCAGGTTGTGGACGCTGTTGAGATACCCGTTATCGCAGCAGGCGGAATCGCTGACGGCAGGGGTATGGCAGCTGCATTCATGCTGGGCGCTGAAGGTGTTCAGATAGGAACACGCTTCCTTGCTTCCGAGGAATGTCAGATCCACCCTACATTCAAGGACCTTGTTGTAAAGGCAAAGGATACCGACAATATCGTAACAGGAAGATACACAGGTCACCCATGCAGAAATATCAAGACCAAGTTTGCCAAGAAGCTTGCTACAGGCGAGAAGGAGGGAACTCTCTCTCCCGAGGAGTTCGAGCAGCTCACAGTGGGCGCTCTCCGCAGAGCTGTAGTTGACGGCGACGTGGACAGCGGTTCGTTCCTCTGCGGAGCTATCTCAGGCATGGTCAACGACATAAAGACCTGTGCTGACATAGTTAAGGAAATAAACGACGGCGCAGAGAAGCTTCTGAAGCTTTGAGACATAAAAAACAGTTACATTTGTAACGCTTGAAGTGACATTCATCACTTTATAAGCTGCTGCAAAATGTGGTAAAATAATAACAGAAAAGATATTTATAACGGAGGTAACAAAATGGCAACAGCAATAATCACAGGTGCTTCACAGGGAATAGGCGCCTGTATCGCAAAAAGACTCGCACAGGACGGCTTCGATGTAGTTATAAATCACTATCCCAGCGACGGAGATAAGGAAAAGGCACTTGCAGTCGCAGATGAATGCCGCAAGCTCGGCGTGAAGGCTGAGTGCTATGCAGCAGACGTATCAAAATTCGACCAGTGCGAGGCTATGGTGAAGCAGATAAAGGCTGACTTCGGTACCATAGACGCCCTTGTAAATAATGCAGGCATCACAAAGGATAAGCTCCTTGCAAGAATGAGCGAGGATGAGTATGACGCAGTTATCGCAGTAAACCAGAAGAGCGTGTTCAATATGACAAAGCTCGTCACAGCTGTGATGATGAAGCAGAGAAACGGCAGGATAGTCAATGTAGCGTCTGTTGCAGGACTTTACGGAAACCCCGGTCAGATGAACTACTCGGCTTCAAAGGCTGCCATAATCGGAATGACAAAGACTACAGCCAAGGAATTCGGTTCAAGAAATATCACCTGCAACGCTGTAGCTCCCGGATTTATCCACACACCAATGACAGATGTTCTGTCCGATGAGCTGAAGGAAAAAATGCTCGGAGCAGTCGCTCTCAGACGCTACGGCGAGCCTGAGGAGATAGCTTCTGTAGTATCCTTCCTCGTTTCTGACAATGCCTCCTATGTTACAGGTCAGGTCATTGAGATATCGGGCGGACTTCAGATGTGATCTTAGTAAACGTCGCAGCTATGTGCGGTAGATTCTGATCGCACGGTAATATTCAACAGATATAAGAAAGGAAAATATATGAGCAGAAGAGTTGTTATCACAGGAATGGGAGCTGTAACTCCCCTCGGAACAGGCGTAGAAAAGTTCTGGGCAGGAATAAAGGCAAACAAGCTTGGAATATCCTTTATAGATATGTTTGATACAAATCGTACAGGAGTAAAGATAGCAGGTATAGTACGTGACTTCAATGAGGAAGACTATTACGGTGTAGAGGGCTGCTTCGAAAAGAAGGAAGCCCGTCACATGGACAGATTCACAAAATATGCGGTGGTAGCCGCTCATGAGGCTCTCACCGACGCAGGAACAGATCTCCGCGATCTTGATCCCTACAGAGTAGGCGTTCTCGTTGGTTCGGGAATCGGCGGTATAGACCTCACTCTTTCAGAGTATGAGAAATATCTGGAAAAGGGACCCGGAAGAATGTCCGCATTCTATATACCTATGATGATAAGCAATATGGCTGCGGGAACAATATCAATGAAAACAGGCTTCAGAGGAGCTAATTTCGATATTACCACAGCATGTGCGACAGGTACTCACTCCATCGGTGAGGCTTTCCGCAAAATAAAGGACGGCTATCTTGACGCTTGTCTCGCAGGCGGAACAGAGTCTACGGGAGTAGAGTTCACATACGGCGGCTTCGCAAATATGAAGGCACTGACAAAATCAGGAGACCTTGAGAGAGCTTCTATCCCGTTCGACAAGGAGAGAAGCGGATTCGTTCTCGGCGAAGGAAGCGCAGTCCTCGTTCTTGAGGAATATGAGCATGCAAAGGCAAGAGGCGCTAAGATATACGCCGAGGTCGCAGGCTACGGCGCTACCTGCGACGGTTATCACATGACATCTCCAATGCCGGGCGGCGAGGCTGCTGCAAAGGGCATGGAGCTGGCAATGGAAGAAGCAGGTCTGAGACCTGAGGACATAGATTATATCAACGCTCATGGTACATCGACAGGTCTCAACGATAAATACGAGACTGCCGCTATTAAGCTGGCGCTTGGTGACCATGCGAAGAAAGTGAAGATAAGCTCTACAAAGTCTATGACAGGCCATCTGCTCGGTGCAGCAGGTGCTGTTGAGGCTGTAGTATGCGCAAAGTCAATTCAGGAGGGCTTCATTCACGCAACAGTGGGATATAAAGTGCCTGATGAGGAATGTGACCTCGATTACTGCGGAAACGGTAATATCGAGCAGGAGGTCAACGCTGTCCTGTCAAATTCACTTGGCTTCGGCGGACATAATGCGACACTCTGCTTCAGAAGGGTAAAAGACTGAGGAGGACATTAAATGGAGAAAATATACGGTCAGATAGACCTTGAGACAATAGAAAAGCTTGCTGATATTATAAATAAGAAGGAGCTTTCAGAGCTCACTATATCAAGCGGCGAGAATACTATCACATTAAAGGGCAAGAAGGCTGTTCCTATGCCGATGCCTGTAGTTGCTGCGGCAGCTCCTGCACAGGCAGCAGCTCCCGTTGAGAGCACACTTTCCGCAAGCGAGGCTTCAATGGCTGAGGAGGTAAGCGGAAAGATAGTTAAATCGCCTATCGTAGGTACTTTCTACTCTGCACCTTCACCTGACAAGCCGCCATTCGTAAAGACAGGCGACGAAGTCAAGAAGGGCGACGTTATTATGATAATCGAGTCCATGAAGCTCATGAACGAGATACAGTCCGAGTACGACGGTGTAGTAGAGCAGATACTTGTATCCGACGGACAGGCAGTGGAATTTGACCAGCCTATAATGGTCATAAAGTAATGACTTACAAGTACATCACCCAGGAAACCATCGACTCGGGCGGCAAGAATATCAAGTCTCCCGAGGAGTTTGCGGAAGCCCGTGTCTATAATATAGAGGCGGTAAAGAACTACAACAGGCGCAAAAAAGTCCACGCTGCATTCAATATTTGGATAATAGTCCAGTATGTTGTCTTGTTCTTTATGGTATTCGATATGCTTTCAGGAATGGGGTACGTGGATGAGGAACTGAGCACAAAGACTCTCTATTTTCGCTTAGCCATCGGCATTATCGGATATTTTGCTTATCTGATACTGGTGACATGGTTCGTGTTCATAAAGCACTGCCGCGAAAGGCTGGTGCTGGCTCTTGTTTCTATGCCTGCTGTGCTTATATCGCCTGTATTTGCTCTTTTCCCCGTGGGAAACTATATTGCAGGCTGGTACTATCAAAAGACTGAGGACGAGCTCTCAAAGGAGCTGGGCTATCCCTCGTTTGCGAGGCTTAACGTCATTGCCGTAAACAGCGACGCTGATAATCTTTCGGAGCTGACTTATGACAGCATACGTGAAAAGATAAACAGAGACCATCCCCACGACGGGACATTTTTGTGATTATGGAACTGAAATACATTACACAGGATAATATAGACGAAGCTCATGTAAATATCACCTCTGCGGAGATGTACACGGAATTTCAGGAATACAACGGGCTCATGCTCCGTATGCAGAAAAAACGCTATGTTTTTCTCCGCGATTTCTGGGCGTTATGGATAATGAACGCCATACTTCTCTTTCTCGGTTTAAAGACTTTCTTATTCTGGAGCGGCTCGCTGATATACATGGTAAGCGGAATGTATCCGCTCTGTTTACTGGTTGCAGCTGTTTACCTGATCCTTATGATATACTTTATAGGTGTACGCAAGCTTTACAGCTGGAAAGCAGGACTTCTGATATCTCTCCTGCTGATACCCGTAAGCCTTGCGTTTATGCCTCTTGTTGCTGCAAATGCCATTGTTATCTTCCTTATGGAGAAGAAAGACAGCGAGATGAGGAACGAAACAGGCTATCCGCATTTTACACAGCTTCACGGCTCATACAAGAGCATGGTCAAGGACGGAGAGGTCTTCGGCATAGAGAGCGAGGGGGTTTACGCCACGGGAATGAAGTCAGAAAACGTAGTTCCCGAGGATCCCTTTGCAAAATACAGGATAAAACCTGAGGACGATATGGGAATGCTTGCAGATACTGATATAAGTGATTTAAGGAGTAATGAAAATGGCTGATATACTTATGAATAAAGAACAGATAATGGAAATAATCCCCCACCGCGATCCATTCCTTCTCATCGACGAGATAGTTGATATGGAAGTCGGCGTTAAGGTACACGCAAGAAAGTACATCAAGGAGGAGGACTTCTGGTTCAAGGGACACTTTCCCGGATACCCCGTAACTCCGGGCGTACTTATGGTGGAAATGCTTGCTCAGGCAGGAGCAGTATGTATGCTTTCAAAGCCTGAATTCAAAGGAAAACTTGGACTTTTCGGCGGCATCGACAAGGCAAAGTTCCGCAGACAGGTCGTTCCGGGAGATGTTCTTGACCTTGAGGTCGAGATGATACGTCAGAGAGGACCTGTGGGCACAGGAAAGGCAACTGCCTCTGTAGGCGGTGAAAAGGCTGTATCCTGCGAGATAACCTTCGTGATCACTGACAATAAATAACTCATACAGGAGATAAGATAAATGTTCAGAAAAGTACTTATCGCCAACAGAGGCGAGATAGCTGTACGAATAATCAGAGCGTGCCGCGAGCTGAATATACGCTGTGTTGCAGTATATTCCACTGCTGACCGCAATTCGCTCCATGCCCAGATAGCCGATGAGGCTGTCTGCATAGGACCTGCGGCAACAAAGGACAGCTACCTTAACATGAACGCTATCATACAGGCGGCACTGAATACAGGCGCCGAGGCAATACACCCCGGCTTCGGATTCCTTTCCGAGAACGCAGAGTTTGCAAAGCTCTGTGAGGCAAACGGAATAGTTTTCATCGGACCGTCATATAAGTCTATAGAAATGCTTGGCGACAAGGCTGCCGCAAAGGAGACTATGGCTGCTGCGGGAGTGCCTGTTATCCCAGGCTCAAAAGGCGCAGTAAAGTCACTTGAGGAAGCCCGCGAGATAGCCGACAAGGCAGGCTACCCCGTACTGGTAAAAGCTTCCGCAGGCGGCGGCGGACGAGGTATACGCCGTGTTGACAGCGCAGATGAGCTTGAGGCTCAGATGACAGCTGCTCAGCAGGAGGCAAAGAACTTCTTCGGCGATGACGCTGTCTATATCGAGAAGTTCCTCATAAATCCCCACCATGTTGAGATACAGATAATAGCCGACAAGCACGGCAATTATATACACCTCTGCGAGCGTGACTGCTCAATGCAGCGACGCAATCAGAAAATGCTTGAGGAGTGCCCAAGTCCTATCGTAAGCCCCGAGCTTCGTGCAAAAATGGGCGCAGCAGCAGTTACCGCAGCTAAGGAGTGCGGCTACTACAATGCAGGCACCATCGAGTTCCTCGTTGACGAGAACCGCGACTTTTACTTCATGGAGATGAATACCAGAATACAGGTTGAGCACCCTATAACCGAAGAGGTAACGGGCTTCGACCTTGTAAAGGCTCAGATAGAGATAGCAGACGGCAAGCCTCTTGAAATAAAGCAGGAGGACGTTACCATGCGCGGTCATGCTATCGAGTGCAGAATCAATGCCGAGAATCCCGACATGGGCTTCCGTCCTTCACCGGGAACTATCACAGCTCTCTATATGCCCGGCGGTCCCGGGATAAGAATAGACGGCGCTGTATATCAGGGCTATACAATCACTCCATACTACGACTCGATGATAAGCAAGCTCATCGCTCACGGCTCCGACCGGGAGGACGCCATAAACAAGATGAGATGGGCGCTTTCCGAGTTTATCGTAGAGGGTGTTGACACAAACATCGACTTCCAGCTTGAAATAATCAGAAATGCTGATTTCAAGGCAGGCAAATATGATATAGGCTTCCTCGGAAGATATATGGAAGAAAAGAAAAAATAAGAATGAAAGAGAATGGGGAGAAAAGAATTGTTTGAAGATTTTTTTAATGTAGTAAAGAAACGCTTCAATGACGGCGAGGAGGAATACAAGCCCCCTATGTTCAAATGCCCCCGCTGTCAGGGAACGAGCCCTCTTTCAAAATATGAGGAGCTCCACAGAGTCTGCCCCAAGTGTAACTATCACGGCAGACTTTCGTCAACAGAACGTATTGCTATAACCGTCGATAAGGGCAGCTTCAGAGAGCTCAACGGCGGCATGAGAAGCGCAAATCCTCTGGATTTTCCCGACTACAGCGAAAAGCAGGCAGAGCTCCGTGCCGCAACAGGTCTCAGTGAGGCTGTTATCACAGGCACAGCTACTATAAAAGGCTCACCTGTAGTTATTGGCATCATGGATTCGCGTTTTATGATGGGCTCTATGGGAAGCGTCGTAGGCGAGAAGATAACCCGTGCATTTGAATATGCTACAGAGAAGAAGCTTCCTGTGATAATGTTCACCGCATCAGGCGGCGCACGTATGCAGGAGGGGATAGTTTCACTCATGCAGATGGCAAAGACCTCAGGTGCTGTAAAGCTCCACAGCGAGGCAGGCGGACTTTATATATCCGTAATGACCGATCCTACCACAGGAGGCGTAACAGCCAGCTTTGCGTCACTGGGCGACATCATTATTGCAGAGCCGAAGGTGCTCATCGGATTCGCAGGCAGACGAGTTATCGAGGGAACTATCAAGCAGAAGCTTCCCGATGACTTCCAGCTTGCAGAATTTATGTACAACAAGGGCTTTGTAGATATGATAGTAGAGCGCAGAAAGCTGAGAAGCGTACTTTCTCACCTTCTGAAGCTCCACGGATTTTACCCTAAGGAGGCGTGAGCATGGACGACAAGAGAACAGCGTGGGAACGCCTTCAGCTCATACACACTAAGGGCAGACCTACTATAAAGGATTATATCCCTCAGATTTTCACCGACTGGTATGAGATGCACGGCGACAGACTCTTCGGCGACGACAGAGCTATCATCGGCGGTCTGGCGAGACTTGACGGTGAGCCTGTTACCATCATCGCTGAGGTAAAGGGCAGGGACATCAATGAAAATAAGGCATGCAATTTTGCAATGCCGCACCCCGAGGGCTACAGAAAGGCTCTCAGGATAGCAAGACAGGCGGAGAAGTTCCACCGCCCCATAATATGCTTCATAGATACTCCGGGCGCATTTTGCGGAGTTGCTGCTGAGGAGCGCGGACAGGGCGAGGCTATAGCAAAGAATATAGCTGAGTTTATGACTCTCCGTACACCTATAGTTTCCATCGTCCTCGGTGAGGGCGGAAGCGGCGGAGCTCTTGCTCTTGGCGTGTGCGACGAGCTTGCTATGCTTGAGAACGCAGAGTACTCGGTATTGTCTCCAAGAGGCTTTGCAAGCATACTCTGGAAGGACGCTTCCCGTGAGCAGGAAGCCAGCGAAATAATGAAGATAACCGCTGAAGATATGGTCCGTCTCGGAGTTGCAGAAGCTATCATCGAGGAGCCTCTCGGCGGAGCACATAACGATTTAGACAAAATTTCAGAAAATATACACGAATATTTGTCACAAAAAATTCCCGAAAAATGCAAAAAAGATATTGACGTTTTGCTTAAAGAACGCTATACTAAATTTAGAAAAATCGGAGCGTTCACTGAATGAACCGGTTTTGACAAAAAATAAAGATAAAATGGAGGACCAAATAATGATTTTTGAAAAACTCAAAGATATTATTGCAGAACAGCTCAGTGTGGAGGCAGACGAAGTAAACATGGATTCAAATATTCAGGATGACCTCGGTGCTGATTCACTGGACGTTGTTGACCTCATCACAACTATCGAGGACGAGTTCGATATCTCTATCCCCGATGAGGCTGTAGAAGAGATCAAGACAGTAGGCGACATCGTTAACTACATCGAAAAGAATACAGACGCTGAATAATCAGCGTATATACGCCCCCCGACATTTAGTCGGGGGATTTTTTTGTTGTTTGAGGCTTAACACGTGTACAACTTTACCCGTGCTTAAAAATACCACTTGCAATTGGTGTTTTAAAGTGGTATAATATAGTTTGTAGGATTTTTCACAAGTAATTCGAAAGGATATTTATGAAAGAGATCAAGATAGTTACAGGTCACTACGGCAGCGGAAAGACCAATTTTTCAGTAAATCTTGCGGTCAAAGCCGCAGCAGAGGGAAAGTCAGCAGCCATCGTAGACCTTGATATAGTAAATCCCTATTTCCGGACAGCGGATTTCCGTGACCTTTTCGAGGAAAAGGGGATAAGGCTCATAGCTCCGGATTTCGCAAGGAGCAATCTCGATATACCGTCTATACAGTTCGATGTGGTCGAGCTCGCTACAGATGAGGATTGCCTCATTATCGATGTGGGCGGCGACGATGCGGGCGCTGTTGCTCTCGGACGCTATGCCGACGAATTAGAGCAGTTCAGGGACAGTATCGAGATGTATTGCGTCATAAATCAGCGCCGCTATCTCACCAATACGGCTGAGGAGGTCACAAAGCTGATGTATGAGATAGAGGCGGCAGCACGTATGAAGCATACTGCTATCGTGAACAATACCAACTTGGGCTGCGAGACAACACTCGATATTATCGAGCAGTCCCGTCCCTTTGCAGAGGAGACCTCACGCATCACAGGGCTTCCTGTAAAATATACTGTATATCCCGAGGATATCGCAGCGCTTTCAGATAAGCCTGATGTATTCCCCGCAAAGATATATGTAAAGCCCGTCTGGGGCTGAGCAAAAATGCATAATTCATAATGCATAATGCATAATTGTCTGAAACAGTTCGGTTATTCCGTGTATTTCGCAAGCAGCATTAATTATGAATTATGAATTGTGAATTATGAATTAATTCTGAAAGGAGCGAAAGGTATGGAAAAGATGACAGTTATTACCGAGCGCTGCAAGGGCTGCGGTCTCTGTACAGCTGCCTGTCCCAAGAAGATCGTTGTTCTCCAGAAGGAGAAGCGTAACAAGAAGGGATATTTCTACGCAGAGTGTACCGACCAGTCAGCTTGCATCAGCTGTGCAATGTGTGCAACTATGTGCCCCGACTGCGCTATCGTTATTCAAAAATAATTATTTATCGAAAGGAGCTGTTTAGCTTTGGAAAGAAATCTTATGAAGGGCAACGAAGCGCTGGCAGAGGCTGCTATCAGAGCAGGCTGTAAATGCTTCTTCGGTTATCCTATAACTCCTCAGACAGAGCTTGCCGCTTATATGGCAAAGCGTATGCATAAGGCAGGCGGCGTATTCTTACAGGCAGAGTCCGAGATCGCTGCTATCAACATGGTGCTTGGCGCTGCTTCAACAGGCGTCCGTGCAATGACATCATCTTCTTCACCCGGAATCTCACTCAAGAGCGAGGGTGTTTCATACATCGCAGGTTCAGACCTTCCTGCTGTAATCATCAACGTTGAAAGAGGCGGCCCGGGTCTCGGCGGTATCCAGCCTTCACAGGCTGACTACTGGCAGGCTACAAAGGCTCTCGGTCACGGTGACTTCCAGCTTCTGGTATACGCACCTGCCTCAGTTCAGGAAATGGTAGACTACGTTGTAAAGGCTTTCGACCGCGCTGATAAGTACCGTATGCCTGCAATGATCCTTGCAGACGGACTTCTCGGACAGATGATGGAGCCTGTTACATTCCCTGAGATCAACCCCAACGCTTACGATAAGAGCGGCTGGGCTGCTAACGGCCACAAGATGAAGAGAGAGCACCATATCATCAACTCCCTCTACCTCAAGCCCGATGAGCTGGAGAATTCTATCCTTGACCGTTACAAGAGATATGAGATAATCAAGGAGACAGAGACCGAGGCTGAGCTTTATCTCACCGAGGACTGCGATATCCTTGTATGCGCATTCGGCGCAACAGCAAGAGTTGCAAAGTCTGCTGTAAACGACGCAAGAGCACAGGGCATCAAGGCTGGTCTCTTCCGTCCCAAGACACTGTGGCCTTTCCCTGTAAAGGAGATCAACGAGGCTGCCAAGAGCGCTAAGAAGCTTCTCAGTGTTGAGATGTCAATGGGACAGATGATAGAGGACATCAAGCTTGCTATCAACTGCTCAAAGCCTGTAGAGTTCTACGGAAGAACAGGCGGCGTTATCCCCACACCTGCTGAGGTACTGGGCGAGATCAAGAAAATGGGAGGTACTCTCTGATGGCTGTAGTATTTGAAAGACCGAAGTCGCTCATCGACGTTCCTACACATTACTGCCCCGGATGTACACACGGTATAGTTCACAGAATACTCTGTGAGGTCATCGACGAAATGGGCATCGAGGGCGATACTATCGGAGTATGTCCTGTTGGCTGCTCTGTAATGGCATATGATTACTTCAACTGTGATATGATCGAGGCTGCACACGGCCGTGCACCGGCTGTTGCAACAGGCGTTAAGCGCACAAACCCCGATAAGTTCGTATTTACTTATCAGGGTGACGGCGACCTTGCTGCTATCGGTACTGCCGAGACAGTTCACGTTGCTACAAGAGGCGAGAATATCGTCGTTATCTTTATCAATAACACTATCTACGGAATGACAGGCGGTCAGATGGCTCCTACAACACTTCCGGGACAGGTAACACAGACTACACCTTTCGGAAGAAGCCCTGAGCTTGCAGGCTATCCTGTAAAGGTATGTGAGATGCTCTCAACACTTACAGGTACAGCTTATGCTGAGCGTGTTGCAGTTGACAGCGTTCCTCACATCAAGGCTGCAAAGAAGGCTATCCGCAAGGCATTCGAGAACCAGAAGGCAGGCAAGGGATTCTCTATCGTAGAGGTTCTTTCAACTTGTCCTACAAACTGGGGACTTGCTCCTCTTGACGCTATCAAGAGACTTCAGGACGAAATGATCCCATACTATCCTCTCGGCGTTTACAAGGACGTTGAAGAGGGCGTATTCCCAAAGACAGAAGGAGGTAACGAGTAATGGCTACTACAGAGATCCTTCTTGCAGGCTTCGGCGGACAGGGTATCCTTTTCGCAGGCAAGATCCTTGCATACTGCGGACTTATGGACAATAAGGAGCTTTCATGGCTCCCTTCATACGGTCCTGAGATGAGAGGCGGTACATGTAACTGTTCAGTTACTATCTCCGATGATCCTATCGGTTCACCTCTCGTTGTAACACCACATCTCCTCATCGCTATGAACCAGCCTTCATTTGACAAGTTTGTAAGCAGTGTTCGTCCCGGCGGTAAGGTATTCTTTGACAGCACAATGATAGAGCCTGCTACTGACAGAACAGACATCGAGCTGTACGGTATCCCTTCACAGCAGATGGCTGACGATAACAACCTCAAGGGCGGCTCGAACATCATTCTTCTCGGCAAGCTCCTCAAGGAGACAAACATCTGCTCACTTGAGACAATGCAGAAGGCTATCGAGAAGGTAGTTCCGCCTAAAAAGGCAGCACTTATCCCTAACAACTTCAAGGCTATCGAGCTTGGTATGAACGCATAATTTCAAAGGCTATCGGTTTATCCGATAGCCTTTTTTGCTGTTTGATCGCGGCGGAATGTGCTTTTATACAAGCAAAGCTCCCGAAAAATCGGGAGCTTTCTGTTTATTTTATTATCTGTGATGGCCGCCGCCTCCGTGGCTTCCGCTGCTGTGATGACCGCCGCCGCCGCTGCTGCGATGACCGCCGCCGCCTCCTCCGCCGCTGCTGCCTGAGGAGATCCTGGTTCTTGACTGATATGTACGGATATGACTGTCGGACCTCTGTGTAAAGTTTACAGAGTCCCTTGAAAGGTAAACGCTGGGATTGGTCTTGGGTTTGAATTTGTAGTGTCCCTTTGAGATAAGGAACGTGATAAGGGCTGTGACAAGACCTATGATAGCTGAAGCAAACCATATGGGAAGCAATAATATCAATGGTTTTTTGGTCGTTACATAAAGCTTATCGCCCTTATAGTAGATGTAGGTGCCTTTTGACTCATCGTGGTAATAAGAGGTGCTTCTGTTATTTGCGTATACACTGAGCTGATTCAGGAACTCCTCGACAGCCCGGTATATCTGATCGCTTTCATATGACGATCCCGAGGAAGGGAGGTAAAGGTCCATGTGGTTGAAGATATTATTCCTGTTTCCCTCATAGAAAAGTATAGCCTTTCCTGATGTGGATATATAGTCATAAGCAGGTGTCTTGCTGGAAAGATCGAGGTAATACATGAGACCGTCGGTGTCGGGAGCGAAAATAGACTCATATGTATAGTCGCAGAATTCCTTGGTATCATAGTCGGAGCGGTATGTACCGTTGACATAAATGAGGATATTCATTTCCAGTTCCCTGGATTTCTCCTGTATCATTTCATCAAGCTCTTGTCTCTGTGTGTCTGAGAACAGATTCCTGTCATCGAGGAGACAGGAGTCCTGCCAGATGCCGTTCCAGCCTTTGTAGTTGTTTGGCGTCACTGAGACTGAGCAGCCTGTGAACATCATCAGGATACATCCGCACATTATTGCAGTCATTATAAGTGAGAGAATGCGTTTCATCATAAGATGGCACCTCCTATTGCTGCGCATACAACAGCAACAGCTGCACCCAGTCCGAGACAAGCCAGCCAGAGCCTGCCCTTTGAGAGAGGCGGAGTTCCTGCAAGCTTGCCTGTCTGACCGTTTATGGCAAATTCATACATCTTGTCCTTGTACTTATATGACATGAACCAGACGGGCAGGAGTATATAGCTCCAGTTGGTATGCATTATTTTGTACTGTTCGATCTTAGGCGAAACAGAGCTGTATCCCTTAACAGAGTCCCTTATCAGGGATGCAGTTGCCTGAGAGGCGCGGACGCTGATACGCGGAAATACCGCTGCCTTGTCCACGTCGTATTTATCTGCGTAGAAGCCGCTGAGATAGGACATTGAAAAGTCCTTCAGCGCTCTGTAGTCATAGGGCTCGATGGACTCCATGAGCAGATCGTCTATCTTTGTCTCGCCATCTGCAGGAATACCCCTTGTTGTAAGGCTTCCTCTGCGGATGACATCGTATTCCTGAGTTTCAGTGTAGTGGTAGTTTCCTGATGTCCAGCTTCTGATCTTCTTGCCTACAGCGTGGTAATCAATGTTGATATTGCAGTCGGCGACCCAGAAAGGCACATAGAGACCTGTCATTTTTTCGAGCTGCTGCATTGATTTGAATTCCTTAGGCACGAACCAGCGCTTGCCTGCCCATTTTTTGAACAGGTCAAGGGCGTTTTCTTTTGTGAGCTTGAAGCCTATGACCTTGTCGGGCTTGAAGTTTCCGCCCATTTTACCTGCTAAGATAACAGGATTGTGGCAATAATAACAGAAGGTGGCAGTCTGCTGATCGTCTGCCATTATTTCAGCGCCGCAGCTTTTGCAGCGATACAGGTGGGTATGGTTTTCGAAGTCCTCCTGAAGCTGGATAGTTTCCTGAGGGATACTGTTTTCGGTCTCTGCACAGAGCTCTTTTATCTCTTCGGCAGTAAAGGTGCTGAGACAGTATTCACATTCCAGCTTCTGAGAGGCAGGATTGAACTTCAGATCCGCCATGCAGTTCGGACATTTATATTCAACTGATTCCAATTCAGATCATCTCCCTTTGTCAAGATCGGCAGAATAGCCGACAAATATATTTTACCATATTATACATATTATTTCAAGACAAATAATAAAAATTCACATCTGTTATTTGACATGGAAAATAACTTTTTGTTTAGCCTTGACAAAATAAATAAAATCAAATATAATTGTAATATGTATAAATTTCAGTACTATCTGTAATAAAGAAAGGGATGACGATATATGAGATACAAATTTTCAGACATCACACCAGAGATCACGAAACTTGCTGATATGTCCATGGAAGGCTACAGGATAGATCCCGAGCTCTATACACAGTATGACGTTAAGCGCGGACTCCGCGACCTTAACGGCAATGGTGTAGTTGCAGGACTTACCAATATCAGTACCATAAAAGTGCTTGACAGCGGAGAGAATATGCCCAATCACGGCGACGGAAAGCTGTACTACAGGGGTATTGACGTCGAAGATATCGTCGCAGGCTTCATAAAGGAAAAGCGTTTCGGCTTTGAGGAAACTGTTTACCTGCTCCTTTTCGGAAAAATGCCGTCGGAGAATGAGCTTGCAGGATTCAGGCGCATACTTGCTGATTTCCGCGAGCTCCCTTCAAACTTTATGAGGGACGTAATTATGAAAGCTCCAACAGACAATATGATGAATACCCTTGCAAAGAGCGTACTTGCGCTGTATTCTTATGATGATAAGGCAAACGATATATCTGTGCCCAATGTTCTGAGACAGAGCATTGAGCTTATAACACTTTTCCCTGTGCTTGCAGTGTATGCGTATCATGCCTACAAGTATGCAAGACTGGGCGGCGACCTTTTCATACACAGCCCCGGGCCCGAACTCTCCATAGCCGAGAATATCCTGTATATGCTCCGTGAGGACGGAAAGTACACCGAGCTTGAAGCGCGTATACTTGACCTTGCACTGGTGCTCCATGCTGAGCACGGCGGAGGAAACAACTCCACATTTACCGTTCATGTAGTGTCATCATCGGGCACTGATACCTATTCTGCCATAGCGGCGGCACTTGGCTCACTTAAGGGACCAAAGCACGGCGGCGCCAATATCAAGGTGGCAATGATGGTGGACGATATGAAGCAGAATGTAAAGGACTGGACTGACGAGGAGGAGGTCAGAGGCTATCTGAGGAAACTTCTCCATAAGGAGGCGTTCGACAGGGCAGGTCTTATCTACGGCATGGGACATGCAGTATACTCTCAGTCAGACCCGAGAGCAAAGGTGTTCAAGGGCTTTGTTGAGAAGCTCAGCTCAGAAAAGAACAGGCATGATGAATTTGCGCTGTATTCACTGGTTGAGAGGCTTGCTCCCGAGGTCATCGCCGAGGAGCGCCGTATATATAAGGGTGTCTGTGCAAACGTGGACTTTTACAGCGGCTTTGTATACCGTATGCTTGGCATACCGGACGAGCTGTTCACACCGCTTTTTGCAACAGCGAGAATATCGGGCTGGTCAGCCCACAGAATAGAGGAGCTTATCAACTCCAACAAGATAATCCGTCCTGCGTATAAAGCAATATCGCCCATGCGTGAGTATACTGACATGGAAAACAGAATGGACTGATATAAATCAAAATATATATTTGCAGGTGGCGATGACCACATCGTCCCTCTTCCGAAAACAATTCACTGGATTGTTTTCGGAATTCACCCTTGCAGGGCGCCTTCGTATTGTTTCGCTGTTCTCTGAAAGCTGTGAACAGCGACCAGAGGTGACTCCCCATAAAATGGGGAGATGTCAGCGAAGCTGACAGAGGGGACGGGCTGGTTAAGCCTGCCTCTGGACACCGCCAAAGGAACA
>SFMO01000032.1 GCA_004554385.1 Ruminococcus flavefaciens
CTTTGGAATCCCGTTCATGGGCTCGGCGTACTTATCGCGCTGTAAGCGATGTACAAATATCATTTCTTATATTATTAAGCGAGTTTACGAGCGACAACGTGGCAAGCGGTCGAGCTGGCTCAGCTCGAAATTCTGATTTATGTTAGTAACCATTATAGCACGTCACCTATGCACTGTCAATAGAAACGCCATGGTACTTCTGACTTTGCACCAGAAATACCATGGCTTAAAACTTCTATATCAGCGCTGTACTTATGGGTACAGCCTTTTTATAATCTCAGCCCTGCTTGATGAGGAGCTTTCTGAGCTCTATCTCATCATACAGGTCCACGTTCTTATCGCCGTTGAAATCGAACTGGTCAGCGGCTTCCTTAGTGCTGAACGGGGATATTCCAAGTATCATTCTGCGGAGCCTTACAAGCTGAGCAACCTTGTATACCTTTGCAGGCTTTGTGCCGTCGGGCTCAGTGCCGCCAACAAGCTTGCCGTCTGCATAGACGCATACGTTGTCACAGCGTTTTGCCAGTTCTACACCGCTTACGATATTGTCGTAGTCCTCGCCCTCTTCCGTAAGGTCTATCATGCCCTTTCTGCTCCAGTCGTTGGAGGAGTCCCACTTTTCGCCGAAGTAGTTTCCGATGATGAGCTGATACTTCTTGTTGGAGTTTGCAACAGCGTATTCAGGCCATGATATTTCGATATAGTAAATATCGTCCTTGTACTGCTTTGGCTGTGAGAGCACAGCTGACTTGTCTGTGACCTCGGTCTCCACCTGGTCGTAGGTCTTTTGCAGCACAAAGCTTCCGGGGATAGTCTTGTTCTCGAATTCCTCAATGCTGAAGTAGTAGCGTATGGACAGGTCATTGTGAGGCTCTAAGCAATCAGTATTCACGAAGAAGGTGAGCTTTGTAACGCCTGAGCCTGTTTTTTCGGGAGCTTCGGAGCAATATCCCGATACCCAGAAATCATCTCCCGAGAAGAGCTGTGTATCGTTTTCCTTTTCGGCAGGAGGGAAGTTTTCCTCGGGCTTCATGGACTTGTCTCCCTTGTAGAGGTAAAGTCCGGCTGCCGCGCCGACTATAGCTGCATTGTAGTCTATAGTTACCTCGTTGTATACCCAGTCCTTTGTGACGTCGTTGTGCTCGTCATTTTCGTCAGGACCGCCTGCAAGAGCGCCGTAGAGAACGTGTTTGTGCTCGGCAGGGTCCTCAGCCATAGTAAGTCCCGAAGCCGCACGGTGGTGTGGATATTTTACTGAGTTCTCGCCGTAGCCGACAACATAGCTTCTTCCCAGAGGGTTATCGCCGATGATGTATTCCATCTGTCCGAGAGCCCAGTCAGAGAAGGTATAGTCGGGATTTTTTTCGTTGTATCTGTCCTTGCCCTTGTTGTACTTGTCGTATACCAGAGCGGTGAACTGAACAGCGGTGTTGTATCTTGCGCTTCCCCATGTATCAAGGTGGAAGTAGCCTGCGGGAGTAAGCTTTTTGTTCATAACGGTATTGAGGGCTTTTGCTTCCATTTCCCAGAAATCAAGAACCTCATACTGACCTCTGCCGATAGCCACACGGGTCTCCTCGCAGACCTCGGGATAGATGTCCTGTATGCGTCCGAATACGAGTCCCACGCCGTTCCACATGTCATTCCAGCAGAGAACATATCCGGGAGGAGCATAGTAGTCGATGTACTTTTCGCAGGCTTCAAGATAATCGTGGTCCTTTGTTATAAGGTAGAGCCAGCCTGCGGCGAAGCAGAAGTCGTCCTCCCACTTGCTTGATGTGTAGAAGCTCATAGGACCGTCGCCGCCTGCACCCACTTTCTTTTCGTTCTTGTTGGCAAAGTCGAAAAGTGCCTTTGCGTAGTCGAGACACTTTTCAGCGTACTCGGGGTCGGTGTCCTTGAAGTTGTAATAGTTGATAGCAAGAGCCGCCGCACTTTCAGATACATCGTCGGTGGTGGGAAGCTCAGATGTTGCAAAGAAAGCAGGACGTCCCATAGCGTCTATCTCGGGGGACTGCCAGTACTCGTGGTCAACGCTTCCGTCGCCTACCTGATAGCAGAATGCAAGCACGTCGCCGTTTTCATCGCGGAAGGTGCTCTTCATGAAGTAGTCGCAGAAATAGCGGCATATGGTCTCGGCATGAGCATCCTGTCCTGTTTCCTTGTAGGCGTCGCGGAACTCATAGTAGCCCCATGACACAACAGAAGCCGCATAAGCCTCGGGAAGTCCGAACTTTACGTGGTCGCCTGCGTCGTGGAAGCCGCCTGCAACGTCAATGAAGCCGTCACCGTCGGGGTCAAGTATATCCTTATACTTTGACATGAAGGATTCGGGAAGATTTGTACCCGAGTGGTTGTCATCAATTGGGTGCATAGGCACCTTTGCGTCATATACATGGCAGTTTCCGCGCCATGAAAGGCGGTTGTTGTCGGAAACACCCGTACCGCACATATTGGCGTCATAGAAGTAAAGGGTGTACTGTAAAAGCTTAGCCCAGTTGTTCTCGGTCTCTTCGTAATCGACAACATTTGGAGTAGTCTTTGCAAAAGCAGGGAGCGAAGCCGCAGAAGCGGTCACAGCTGTTACCGCCGCCGCAGTAAAAGCGGACAGGCGCTTTAATATTCTCATAATATCAGTCCTTTCAAGTTAGCCCTTACCCCTTAACTGCAAGGGGATAGGCTGAATGCCGGATATGATTGTCATAATTCAATTTTACCGCATATGGCTGAGAATGTCAATTCATAACTTGCGGAGTTGTGTTAACAGTTAAATTTGTCGAGCCTATGAATGGGATTCCAAAGGGACTGTGTTCCTTTGGCAGAGTCCAGAGGCGGCGCCTCTGGTGGGGAGTGGGGCAAAGCCCCACAGTTACAAAGCGCTCCGCAAGGGTGAATTAAAAAAACAGTCCAGTGGACTGTTTTTTTTAAGAGGGACGCCCTGCAAGAGAGGGCGTCCCTTAATGGCAGGTGTATATTTTTTGACGGAACGCCGAGGGCGGCGTTCCCTACAGGCTAAAGGCTAAAGCCCTAATTAGCATAGCTAATTACGGGCTTTGTATCTTGCCATAAGCGACATAAGGTCGTATTTGCACATTTCGGGATTTGTTTCCATTAGCTCCTGCTGAGGCACAAGGCAGGGATTTCTGCGGAACCTGTCGCTGCGTTCTCCCGAGCGCCAGCCTATGGAAGCCATATAGCAGCACCAGCGGCGGTGTTCCAGAGAAGCGAGACCGTATGCGAAGCTGTCCTTTTTCAGTCTGTCCAGCAGTTCCTCCTCAGTGCCGTTCATCTGCCATGCCGAGCCTGTGTAGCGCATAAGAGAGCCGTTCCTTCCGATTAGCTCCTCCAGCTTTGCCGAGAGCTCTGCGCCGTTTTCTGCGGCAAGCTTCGGGATTATATCGTTCTTTATCTCGTCGTGATATGCGGCAGCCTTGCTTGACGAGCGGCGGAAAAGCCGCAGTCTGTTCCATTCCTGCTCGGGGTCTGCCTCCGAGTTGTCGGCAGTGCCAGTTTCGTCGGCGGTGATGAGCTTGATATTGTTGTAGAAGTGGTTGTAGTTCTTGGCGAGGCGGTCTATCTCGCGGTTGATTATCATGTCGAGGGTTATGACTATACTTCTGTCATCTATGAGGCTGACATCGGCAAGAGCGCTGTTTTCGGCGGAGATATAGCCTGCAAGGCGCCTGTCGGTATCCATTCTCATAAGTATGGGCAGCTTGAGACCGCGCTCGTTAAAGAGCTCCTCCAGCTGTATAGCGCAGTGTACCGAAAGGTCGATATTTTCAAGAGCTATGACAGCGTAGGTATAGGGCTCTGCGTCGAGCTTGCTGCGTATGGTGTCATAGAAGCTGAGATGTGAGATGTTCAGCTCGTGGAAGTTTATCTCCAGAAGCCCGTCAGCTGCGCTGCTTTTCAGAATAACGCTGCTGTCGGTCATATCGAAGGTCTCACGGCTGAGCTGATTGAGGAAAACTGCCTTTTTAGCCTTGATATTGCTGTCAAAAACGTCGATGATTATACGGTTGCTCTCGTGGACTACTCCCAGATTCATTGCCTGCAATACCGCCTGCTGACCAAGCTGACCGAAGCCTGCCACAAGAAGGTGAGCTGTCCAGTCCTTCAGCGGAGTGTCAGTGCCGAGATATACCGAATGGATAGGGTGGTCGGAGTACATCTTGTGTATCTGCATTTCGGGAAGTCCCACAAGCTCAAGGTCGAAGAATGCGTCGGTACCTGCGGTACTGTTGTAGTACTCGGCGATAAGCCTGCCTATGCCCTCCTCCTCGCACCTGCACGAGACCTTAGCTCCCTGTGCCAGCTTTATCCTGTCCTCGGAGTCCTTTTCGTTGAGACGGAAGAGCTGTAAAAGTGAGAAGTTTCGTATGGACGAGGTCTCGAAGAGTATGATATTGGTGGCGATGTCGATACGTGTCTTTGCAAGGAGAGTCCGCAGCTCGGAGTCTGCCGCCTTGAGCACATCTGCGTAATGAACGACGTAGCCTGCCTTGTTGAGGCGGTATATCTCCTCGTTGTCGATAGGCTCGTTGGTAACTATGTGTATGCAGGTCTTTTTCGGGTCGGACCTGTTGTTCTTCAGCATGGACTTCACGTCGCTGTTATAGCCGAATACCACTATATGACGGCAGTTCTTGTCTCTGCGGAAGAAGATGATGAAGCGGAGCAGGCGCTCCAGAAATTTGTAGATGAATGAGATAGTGCAGTATGGCGCAGTGAAAACTGCGATACAGTAAGCGTAGCCAATGCCCTTGTTAAGAGGTGAGGGGTTATCCTTCATAAAGGCAACGGTGTCCTTGATAGTTACCGAAGCCTTGAAGCCGAATGCGTTGATACTGTTCTGCAGCACCAACAGGCACTTGAAGAATGAATCGTAATTCTTGTAGTAGATGATACCCTGTGCTGTGGCTATCAGGAATGAAAGCACTGCCAGAAGAAATATCAGCCGCGTCGTATTCTTACGACTTTTATTGTTGCTCATTTGTCAGTCCTTTCACGTCTCACCCAGAGCCGAGAGGTATTCCCTTGCGGCGCTTAGGAGCTGCTGTGTGGTGTAAACAGGGAAGCAGCCTATCTTATTTTTGTTTTTATCGCTTATGAATACCTTGTCGTTCGACTTTGATGCTGCGGAAAAATCTTCTATCCTGTAGCGCACAGTGAAACGTGCTGTGTCAAGGAGCCATGCATTTGATTTGTCCCATACTGCGTAAACTCTGCCCGCGTCTGATGATGGCCTTGTTTCGAGAAGTGCTGCGGATGAACTGTCAGCTTCATAGATGTCATTGTCATAGTCGCTTGCAAAGTCAAGTCGGCAGCTCCTGCCTGTGAAGCCCTCGGAGTTCATCTCGTAAAGGTGAGAATCACGGCAGAGCACTGCGAATCTGTCATCGCTGACAGGAACGACGGAAACAGGCTCCTGACTTGTGCCGTTAAGGGAGACAGTTGCCTTGCGCGGACCCTTTTCAGCGTCAAAAAGACCAACTGTACGGTCACTGAAAAGCACTCCCACAGTGTTGGCATTCTGCCAGAAGATACGCTGTACCTCGGGAGCAGTATCGCTTTCTGCGTTGAATTCGAGCTCGATATGCTGACCGACAGAGAAATCGTGAACGATAAGAGCAGTCTTTCCTTCCCCATTGCTGAGCTTAGCCAGCATAGCAGCCTTGCTGCCGGAAACGGCGTACATCTCATTGACAAGTTCCCTGTCTGCGAGTGAAGACCCCTCGTCTTTCTGAGCCCATGACTTGAAGCTGCCGTCAGATGAAACGAACACCAGATTCCTGCTCATGTCTGCCAGGTAATATGCACCGCCTTCTGTCGGGATAAGCTCCATGTCTCTGCGCATAGCCTTTGGAGCGTCCTTTATCTCTGAGGCTTTTCCGTCAGAAACGTTGATTATCATTGTTGTGTCCTCATTGGCACCCTTGATGTTTGCGTTTAAGATGAGCTTGTCACTGCCGATAAATGCGGCGGAGTTGACTCTGCTGTCTTCAAGGTCTGTCACCTCAGTACATGTGCCTGAGGCTGTATCATAGATGAACAGGTGGTCGGTGAGCTTGCTGCTCGTCTTGTACTCGCCGTTGGGGTAGTATGTGGAGACAACGGCAGCCTTTGAGCCGTCGCCGGATACTGCGAGGACATTGCGGTTGTACATGAATTCGCCTGTGTCGATGTCTGTGTAGTATGAGTTCTCCTTAGGATACTGGATATAGGCTGTATTGGAGTAATTCTCGGCAGTTGCGTACTTGCCCAGGCTGTAGCTGCAAAGAGAGAGCTTTGTGGTCATTGTCTGGACTCTGTATGCAGCCTGGTCGGAATCCTTGCCTGTTGTGAAGCTTTTAAGGTTTAACGTGTATTCCTCGCCGCTGTTGAGCGTGAACATAACAAGTCCGCTCTGACTGAATGATACGTCTACCATTTCGCCGTCTATAGGGAGATATTTCAGAAGCTTGCCGTTTTCGTAGTCCACAAAGGAAACAGTGCGGTTTGTGGTGACTGCAAGAACATCGTGTTCATAGCCTGTGGTATCGGCAGACATAAGGAACATTTTTCCTTTGTTCTGATAGTTGACGGGGAGGGAAGCGGTCCATTTTTTCTCTTTCATGTCCTTGCTGAAGCGGATAATGTCGGTCTTCATTTCGAAGCCCACGATGCTGGTTGAAGCTATGACAGTATCGCTGCCCATGAACTCCATATACATGTTGCTTATAGCTTTTTCAACAGGGGGCTTTATCTCAGTGCTGTTCTTTTCCGAGAGTTTGTGATCCTTTATCTCATAGGCTGTGAGCTTGCTGTCGGACTCGCTGTATATATATACCACACCGTCACGTACGCACTTTATGGAGAGCATTGAGAATATACCGAATTCCGAGCTCAGCTCACCCATATCTATGGTATCGGATATAGTGCCTGTCTCGCGGTCAATGAGCTCAAGGAAGAAGTTGTCTCCCATTATGGCGGTGCCGTTTGTAAGAGTTCTCTTTTCCAGGTAGAGTCGGAGTATATACTTCTCATCTACACTGAACATGCGGTAGTTGAAGGCATTCTCGGCGGCAGGAGCTTTCCACTTTACCTCGCCTGTAGTGCCGTCGATTCGCCATACAGTTTTGTCGGAGTTTGTTATGTATACGTCGCCGCCTGTACCGGGCTCGTCCTGATCAACGGAGTGTATGAAACAGGTGTATATCTTATTGAAAACGGAGCTGTTTTCGTAGGAAACACTGCTTGGGGAGCTTGTATTGTGGAAATAAGTTCCTGTTTTATCCGTATCGATGTCGAAATAAGCTGTCAGCTCATTTGAGCTGCCTGCACCTGATGTGAACTCGCTGTCTGTTGCGGAAAGCTTCCTGATAAGCTTGCCTGTATCAGCGTCCCAGAAGTAAACTCCCGTAGCGTCCTGTGATACCACGGACTTTCCGCCGCCCATGAATGATAGCTGTTCAACCGCACATTCATGCTTCAAAGACAGCTGAGGGGCTGTCTGTGTATGCCTGAACATACCAAGCTCTCGGGAGAGTGCGTACTCCGCCTCGGGGAGCACCGGCTTTTCTTCTCCCTCGGATGGCAGAGCCTCCACAGCCTTCTTTACGGCAGGGATAAGACTGCTGTCCTTGAAGAGGTTTTCGGACTCAACAGCAAGGTGGCCTGCGTTCTCAACAAGGAGTTCGCCGTTCTTGTTTTCTATTTCGGCGTTCTGTTCCTTTA
Organism: Ruminococcus flavefaciens; assembly: GCA_004554385.1. Lineage (GTDB taxonomy): Bacteria > Bacillota > Clostridia > Oscillospirales > Ruminococcaceae > Ruminococcus > Ruminococcus flavefaciens_T. The sequence continues at coordinate 7,720 of SFMO01000032.1, forward strand.
TCTGGTCATTCTGCTTCTGTATCTGCTTGTTCTTGCCGTTTATGGTGATAGCAGAAGCAGCGCTGATTATAGTAATGAGGGAAAGTATTCCCGATATACCGCCGAAGATACGGCGGCGTCTTGCAGCCTCACGGCGCTTTTCGCGCTGGAACAGGTCGTTGAAGTCGCAGCCCAGCAGGGGAGCAGCTATACGGAGATACTCGGTGTTCAGCTTTTTCATGGACTCCTTGATGTCATCCGCTACTATGTTTGCGGCAAGGGGCTCTACGTCTACCTTTACCGTTACCTCCTCGCCCTTTTCGTTGGTTGTGGTGACCTCAGCGTAGGTGAGCTCCTTCGGGAATGACACTTTCGGGTCGCCGTTTACCAACAGGGTGATTATGTTGGTGTTCTTGTTGTCGTGGAGCTCGCGGAAACGTGTGAGCTCCTGCAAGCACCATTTTGATTCAGTGTACTGGGGGGAGCATATTACTATAAGGTATTCCGACGACTCGATAGCGTTCTTGATTATCTCGCTGAGGTCGCTGCTTGACTGTAGCTCCGAAACATCGCGGAATATACGCCAGTTTTCCTTCTTTACCCCCAGCGATTTCGGCGGCTTGTAGCCCTCGAGCAGCTTTTGCAGTCTTTCGGCAGCCTGCATATCGGGCTCGATATGTCTGTAGCTTATAAAAGCCTTGTATTTGTATTCCATCTCATTCTCCTTATTATATGATAATCATATAAGGACATTTTAACATATTATATTGTAAATGGCAAGGGGCGCGGCGTAAAAGCTTCGGTTTATTCGGACTTCTGCGCGAAAAAGGGGGCAGCGGCTCGCCGCTTCTTCAAAGAAAAACACGCTCTCCATACTGATCGATGGAGAGCGTGTCCTTTTACATGATGTGCATAGCTGCTGAAAAAATACAGCAGATTATTTATCAGCGCGACCGGTTATCAGAAGCTGAAGAAGTTCTTGAACTGGTTGATAACGCTGTCTGATGTGCTTGATGAGTACTTGTGTACCTTGGACTTGAGACCTGAAGCTGAATCGCTGAAAGCGTCTTTGCTGCTTGAAGAGTGTACAGTTCGGTCTGTACCGATGGAATTGAGCTTTGTGCACTTGGAGAAAGCATGGCTCTTGATAGTAACAGGTGATGAGTTAGGACCTGCGAAATTTACAAGTGTAATGCCTGATTCGCTGAAAGCTCTGTTTCCCACAGATTCCATTGTTGCAGGTAAATATATCTTTGTAAGGCTCTCGCACTGACAGAAAGCATCATCACCGATTGTTTTGAGACTGCTGACAGGCTTGCGGTCCTCTACAGTATAAGCAATCTCTGTAATAGCAGTATTACGGAATGCACGAGCACCGATAGAAGTTAAAGATTTAGGCAGTCTGATAGATCCTGTAAGCTTAGTGCAGCCGTTAAATGCATCATCGCCGATAGTCTCAAGATATATTGCAGCATTGAGGTCGACCATTGTGAGAGCAGCGCCCTTAGGTGCCTTCTTGCTGTTTTCCGGTATCTTTCCGTCCTTGCCATGGAATGCGCCGTTTGCAATAGCTACTGTCTTGTAGAAAGTACCGTTTACGTTGATACCCTTAGGGAATTTGATGCGTGAATCCGCAAAGTCAATTCCTAAGATCGTAGCAATATACTCTGTTTTATCATTTACCTTTCTGGTAGTAAACTCATAATTTACATGTCCAAGATTAACTTTATTTGTATCGCGCAGACCTGTAATGCTTGGAACCCAGTTGTTGTCAAAGCTGTCGCAAGAATTTACATACACAGAAGCTGAAGCAGAAAGGTTGTTTACGATGGGTGTGGATGATACTGATGTTAATACGGGTGCTGCACACATGATTGCTGCGCCTGTAGCTGCAATAATTGCTTTAAGTGTTTTTTTCATAATAAAAATCTCCTGTTACATCTTTTTTTAGTTTAAGTGATAGATCATAGAGTGACATATAGTACAATAAGCAACTGATATACACACTGGGTCCTTTTGTGGATAGATCTGAAAATTGCCTTCCGGAACGGCTTTTTGATATTTTTCTGATCTTAGTTAACGTTACTGAGTCTATGTGTTATCGTCGCCCTACATTGTTGATTTTACCACAACACTTTTGAAATGTCAATACATTTTTCAACATTTTGTTGTAATGTGAAATGATTACAGAATGAAAAAATTAAAAAAATAGCGGTATTTGGCTGCTGCGGAAATATCACTTTAACGTAGTATACAAAATGCGGAAAGCCCGAATCGACGTTATACTGCTCATTTTGACTTATGGTAAAATATTGTTGCTATGCTGCCGGCTGAGACGGATATATAGTCCAAAGAGAAATGTGCCAAAACGCATTTTCTAATTAGCTGAAGTTAACATATCCGGCAGGTGGGAACGCTTTCTGTGGCAGCTTCTTCAGCAAAAATGCATTTCTCATTTTGTGCATAAAAGTAAACTTTTTTGGCAGACTATTGTTTTTTGTCTGCTATTGTGCTATAATATACATATAAATAGGTAAGATTTTGAAAACTTTTGGGCATATTTTTGAATATATATACTGCCTGTTTTTTTGAAACCTCAGGGGGACTTTAAAATATGGATAAAATCATAGAACTATTGAAAGAATATCAGCTCAATATAATGTTTGCACTGACTCTTATATGCGGCATGCTTGCATTTTTTGTTCTCATAACAAAGACGCTCATACCGTCGCGCAAATACATCATGCTATCTCTTGAGCTCTCCGCCATGTTCCTGCTCATTTCTGACAGAATGGCTTACAACTACCGCGGAAACACAAGTGACATAGGCTTCTGGATGGTGAGAATAAGCAACTTCATGGTATTTGCACTTACTCTTGGCATTATCTTCATCTTTACACTGTATCTGATAGACTTGTATATACACGATGGAGGCTTTGAAAAGCCGCCTCTGCGGCTGAAGCTGTCATGCGCCCTTTGCGGAATGGGGCTCATTCTGCTTATAATATCACAGTTTACAGGATTTTACTATACCTTTGACGAGCTCAATCAGTACCAGCGCTCGCCGGGCTTTATAGTCTGCTATCTGTTTCCGCTGATAATTCTGATACTTGATATGTCCGTAATACTCGAACAGTACAAGCGAATAAGCAGAAATCTCCGTATTTCTATACTTCTGTTTTCCGTGGTGACGCTGCTCTCTGCCATTGTACAGATATTCACATACGGCGTTTCCCTTATAAATATCACCATTGTCGGGCTGGTAGTGCTGCTTTATGTCTATGCACTTCTGGATATGAACGAGATGATAGAACGCGCCAACAAACTGGAGATAGAAATGGTACGTGAAGAGCAGAAAAATATGCACCTGCTGTTCGAGCAGACCGCAACTGCTCTTGCAAACGCTATCGACGCCAAGGACAAGTACACCCACGGTCATTCACGCAGAGTAGCCAAGTATTCAGTGAAGGTGGCAAGAAGTGCAGGCAAGAGCGAAAAGGAGTGCGAGGAGATATACTTCGCAGCCCTTCTTCACGACGTTGGTAAAATAGGCATAAAGGACAGTATCATCAACAAAGAGGGCAAGCTCACCGACGAGGAGTACGGCGCTATAAAGACTCACCCCGTCATAGGAATGCAGATACTCTCAAGCATCAGCCAGTCGCCGTACCTCAGTATCGGTGCACACTATCACCATGAGCGCTATGACGGACATGGCTATCCTGCAGGTCTCAAAGGCGAGGATATTCCGGATATTGCCCGTATCATTGCAGTTGCCGATGCATACGACGCCATGACATCCAAGAGAAGTTACCGTGACCCTATCCCTCAGCAGCTCGTCCGCGAGGAATTCGTAAAGGGCACGGGGACTCAGTTTGACCCGAATTATGCAAGGATAATGCTTCACCTCATCGACCTTGACTCAGAGTATAAAATGAAGGAGAGCGAAGACATCGGCGAGGGTGAGGGTATCAGCGACCTTATCTGCACAAGTTACCGCTCCACTGTTTCCGACGGTATCCTGCTGACCAACAACGTTATCCATATCCACCTCACAAGCAGCATGACCGATGAGAGAAACACTGAGAATATTCCGAGCATCATACTCTTCGATTCTCTTGACGGAAGGATACATGAGAGCGAGCGCAAGCGCAGAGACCTGCTTTACCACGAGTATGTGACTATCCATGCCAACGGAAATGTGGAGCAGGCAGGCGTGAGAAACGTCCGTACCAAGACAAATGAGACCGCAGGAGCTTCTGCTGAAACAAAAGCGATGCTTCGCGGCGAAAAGATAGATTTTGACATCGAAGCGACACGCTATAAGGATCACGCTCTGCTGAGACTGTCCAACCGTTTCCGCTTCCATGAGATAATCATAGCTCTCCCCGACAGTACGCGATTCTGCTACCTCTCGCTGACGGGAAAGAATTGTACTATCGAGGGAGTGGAGGTCTCCAAGACAGGTGAGACCATAGGAGATGGATCTATTCCGCGTATCGCTGAGGAAATAAGCTATATCGATTCACCTGCCGGGGATATTCCCAATGTGCAGATAGACGGCTGGCGCTCGGCTTGTTCAGAGGGTTTCGAGATAACCGACGGAATGTGCGTATCTTTCCATACCATGAGCCTCCCCACTGCAAGACTGGTATGGCACTGCCCCTTTGCTCTCATATATACATCTGCTGACGGCAGGGTAGGAGGCGAAAAATACCGCGAGCTCACCATTGTGAGAATGGACGGCGAGGGCTGGGAGGAAGATGACCACGCCGAAAACCGTGTTATCGTCAACAAGCTGGACAGCTTCACCGACTGGAACAACTGGAAGGTGCAGAACAAGGCGGGACAGGAATGTGAACTTCACTTCAAGCTGGATAAAGAGCAGATAATTATTTCTGCGGAGTACTGCGGCTTGTCCATACACTCGGTGACAACAGTCTCGGACAGTGTTCCGAAGCTCTATGCCGCTCTTACGGGAGACCAGTGCGCTATAACCAATATCCGCATAAAACGATGAGTAAATATACCGATTTACCGAGCCATAGTATTTCCGACAAAAATAATAGGAAATACTATGGCATTTCTATTGACAGGGCATTTTTGTTATGCTATAATTGTTACTGAGATAAACCGTTTTTATTGGTGCACAGACAGTAAACGGCACTGTTCCATGTATCTGACCGTCGCAATGCTTAAACGCACTCCGATAAAACTCAGGCTTATCTGATGGGATAATTCCTGAGAACTGATAACAGGAACTTTACTATATCCGCAGGGCTGACGCTTTTGCCGATGCCCGTAATATGCACATTTTGAAAGGAGATATATACATGGACCTTATTCCAAGCTTTTCCGTTGACCACACTAAGATTGTTCCGGGTATCTTTGTAAGCAGGACCGATACTCTGGGAGATCAGAAGATCACGACCTACGACATAAGAGTTACAAAGCCAAATACCGAGCCCCCTGTCGATGTGGCTGCGATGCATTCTCTGGAGCACATTGTCGCTACCTTTCTCAGAAATGATCCGCAGTGGAAGGATCAGGTGATCTACTGGGGACCTATGGGATGTCTCACAGGCTTCTATCTCATCCTCAAGGGGGAGCACAAGCCTAAGGATATCTGCGGTCTGCTGATAAATGCCTTCAGATCTGTTGAGGATACAGATGAGGTGCCCGGCACTTCAGCTGTAAACTGCGGCAATTACCTCATGCACAATCTTGTTTTTGCGAAGTGGTATGCGCGTAAATTCGCCGATTATCTGACAGAGCACTCAAACGATCCTACCATATTCGAGTATCCCAAGTCCGAGAGACTCGTTACAGATGACGGACGCAATTTCTTTGATTCATAAAAAATAAAGCCCCGAAGCTTAAAATGGCTGCACTAATATAGCAGTTTTTGCCATAGTATTTCTGATTTACAGTCAGAAGTGCTATGGCATTTTTGTCAGAACTTCAATGCTGTGATATAGTTGCTGCTAACATAAATCTAAATTTCGAGCTGAGCCAGCTCGACCGCTTGCCACGTTGTCGCTCGTAAACTCGCTTAATAATATAAGAAATGATATTTGTACATCGCTTACAGCGCGATAAGTACGCCGAGCCCATGAACGGGATTCAAAAGGGACTGTGTTCCTTTGGCGGTGTCCAGAGGCAGCGCCTCTGGTCGCTGTTCACAGTTTTCAGAGAACAGCGAAACAATACGAAGGCGCTCCGCAAGGGTGAATTTCAAAAACAGTCCAGTGGACTGTTTTTGAAAGAGGGACGCCCTGCAAGTGAGGGCGTCCCTTAATGGATAACAGCTAAATTCCGATTTAGTATAGCAACCGTATAAAATACAATGCCCCGAAGCGTTTTTTAATACTTCGGGGTGAAACTTCTATATGGGAATCCGATTAAATGCCTTGGGGGTTTAACTTTATATGGTCCTGAGCTGTTTGAAAAGCTCGTCTATGAGTTCCTTTCGGGCAAGTCCGTCGGAAAATGCCGTAGCACCGCCACAGGCTGTTCCGAGCTTCAGTGCGTAGTCAAGGTCGTTGTCCGCAGAGCCTGCCACAAAGCCTGCCAGCATAGAATCGCCTGCACCAACAGAATTTCTGACAGTTCCGCTGCAAGCACCGCATTTGATGAGCCTTCCGTTCTCGCAGAGAAGAATAGCTCCGCTGCCTGCCATTGAGACCAGAACGTTTCTTGCTCCCATGGACTGAAGCTTTACGGCATATTCCACTACTCCGTCATAGGTGGATATGTTGACGCCGAACAGCTCTCCCAGCTCATGGTCGTTGGGCTTTATGAGAAAGGGTTTGTACTTCAGCACTCTGAGAAGAAGCTCTCCTGCCGCATCGACTACAGTGCGGATATCGCGGTCAGAAAGCATCCCGAGGATCCTCTCGTATACATCGTCGGGCAGACTGTTTGGGATACTTCCTGCAAGTATCAGCGTGTCGCCGTCCATGAGGCTGTCGAGCTTTGAGAAAAGCTCAGAAAGGGCTTCGTCGTCTATATCGGGACCCTGTCCGTTGAGCTCGGTCTCCTCGGCTGCCCTTATTTTTACATTTATACGGGAATTCCCCGACTTCAGCCTTACAAAGTCGGCATCGATACCCATGGCTTCAACGCCCTGCTCGATAGCTTCTCCCGTAAAACCTGCTGTAAATCCCAGTGCCTTTGAGCGCACTCCGAGCTCCGCAAGAACTGCCGATACGTTTATTCCCTTGCCGCCGAAGTATATCTGCTCTGAATCAGCACGGTTAACGCTTCCCAGGACTATAGCCTGAGTCTTAACCACGTAGTCAATGGCAGGATTGAATGTAACTGTATATATCATAAATTTGCTCCCTTATAATGAGATATAGCAAAAGAAAAAGCGTTTACCAGTGGTAAACGCTATCTGTATATGTATTACGATTTAAATACCACTTAATGCGCGGAAAAAAATTCGCGCTTCACTTAACGTGAAACGCGAACCTTGCTGCGCGAACTTCGCGCTGGTGCGAGTAATGGGACTTGAACCCATACGTCTCTCGACACACGCCCCTCAAACGTGCCTGTCTGCCTATTCCAGCACACTCGCATTGCAGTATTTCGTGACTGCTTTAATATTATATCAGAAAAAAACACGCTTGTCAAGCCTTTTTTTAAAAAAATTTCAAGAATTTTTAGTTAACATAAAAAATAATATTTTCACTATTGACTTTTACTCCCATTTGGTGTATAATGTTTAATGTTGATGCTGATGTGGCACAGTCGGTAGCGCAACGCCTTGGTAAGGCGTAGGTCGTCGGTTCAAGTCCGATCATCAGCTCTCAATTTAATATCGATAAATAAGCGTTTCTTCTATAAGAGGAAACGCTTATTTATTTTGCTGAGCAGTAAAGTGTCAAATTACTGTCAAGGACGGCATCTTGCCGTCATGCGAAATGTTTATTCATTAAAAGTCTCTCCGGGATTGAAAGCTTTTTGAGTTTACATTAATCATATGATATTTGCCTTGCCGTATTTCAGATGATGGGTCTGATTCGATTTATTAATATCGAAACTTCTGAAAATACCAGGATAAAATAAAAAAGCTCACGCAGTTGCGTGAGCTTTACTGTCTGGGCATGACTTAATTGATGACATTCATTTTTCCGCAATTTTAAGCGTTTTTTTATATCATCGTTTTTTAAAGCGCCTATGCGCTATTCTTTTCTATACATAGTATAGCATATTCCATTGTATTTGTCAAGAGAAAAACATAATTTTCCGAAATATTTTTCAGTTAACAAATATGTATTTCTGCTCCCTGGGCTTAGGTGTACAGGGAGCTTGTTCTGTCTTATAATGTCTCAATATCATGGAACAGGAAGTGCAGCTTATCTATCCGCTTATCCGTATGCCAGTGTCCGAGATACCATGCTTCGTAATTAACCTTATCCTCGATTGTATCAAGCCATTCTTCTGTGCTGTTATCTACTTTCGACTGATCTATCCCCGAGAGAAAGCATTCAGTGGGAATATATTTAATCTATACAGTGATACTGAATTATTCCAAGTGATTTACACCGAATCGAGCCGGTCCAAGACTTATCAGCTTACCGATAAGGGACTGAAGTTCAAAGAATGGTGTAATGATCTATACTAACAAGAAAAAGCTCGTCTATGATCCATTAAGATCATAGACGAGCTCTTCTCATTTCTCTACTTCCACTGTAGCCTCTATCCCACCTTTGAATATTATCGTTATTTCAGTCTTACTGTTGACCTTTATGCACTCTATCAGCTTTCTGACAAGCGTATCATTGTATTCTGTCAACTCACAGGAGCTACTGTCTATATTCTTCAGTGCCTGAGTTATCCGAGACCTCTTATTATTGTCGATATTATTGTTTTCTTCCAGAGCCTTCAGTCTTGAATTAAGTTCCTGTTCCTCAGTATAGAGCTTTTGGAACTGTTCGTCCAGAGCTTCTTCATCCATAGTTCCGGTTGCTATAAGGGAGATGTAATCATTTCGGGCATCATCGATCTCCCGAAGCCTTTTCTGAATCTCCTTTGTTTCTTTCAAGCTTACCCCTGCCAGTGCTTGTTCCACATTGCTTTTAAGCAGTTCCTTTATATTATCCTTGCAGTCATAGTACTCATTAATGGCTGACAGTATTGCTCTGTGCAACTTATCTTCATGAATTGAAGGTGATTGCTTGCAGTAGCGGTTACCATTATCAAATCTACTAACACATCGCCATACCGGACATTTTCTGCCGTGTATGTTCCATGTCTGCCGCCTATATGCTGATCCACATTCTGCACATACCATTATTTCACTTAAAGCATATTTGCCTGAATATCGTCCTTGCTGTGACAATGTTTTTTCACTCTTTTTACGCATTGATGATCTTCGAGCCAGTTCCTGTTGTACAAGGTTATATGTATCTCTGTCAATTATCGCATCATGTGCATCTGTAACAAGATATTTTGCACGTTCTCCTTTGTTCTTGGCCTTCTTATGCGTGATGCAGTCAACTGTATACGTCTTTTGCAGTAAAGCATCTCCGGCATATTTTTCATTTGATAATATTGAATGTATTCCATTTATGTTCCACTCAGTATATTCACGTTTAGGTATATTCAAGGCATTCAGATGCTGAGCTATCTGACGAAGCGTTGATCCGTCAAGATACAGCTTATATATCAGCCTTACCACCTCAGCTTCTTCAGATATTATTTCCGGTTTACCGTCTGTTCCTTTGCGGTAACCATACAAGTTGTTATAGCTATATCGGACCTTTCCGTCACGGAAGGCTTTCTCTACGCCCCAGGATACGTTCTTGCTTATCGACTCCGACTCAGCCTGAGCGAAACTGCCATACAGGGCTATCATGAACTCTGAGGTCATGGTCAGTGTGTTTATATTCTCTTTTTCGAATATAACACCGATGCCGAGATCCTTGAGTTGTCTAACGTATTCAAGTGTATCTACGGTATTTCTTGCAAATCGACTTATTGACTTGCAGAGCACAAGGTCGATTTTTCGTTTCTTGCAAAGCCTTATCATCTTATTGAACTCGGTACGCTTCTTGGTCTGCGTTCCTGATATTCCTTCATCAGCGAATATGCCTGCAAGCTCCCATTCCTTATTTTTATTAATAAGGTCGGTGTAATAATCAATCTGGACCTGGTAGCTGTTTTGCTGTTCCTCTTGCTCGGTACTGACTCGGCAGTAGGCTGCAACTCTGAGCTGATGGTATCTATCTGTGGTATCAGCACTTATTATCTTAGCCGCTGGTATCATTGTAACTTTCAATTTCTCTGCCCCTCTCCGTTATATTATTCAGTTTTACGCCGTTTATAAGCTCGAGTCCTATTGTCGCATTATGACTGACTGTTATGTAGTCAGCACATTTCTTCAAAATCTCGATGTCAATGGTGTTTTGCTGTTTTTTATCTGAAAGCTGTTTTTTCAGCAGCTCTGTTTTCTGCGGAATGTCATTATATGTACAGCAGTTATATTTCATCTGTGCCAGCTGTAATATCGCACTTTTCACTCGATCAAATTCAATTTCAGGACTCTCCATGAGGCGTGATATCTCATTATTCTGCTTTAGTATTTCTCCGTCAGGTGTATATACACTCATCTCGGATTCGACGTCAAGAAGACTTGTATTTGCTATCGCTGAGTTAAGTATATTAAGTACTGCCGATAATATCATCTGATCTGTTGCTTTGAATTCAAATGGTCCGCAATGATATGACTTGCAAGTCCATGTACCGTTCTGATTCCTGAACAGCCTTTTTCTGCATTCGGCACATATTGTCATGTTCCGTATTTCTTTCAGTTCATCGGGGACTATGCATATATTAGTTGCTTTCTTCAGCTTTTTATTATTAGCTCTGTGAAAGATATCAGGGGATATGATTTGAGGGAATACCTCAGTACCAAGATACTTCTCGTTTTCCAGAATACGCTTTATCATATTCTTGTTCCATGTGCTGTCCTCACAAGGATGATATGGTATACCTTCTGCTTGCAGATCTTTGGATATGTCAAGCATACTTCTTCCTTTGAGATATTCGGCGAATATCTTTGCGACTGCGTATACTTCTCTCGGATGAGTCGTTATCTCTCCGTTAATCATCTGATAACCGAACGGTATCCTTCGATTCTTAGCCATTTCTGCATCTCCTTTCCTCACAAGGATACCACAAATCTGCTGTCTTATCTATCACCAAACCTAACAAAAAAGGTGCTTTGTTTTTGTTCACAAAGCACCGTATCTTTATATATTCTCTTTGAGTGATAAGCCCGAAATAAGTATGAATTCAAGGCTTTTGTCTCTGACTATTATCCGCTCAACTATGATCCCGAATAGCTCTTCATCGAACTCAGTAATTATATGACTTTGTTTTTCTATGCTGTCTATGAGGATATCAAGCTGCTCGAGAATGTCATCCTCATTATCAGCCTTAGCGGTCTTTTTCAGCTCTCGTTCTTGCCTTGCAAGCTGACTTTCCAGTTCAGTGAGCTTGTCGTTGTACTTCTTCTCATCCATGAAGCCTTTTTTCCTGAGTCTGGATAGTACATGGCGCTGTTCCTTGATATCGGCGATATTCTTATGTATATCTATTATTTTAGTGTTGCCGCTGAAACGGCGCATATTAAGTTCCTGTAAGCTTCGACGTAAGGGGAGAAGTATCTCTCGATAGTGCTGTATCAGCTTATTGCACATTGATATAAATGCTTGCTTTATCATATCTTCAGGGATCAGCTTTGCAGGACAATTGTCGGCATTCTTGTCATGACTGGCACAGGTCCAGTAATATATGCCATTATTACATTTTCGCCTATATCCTGAACCGCATTCTCCACATTGTAGTATGCTTCCTATAATATATTTATTCTTTTTTTCAGGTTGATATCTCACGGCCATTTTCGACATAAGCTGCTGTACCTTTTCAAACTCATCTCGGCATATTATAGCATCATGGGAGTCAGTAACATAGAACTGATCTCTTTCTCCGTTATTTTTCTTTTTGATACTGGGAAGGGTATCAGTCCTGTATGTCTTCTCCAGCAGCAAATCTCCTATATATCGCTCATTTGAGAGGATATATCTTACAATGGTGTGACACCATTTGATCTGCTTTTCGCCTTTACGTCCATATTGTTCATTTAGTTTATTGGCTATCTGAGTTGTACCTATGCCTGAAAGATACCACCTGAAGATTTCCTTGACAATCTCACTTTCTTGTTCGTCAATGACCAGCTTCCCATTTTCTGATCTATATCCGAATGGTGCTGTCCTGGGTTTGAATGCACCTTTCTCCATTTGTTTTCTTATGCCCCAGCGCATATTCTGTGCTATGGAAGTAGATTCTTCCTGAGCCAGACTGCCCATTACTGTTATTATAAGTTCATCGTTAGTTTTGGCAGTATCAATGTTTTCCTTTTCAAAATATATGGATATTCCAAGCTCTCTCAGGAGTCTCACTGTATTAAGGCAGTCCTTGGTGTTTCTGGCGAATCGACTGAGTGACTTTGCATATATTCGGTCTATCTTTCCACGCTTGCAGTCACGGATCAGTCTTTGGAATTCTGTTCGCTTTGCTGTGCCTGTTCCGGAGATACCCTCATCTGCGTATATATCCACAAGCTCCTCGGTTTCAGAGCCTATGAACTTCTCACTATAGAACTTAACCTGTGCTGCATAGGAGTGAAGCTGGTCCTCGCTGCTTGAAGATACTCGACAGTATGCCGCACATCGTATTTTATGTATCGTACTCTCTGCTTTGACCGGAGCAATATATGTAACATTAGCCATACTGAGCCTCCTTTCAACACACAAGGATACCACACTTTGCTCGGAATTGGTATCATCAAAGGCAACAAATGCGGCGGTTCACATTTGTGCAAACCGCCGTATACGTTTATTCCTCGTCAGCTCTGCCGGCTGCTATGCAAAGGCACATCGCCAGAACACCTACGGTCCCGCCGAACATCGCCCCTGCGATGAAGTGCATCATGCGTTGACCTCCCATTCTCTTATCGTCATATACCTTTCTGTGACCGTCACCTCGTTGATCTCACGAATTCTGACCTTCTCGGTATCTGATACCTCCTTATCTACGGCAGTAGTACCAAGTATCTGGTTCATAACTGCAAGCATGTAGTCTGCCATTCCCGGTTTAGTATTATTCATGTTTACCGTCCTCCTTGATCATGTTCCAGAACTCTTCGAGCTCTGTTATGTCTTCGGTTATATTCTTCTCAGGTAATGATGTAAGCGTATCCTCCCTATACGCTGTATTTAGGCTTTTGCTTACTCTTGGGTCGAGAATCGATACGATTCCCTTGTCATCGGAGCTCCTTATGAGCCTTCCTACACCTTGTTTCAGCTTTATTATCATCTCAGGGACAGCAACATCCATGAGAGGACAATCTGTTTTACGCATTTTATACTCCACTATCGGATCTGGTACGGGGAAAGGAAGCTTGAAGATGATCACCTGTGATAAGCTTTCGCCCTTTACATTTATTCCTTCCCAATAGGTTCCTGTGCCAAGCAGAACTGAGTTCACGTTATTCTGGAACTTTTCGAGCCTGCGTTCCTGAGTAGTGCTTTCGTCCTGCACCATTATCTTATACGGAAGGCCCATATTTGACAGCTTTTTAAAGACGTACTGCATATCATCCTTTGCTGTAAAAAGAATAAGAGCCTTTCCCTCAGTAATGCTCAGAAGTTTCACTATCTCTTTAATGGCTGCGTTACGATATGCGGTCCTATTGCGCTTATTTGGAATAGGCAGTTTATCTGATACATACATCATTGAGTGCTTATCATAGTTATACGGAGACTTCTTAGGCTCCGATACGCATACGTTATTCGGACAGCCGAGATTGTTCAGGAAATACCTGTACTTCTCACTGAGTGTACCGGAATTCTGTGAGGTTATCGTTGCTGACGTAAGTATCGTCCTTCTGGATTCTGTGAACAGCAGACGCCCTATTTCTCTTCGAATATCCTTTTTGCAGATATTAACTCTAACGCCTTTCTCGGTGGTCAACCACACAAGGCAACCTTTGTTCTCAAGGTTTCTGAACATCTGCAGGCAGTTAAGTCTTCGATTGGTCCGCATTTCTATTTCGAGCATAGCGGAGCGTATTCTGAGAACGAGCTTCCTGACCTCTCTGATAGGTCTGTAATAGTACGTTCTCATATCGTCGATAGATTTGCTCTGCTGCTGATGAATATCATATTTCAGATACTTGAAGAAATCATCCACCATCTGAATGATCTCGACTATCCTGCTTGAAAGTATGTTTTTTCTGTTTTCGGTTGCCTTCAGGACCTCGTTGCTTATCTCTTTCTGGCTGTATGCTGTCGTGAAAGCATCACGGAAGTTGTTTTCGAGGTTATGTGCCTCATCGACAACCAGTGTGCTGAAATCCGGCTTGAATATGCCTTCGCCTGATTCTTCCTTTATGAAATGTGATACAAGCATATTCTGATTGCAGATCACTATCTCATCCTTATTTCTTATCCTTTCACGCATAAGAGAGTATTCACATTTATGACGGAATGAACACTCAGAGCATTTGTCACCGAAGGAGTTTATGCATATCTTGTCCCACACCTCATCCGGCACATAGACATCCTGTCTGAGCTGTAAGCCATATTTAGCTCGGTCAAACTGCCTTGTGTAGTCCTTATGCTCTCTTGTGAATCTGTGGAAACGCTCGAGGCAGACGTAATTCTTCATTCCCTTTGCGATCTCCACATCAGCACGGACTCCTAAGAGTTCAAGCACATTGAGTATATCGCTCTCGAGCTGGTCTTGAAGTGCGATTGTCGAAGTAGCGATTATCATCTGCTTTCGCTCACGGAAATACTGGAGGACGAGCGGTACAAGATAAGCTATTGACTTTCCGATTCCCACCTCAGCCTCGACAGCAAGCGACTTATTATCAACTATAGCCTGAGCTATCTCCTGAGACATGGCTATCTGACCCGGGCGGCGCTGAAGCCCGTTCTTCTCATCGTTCTTAAAGAAACCATCTACCGCTGAATTCAGCGGTAATTCTTTTATTTTCATTACTTCACCTCATGTTTATGAACTTCAAGGCTTATCTTCAAAGCCTTATCTATTTTTCTGATATCCTTTTCATTGAGCGTACCTAAATACTTCTTTAGTCTGTATATAGATATCGTCCTGACCTGCTCAGTCAGCACACAGCCTATATACTTCTTCAGGATACCGTAATGTATGATGACATGATTGGGGATATCATTTTTCATTCTGGATGTAATGGGTACAATGATAGTTGTATCTGCGTAGGCATTGCCCTTATTGTTCTGTACTATCACAACAGGTCGTTCATTTGCCTGCTCAGAGCCCACACCTTGCCCCAGATCCGCAACATAGATATCCCCACGTTTAGGTAATAAGGTCATATAACTCTCCTTTATATGTATACGGAGCTGCTGTGGAGCAGCTCCGATTTATCGTTGTCAGCATATATCGTTTCATATACTGACGCACCCCTGCTCGGGGTACTTTACCGTCACTATGCGCGACGGCATTTTCCTTAATCAAAGGCCTCGGATATTCTCTTACCATTTCTGGCACCCTCCCAGGTGGGGAGCACACAAGCCGAACAGAGTCCTCGCTGTTCACGCAGATCTTTGTCTCTCTGCCCTTATGGGATCAGAGCCGTTGGTACGGACGGGCGCGCAAGTCGGCTGTCATTGCCATAATAGGAGTGGCTATACTCCTACCGCCATGCTCATATTTATCGCTCGCTCGTTTCCGAGGTCGTGGCGTATGGATGCCCGCGGCTCGCAGGTTCTTTTCCCTGCACCGATCTTGCTGCACACTTGTGTGCTGCTATTCAATTTTCAAGTTTCTGAAAGGCTTTTTTATTTGCCCCTCTACTTATAGGGGAATGGGAAGGCCGTTTTGCACAGTCATTTTACAATATTTTTTTCATTTTACTAATTGCAGTTTCTAAGGAGCTACGAATTGCGTATCTTTGAACTCCTTCTATTTTTGCAATTTCACGTTCTGTTAACTGCTCAAAATAAAACATCTTGATTCTTCTTTTCTGCTTATCTGTCAGTTTAGTCATTGCCTTCTCAACTTCTGCTGCTGTCTCTCGTTTATCAATAGCATCTTCTGTGGGGGATAATTCTATATCCAACGGATTAAGCTGATGTTCTCCGTTTTCATCCTCAGTTATTTCTTCGGAATAACCTTCATCAATATGATATTTTGATTCGCGATGCTTTTCTCTGTCTTCATTGCCAAAATATCTGTTGTACTCTTCAGCCATTGCACTGAACTTATCAGGAGATATAATTATCATTCCCTTAGTCTTAGGATGCTTAGCTGTTACATCCGGATCGTCGGTTACTATAATGTACTTCGGTCCTACGAAATCAGGATATAGCACTTTAGTCCTGATGAAATAGAAACCTCTTTTTCTGATAATGTCCAGCACGTCTTCCATTACGATGTTTTTATAGATTTTTCCCATAACAGTGTCCTTTCTGCGGACACAAAAATGGAGCCTGCATATATCTGTACGCAGACTCCGAGTTCGCCTGGTTATGGCATGACAAGGTAAGGGTACAAAATATATGCTTTTCTTAAAGAAAAACCATATTTGTATCCGCGGCCCTTAATGCATATCAGGCTTTGAATATTTTATTCAGCCTTGGGTATCGTTCCCTTGACTGTGTCTATATAATATCATAGGACATTAGATAATAACAGACATAAAAAATAAGGGTTGATTTTTGTTCAACCCTTATAATTATGATATGATGTACTTTCTCATTATCGACTTTTATTACAAATTAGATGATAAGCGAGTGATAAAATCACGATTATACAATGGAATCTTGCCTTCTAACCCTTATTTTTTATAAGGGCTTTCAAAAAGTTTTTTATAAACGAAAAAAGCGGGGATGATTCGTTTGAAATCATCCCCGATATAATTATGCTGTTTTTTTATTTGTTTTACTTTCACGTTCCTGAGTCCACGGCGTAAAGCCTTCTTCTTTCAGAATGTCGTTTATCTGAAATACATTAGCATTCGGAATTAGCTCGAGAATCGCCAGATACATATTGTGTGCTGGATTCCTTGTGTCAAAGCATACATTTGCTTTGTTCATCAGGTCATACATGAATGACTTCTCTAACTCTAAAGCTACTGAGAATGCAAGTATCGTCTCAAGCTTGACCTTTTTCCCATATCTCATTTTTTCAATTGTCGATATTCCTAACCCAGAACGTTCAGCAAGTGCTTCAACGGTTACTTTGCACCGTTTCATATGGAATTTTACTGCTTCGCCCAATGGATTGACAGTCGCATTATTCGCTAATCTCAAGCGTTCTGTATCCTGTTCTATCAAAGCCTGTTTCAACTTGTTTTTTTGCTCCATATTAAGGGTGTGCTCAACAATAGCTTTAAGCTCTTCCTTGTTAAGCTCACCATATGTATATGAATACTCCTGCTTTCCGTAAACACGCTTGAAATTGACACAGCATTCGGCCATGTGATGTCTGGCGTAGTATGTAAGTCCAAAGTTTGCACCCGAATCCCGGATAATATACTTATCATCATTACGGCACATATGACCGTCGATGTATATGTATCGCTTTGAGCACACAAGAGATGCAAAATCCTGAGATGTGCCGAATATCCGGGCAATACACTTAAGCGGAACAGTGTAAGTGCAGTCCAGCGGCAGGTTCTCCTCTA
>SFMO01000033.1 GCA_004554385.1 Ruminococcus flavefaciens
CTCTGCTGATACCGTCATGGACGGAGTGCTGTCTGAAAATCAGGCAAAGCTCAACAAGCTGAACAGTTCTATTCAGGCTGCCTATGAGCGCCGCCGTAAGATTATTACGGACAGCAAACTCTACACCTACGATAAGCTCTCGGAGCTTTACGGCGGTGCTGAGGGGCAGGCGCTTCTTGATGCTGTGACTGCGGAGCATACGCTCATCGGTAAACTGACCGACAGCGGAATGTCCTACACTGACATTGAGGGGCTGGTCGATAGCTCTGACGGTGCAGACAGCAAGTCGGGCAACAGCTCTGACGATGATGTTGCCGACGGGCAGACTTCTTTCTTCGGAGATAATTCCTACAAGGATTAACATATTTCCGACAACAAAACGATAGCTGTAAGGGGCGGCAGCAATGCCGTTCCGCACGGCTATAATCACAACTGACAACCATGAGGGTAAGAGATATAAAGCGATGCCCTCTGACCTATAAGCGTAGATATAGAGAAGCTAAGGAGATAAATTCGCTATGAAACAGAAAACTATGCAGGAGCTGAATGAACAGTACAAGGACTGCCCTCAGCGTGAAAATGAATATACTGTCTGCGGACAGAAGATGATCGTGGTGAGCCACTTCATCGGGGATAAAGACCTTGATGATGAGCTTTACCGACTTGCGTTCGACAGGGCGCTTAATGAGGTACTGAACAAACCTATCCGAAGCTGTGAAAGTGTCTGAAAATTTCAGAAACCACTTGCTTTTATCGGTAAGGCGCGCTATAATGGGTGTATTACCGATAAAAGCTGCTTTGGAGGAAAGGAGTGTTTATGTTACCAAAGCAGGATAATTACAAGGTGGGTATCTACCTCCGCTTGTCTAAGGACGATGAGCGACAGGGAGAATCCCTCTCAATCGAAAACCAGAGACGAGTCCTCACTAACTATGTGAACGAACAGGGCTGGTCTATCTATGACGAGTATGTCGATGACGGAATTTCTGGCGTGTCCTTTGACCGCCCAGGGGTCCAGAGAATGCTCGATGATGCAAAGGCTGGCCGGATAAATCTTATCATCTGCAAGGATATGAGCCGTTTCGGAAGAAACTATATCCAGGTCGGACAGTATGTAGATTACCTGTTCCCGATGTACAATATCCGTTTCATTGCACTGACCGACAACATTGATACCCTCAACAGCGACAGTGCTTCAATGGATATGCTCCCGATCATGAATGTTTTTAATGAGTGGTACGCCGCCAACACTTCAAAGAAGCTCCGTGCCGTGTTTGAGAGCAATGCAAGGTCGGGCAAGTATAAATGCACCTATTGTGCATACGGCTATTTCAAGAGCGATGACGGCTTTAATACTCCGATCATTGATCCGTATGCCGCCGCTATCGTCCGCCGTATTTTTGAGATGAGGGCTAAGGGCTTCAACCCGAAAAAGATAGCCGATATTCTCAATGCAGAGCATATTCCCACGCCGTCTGATTATCAGTATCAGCGGCTTGGCAAGCCGAATCCCCATAACACCTCGCACCTTTGGGGCAACATCAATGTTCAGCGTATTCTGAAAAATCCGATCTACCTCGGCAAGCTCGCTCAACTGCGTACCACCTCGGTGAGCTACAAGAACCACAAGATCGTTCAGAAACGCCCGGAGGATTGGGCAGTGGTCGAAAACAACCACGAACCAATCATCACGCAGGAGCTTTGGGACAAGTGTCGTGAGATCGACAGATCGGTGAGCCAGGGCAAGCGTGACCGTAAGGGTGTTACCGCTCCGCTTTCAGGTTTTCTTTACTGCGATTCCTGCGGTTCAAAGATGCGGCAGCATAACGGCGGTAAGGGCTGTAAGCCTTCCTACACCTGTGGTCTGCATAGTCGCTGTGGCGGTGATGTGTGTTCTACGCACTTCATCAAACAGTATCTTATTGAAGCCACGGTGCTTGCCGATATTCAGGCGAAAAGCCGTATGGTACTGCGTGAAGCAGATGCAAAAGCAAGATTTATGGCATACAAGTCCAGGCAGCACGAAAATCGTTCCGCTGAGGAAAAGAAGCGTGAAGCTGAGGTCAAGAAAAGACTTGATGAGCTTGACAAGCTGATTCAGGGTATCTATGAGGATAAAGTCCTCGGTCGTGTTCCCGAAGATGTTTGTATCAATCTGCTTGAAAAGTACAGCACTGAAAAGAAGTCGCTCTCTGCGGAGTACGAAGTGATCTTGGAGCGTGAAAAGACTGACAAGCAGGACGAAGCCGATGTGGACGAGTTCATGAGCCGCCTGCGTAAGTATGCAGGAGCTACGGAGCTTACAAGAGAAATGTGCCTTGACCTGATCGGCTATGTGACTGTTGATGAAAACATGGGCCGCACTAAGCCCCGAAAAATACACATCTACTACAAGTTCCTTGATAAGGAGCTTGCTGACAAGCATAACGCCCTTGCGTGAGTGAGGGCGGTTTATTCCAACAATTTATAGTGTCCATAAGTGTTCCTTACATTGTTCAGGAAATACACATTGTCCTCGCCATTGCCTGCCGTGTAATTGATAAGCACATAGAAAACGTGACCGTCCTTTGTGGTCACAGCGATGAACTGCATTTCCTCGGTATTGTAG
Source organism: Ruminococcus flavefaciens (assembly GCA_004554385.1). Lineage (GTDB taxonomy): Bacteria > Bacillota > Clostridia > Oscillospirales > Ruminococcaceae > Ruminococcus > Ruminococcus flavefaciens_T. Next base: position 2,609 of record SFMO01000033.1, read on the forward strand.
ATGATCTGCTCCGACTTGATAAGGGTGGCGTTGCCGTCAGTATCGTAATAGGGATCGCCGTCATAGTCGGGCATAACATCGGTTGTCTCTGCCTCGGCAAGCTCACTCATGACCTCACGGAACTTCTCCATATCATCGGAGCTTTCGTCCGCAGGCTCAGAAGCGGTTGTTTCCGTAGTCTCTGCTGTTCCTTCTTCGGCAGAAACTCTCTCAGCGGCAGAAGCGGTAATACCGCCGACACTTGCTGCTGCAAGCATGAAAGCAGCCATCACAGCACTAATCATTCTTGTTTTCATCATCGTCCTCCTCAGAGTAAAATCTCATTTGTTCTTCGTATTTGCCGCCTTTGCCGAGATCGTCTATCTCATCATCGGTCAGACCACGAGCCTTCATATTCTGAATCTGCTCATGTTCTCTGGCAAGCACGGTTTCTAATTCCTCTCCATCACAATTCAGCTTTTCGCAGAGCGAGAGATAACGCAGCCGTGTGATTTCGGAGAGAAGTCTTCTGCGTTCCTCTGTATCCCGCTTGATATTTCTTTCAAGCTGCTCTGCCTTTTTGCTGAATTTCTCTATTTTTGCATCATATAAAGCCATTCAGTACCTCCGTTAATACAGTACAAGCCGAGGATCAATATAATCCCAGCCGTAGCCGTCAGTATCAATATAAATGTGGAAATTAACATTTCCGGTTGTAGTTTTTGCAAACTTATCACCGGATTTCAGCTTATCGCCCTTTTTGTAAGAGCCGGTCAGTTTTACATTGGCAATGGTTATCTCCGTATCACGTTTTGTTCCGCCTGAGCCATCATACCAATACACCACATCATCTTTGCGTAATGTGATCTTATTATTATCAGTATCCACATCAGTGATATTGCAGGCAAACGGAGCAGTTAATTCCGTACCGCTTGAAGCATACACCTTTATACCCTGATATAAGCCGTCACTTGCTTCATTCCAGCCTGTCATTTCATAGCCGAACTCTCTTTTAATGGAGTAGTCACGTATAGAATCACCGGGTAGCATATTATATATGGTCTGATGATTTCCGTAGAGCGTATTGCCATCCTCATTGCCCACAAGCAAATTGTAATACTGCAAACGCTCCGTCTTATGCGACATACCGCCGAGTTTGTCCTCTATGACCTCATCAAAGGTCTTTTTCTGCTTTACGTTGTAATAAAGATTGCACTCCGTTTTCCAATACTGCTTCTGCACATAACCATACAGAGCTGAACAATTGCTGTCGCCTGTCCACGCTCTCGCATCGGTTTCCGTAATCATGAACCAAGCATCATCGTTCTCCCAACCGTAGAAAGAACGGTACTGATTGTCTCCGTCATGATTTTGGAAGAAAAATTTGCCGTCATCATCTATCCAATAGAACGGTGGCTTTGTATGTGCGCTGTCTGCAAAATAGCGGTTATCAAGGACATAATAGCCCGTGAGAGCATAATCATCGTTTGGGTTCAGCACACGATAATTGCTGTTCATATAGCAGTAGCCGTCACCGTCAAGATACTGACCAAGCTCTGAGGTATAAGAAGTCGGCTTGAATTTGTAAGTCCAAGCTCCGTTGCTTTTACTTGCTGATTGCTCGCAATAGTAGTAACTGCCGTCGGTACTGCTTCCTCCGCCGAAA
>SFMO01000034.1 GCA_004554385.1 Ruminococcus flavefaciens
TACCATAAATATGTGGTCTGCCGCGACACACTTGCTTTAGGGAACGATAACGGCATTGAGATAGTGCATATAGCAGATTTCCTTATGCGCGATAACTGGTAAAGGAGCATTAATATGAATATTGATAATACACTTTACAGCGGACGTCCGACAGATACTCGTTCCGACGTTGAAATGGCTATATACGATAAACTTGACTCTCTTGGCATTGAGTACAAGAGAGCAGACCATGACCACGCAGATACTATGGAGGATTGCCTTGCTATCGAAAAGGTACTTGGTGCTAAGATATGCAAGAACCTGTTTCTCTGCAACCGCCAGAAGACCAGCTTCTATATGCTCCTTATGCCAGGTGATAAGCCATTCAAGACCAAGTTACTGACATCGCAGCTGAACTGTGCCCGTCTATCCTTTGCGGAGGCTGATAAGATGCAGGAGTATCTTCATACTATCCCCGGCTCTGTATCAGCGTTGGAGCTTATATTCGATACGGATAACAACATACAGCTCGTCATAGATAACGACCTGATGAAGGATGAATACATTTGCGGACATCCGGGTATCAATACTTCGACAGTCCGCCTGCTACGAGAGGATATGCTCAAATATGTCCGTGCGGCTAAGCATGAATCCACATTCATTGACCTTCCAACGGAGTGATATTATGCGTATATTTGCATTGGAGCTTGATAACGACATCAAAGGTATAGAACGCTGAAAAGCATATATCGAGGGGCTTATTGAGAAACTCCCGAAGCCTGATATCGTAGTTCTGCCCGAGCTTGCCATATGCAGTTATATGGCAAGTCAGAAGATATGGAAACTTGCAGATCCTGAAATCTTCAGTGACTGACCATAGCATTACCTAAAGAACCGTTATATGAGTATAATGAGTATATTGAGTACCAATGAGTAGAATGACTTAATTGTCTCATTTGTGAGGAACTCTTACAGAATGGTAAAAGAAAAAGGTTGAATCGCATATGATAATTCGGTTTAACCTTTTTCTTTTTATACAGTCAATTACCGTCATCAATTCGTCTGAGAAAACATCATCCATAGTCAAAATAGACAAATCGTGCAGTCGTTTGTTGTTTATCTACACAGATATTTACTGCTGATGAATGTTTTTGATTGAATTCTCTTGACTATTATGACACTTGATGATATAATTCAATCAACATCAATCATATTCATTCACATTCACTCATAAATGTTCGTTTGATAATGATACTATTAAATATTCAGGACGGGGATAATTTTGCTTACAGAAGAAAGACATAAGTTGATACTTAATGCACTCGACGGTAAAAATGCCGTTACGCTCAGTGAGCTTTGCTCATTACTCGGCGCTTCTGCATCTACCGTGAGGAGAGATCTTAATCACCTTGCAGAACGCGGACTGCTTATCAAGATACATGGCGGTGCTATGCCCTGCATTGACAAATTCAGCTTCGGAGAACAGAATATTGAAGAAAAATCTCATCTTTATAATGATGAAAAGACTGCTATAGCTAAGTATGCAGCTTCACTGATAGAAGACGGTGATTTCGTATTCATTGACGCCGGAACAACAACTGAAAAAATGATAGACTATATCTCTGCAAAAAACGTCACATTTGTTACCAATGCCTTTGTTCACGCAAAAAAGCTTGCACAAAGAGGCTTCAAAGTTTTCCTCCCAGCCGGTGAGATAAAGCTTACAACAGAAGCGATCGTCGGCGCAGAGTGTGTCAGCAGCCTTCAGGCTTATAACTTCACAAAAAGCTTCATCGGAGCAAACGGAATCTCACTTTCTGCCGGAGTTTCCACTCCCGACAGAAATGAGGCGAGCATAAAGGCTGAGGTGATCAGACACAGCAGGACCGCATATATCCTTTCGGATCATTCCAAATTCGATCAGATTACCTCAGTAACTTTCACGGATCTTGATAAGGTCATAATAATCACTGATAAACTCAGTGATAAAAATTATCTGACAGCTGCAAATATCAAGGATGTGATGTAGTTGGTATACACTGTAACATTCAACCCTGCCATCGACTATGTTGTACACACAGCTGAAATGAGGCTTGGCGAAGTTAATCGTTCATCATCGGAGGAAATGTACTTCGGCGGCAAAGGGATAAATGTGTCCATAGTTCTGAATGAGCTTGGTACACCGTCCATTGCTCTGGGCTTCACCGCAGGCTTCACAGGCGAGGCTATCGAAAACGGTATCAAGGCAATGGGCATAAAATCAGATTTCGTAAGACTGAAAACCGGCAACTCCCGTATCAATGTCAAGATCAAAGCCGGCGAAGAAACCGAACTCAACGGTCAGGGGCCGCACATAGACGACGAGGCGCTGGAAGCACTTTTCGTAAAGCTGGACAAGCTGTCAGACGGTGATACGCTCGTGCTTGCAGGCAGTATCCCTTCCAGTCTTCCATCGGACATCTATGAGAGGATCATGCAGAGACTTTCGGACAGAAAGATCAGGACAGTTGTTGACGCCACAAATGACCTTCTGCTCAACGTTCTGAAGTACAAGCCCTTCCTCATCAAGCCAAATAATCATGAGCTTGGTGAGATGTTCGGAGTAACCCTCTCGGAAGATGAAGAAATAGAGCGCTATGCCCGAAAACTGAAAGACATGGGAGCTATAAATGTTCTGATCTCAATGGCTGGTGACGGAGCTATGCTTATTGACGAGAACGGTAAATGCCACCGCTGCGGCGTCTGCAAGGGAAAAGTCAGAAACTCGGTCGGTGCAGGAGATTCCATGGTAGCAGGTTTTCTGACCGGAGCTCAGAACGGCGACTATGAGTACGCATTAAAGCTCGGTACCGCCGCAGGAGGAGCCACAGCTTTCTCAGACGGACTGGCAGTAAAAACCAAGATCGAAGAGCTGCTCGCTCAGCTCTGATATTACAACAGTAAGGAGGAATAGCTCATGAGAATTGTAGATCTGCTCAGCAAAAATAGCATCAAGCTAAACGCTTCCCCAAAGTCAAAATCCGAAGCTATCGATATGCTCATAGACCTTCAGGTGAAAGGTGGAAATATCGCCGATAAGGAAGCTTATAAAAAAGGCATCCTCGCAAGAGAGGAAAAAGGTTCGACCGCTGTTGGCGAAGGAATTGCAATACCACACGCAAAAAGCGAAGCTGTAAAGGCTCCATCACTGGCGGCAATGACAGTTCCGGATGGAGTTGATTACGAAGCCCTTGATGATGAGCCCTCAAATCTGCTGTTTATGATAGCAGCCCCCAATGACGGAGATGTTCATCTTGAAGTTCTGTCCAGACTTATGACTATACTCATGGACGAGGATTTCAGAGACGACCTTCTGAAAGCCAAGGACGCTGATGAGTTCCTGAAGGTCATCGACGATATGGAGAAGGAGAAATATCCCGACGAACCTGCTGCTGAAGAAAGATCCGAAAACGGATATAAAGTTCTTGCGGTAACCGCCTGCCCGACAGGTATTGCCCACACCTATATGGCTGCCGAGGCTCTTGAAAAAGCAGGCAAAAAGCTGGGTATCTCTATTAAAGTTGAGACAAACGGCTCAGGTGGTGCAAAGAATATCCTCACTAAGGAAGAGATCGACGCCTGCGACGGTATAATCGTAGCTGCCGACAAGACTGTCTCTATGGCGCGTTTCAACGGCAAAAAAGTCATAAAGACCAAGGTATCAGACGGTATAAAGATCCCCGAGGAGCTTATAAACCGCATCGAAGCAGGAGACGCTCCCGTATATCATCATGATGGCGAAGCCGACAGCAGCTCATCGAGCACATCTGACAGCGAAGGCTTCGGAAGAAAGCTTTACAAACACCTCATGAACGGCGTTTCAAATATGCTGCCCTTCACAGTTGCGGGAGGCATTTTTATCGCGATAGCCTTCCTGATAGACTCCTTCGGAGGCGCTCCTCAGGACGGTGATTTCGGTTCCCACCTTGCGGCTGCGGCATGGTTCAAGACTATCGGAAACTACGCTTTCCAGTTCATGATACCTGTGCTTGCAGGATATATCGGACTCAGCATCGCTGACCGCCCCGGCTTCCTTGTTGGTATGGCAGGAGGCGCAATGGCAGCCGCAGGTGCAACCTTTGCATCTCCGGGAGGAGATGTTCCCTCAGGCTTCCTCGGTGCGCTGCTGGCGGGCTTTATCGGCGGATACCTCACACTTTGCCTGGAAAGGGCGTGCAATAAGCTGCCCAAGGCTCTCAACGGTATCAAGCCCGTACTCATTTATCCTCTCGGAGGACTCGCCATTGTCGGCATCATGATGTGTGCAGTCAACCCTGTAATGGGCATTCTCAACGACGGTCTCTCCAACTTCCTCAACAGCATGGGCAACTCGAGCAAGGTCCTCCTTGGCTGCATACTCGGAGGTATGATGGCGATAGACATGGGCGGTCCCTTCAACAAGGCAGCCTATGTATTCGGCGTTGCTGCTATCTCTCAGGGCAACTTCAATATCATGGCAGCAGTAATGGTAGGAGGTATGGTCCCCCCTATCGCTATAGCACTGGCTACCACATTCTTCAAAAACAGATTTACCGAGGAGGAACGCAAGAACGGTCCCGTCAACTACATTATGGGACTCAGCTTCATAACAGAAGGCGCTATCCCCTACGCCGCAGCTGACCCTGCAAGAGTGATCCCCTCCTGTATCGTAGGTGCGGCAACAGCAGGCGGCATATCAATGGCATTCGGCTGTACGCTCAGAGCTCCTCACGGCGGTATATTCGTATTCCCTGTGGTAGGACACCCTCTCCAGTATGTTATAGCACTTGCCATCGGCTCAGTAGTTGGAATGTTAATGCTGGCTCTGCTCAAAAAGAAGCATCCTCAGAACGCATAAAACAAATCATTATTATAAGGAGTGAAAATTTATGGTATCAAAAAAGGTAACTATCGTAAACGCAGAAGGTATGCACATGAGACCCGCAGGTATGATCGCAAAGGCTGTCAAGGTTCATTCAGACAGCGAGATCATTCTCAACCATCATCAAAGCAAAGGGGCTGAACGGCTACGGTAAGGAGGAAGTCCTCCCGAATCCGCCTGCACCTGCTGCGGAGGACGGGATCTCGGTCGAGGTCACGGTGGACGGTCAGAAGTACAGCGGAAAACTGAATAAGGCATAACACCAGCGCCCGTCGGGAATTTTTTCTCGGTGGGCGTATTTTTTTTGCGAAAACATATTGACATTTTTCTATGTGTGTGATATAATATAGAAAATCTTCAATGTGAGGTGAGACCGTGGAGCTTTCAAACAAGCAAATCACTGTGATTTTCAAAGCTCTGTGTGATGAAAACAGAGTGCAGATATTCAGGCTTCTGCAAAACGGCGAGTTGTGTGCCTGTCACCTTCTTGAGGAACTGAACCTTAGTCAACCGACACTTTCTCACCATATGAAGGTACTCTGCGACAGTGGACTTGTGGTCGGTAGAAAAGAGGGCAAGTGGATGCACTACTCCATTTCGCCGGAAGGTGCGAAAGTCGCTATGGACTGCCTGAAAGAGATTACGGCAGTGACCGAAAACGATTGTAAATGCTGTAGTAAATAAGCCGTATGACCATACGGCTTAAACTACGGCATACAAATAGACATATCTAAATATATTTATCGGAGGAAAAGAAAATGGATAACGTATCAAAGGCAGTTGAACTTTTTGAGCATCGGTTCATGTGTTCGCAGGCTGTATTTGCAGCATTTGCAGAACAGTTCGGCATCACGGAAAAGCAGGCACTCCAGATTGGTGCTTGCTTCGGTGGCGGTATGAGCAAAGCTGAGGTCTGCGGAGCTTGCACCGGTGCGCTTATGGTGCTTGGAATGAAGTATGGGCAGTATGATGAGAACGACCTTGAAAGCCGTACTGCTCAGCGTGAGAAGGCTTCCGAGTTCCTTGAGGAGTTAAAAAAGCGTCAAGGCTCGTATATCTGCCGTGAGATTCTCGGCTGTGATATTTCTACCGATGAGGGAAAGAACTATGCTCGGTCAAACGGTCTGTATGGCAAGTATTGCCCCGAAATGGTGAGGACTGCGGCGAAGATACTGACAGAGATGCTGGGTGGTGATGAATAAGAGTGTGGGACTTCATACAAGACGAAATATTCGGAATGAAATGGCTGAACAGGCTTATCGGCTCTCTGCTGAACGCCTGCGGTCTTGATACCGAAAGCAAGCTCGGCGGCAGTCTGCAATTCTTCATTTATGACGTGATAAAAATCATGGTACTGCTCGGCGTTCTGATTTTCGTGATAACGTATATTCAGAGCTATTTCCCGCCCGAACGTACAAAGAAGATACTCGGCAGATTTCACGGTATCGGAGCAAACTGTATCGCTGCATTGCTCGGTACGGTCACACCGTTTTGCTCATGTTCTTCGATACCGCTGTTCATGGGTTTTACAAGCGCAGGGCTTCCGCTGGGCGTGACGTTCTCATTTCTTATCTCGTCACCATTGGTTGACTTGGGTTCACTAATTCTGCTGATGAGTATATTCGGCTGGAAGGTCGCTGTAATCTATGTGATAGTCGGGCTTGTGATCGCAGTCGCAGGCGGAACGCTGATCGAAAAGCTGCACCTTGAAGATCAAGTGGAGGAGTTTATCCGAAATGGCAAGAGCATTGATACTCCGCAAAACGAACTGACAAAGCGTGACCGACTGAAATACGCTTGGGAGCAAGTTGCTGAAACTGCTAAAAAGGTCTTGCCCTATGTCATAGTCGGCGTGGGTATCGGAGCTTTTATTCATAACTGGATACCGGAGGAATGGATCGTCAAAGTTCTCGGCACCGGAAATCCATTCGGGGTGATTCTCGCCGCGATATGTGGCATTCCGATGTATGCAGATATTTTCGGCTGTATCCGCCGCGATCCCAAGCGCCGTATTCTTCGCGCCGGGGAGTCCATCAGGGCGGACGGCAAGTATCAGTTCAAGTATTATGTAGACGGGAAGCCGCACTTCGTTTATAGCTGGAAGCTGGAACCGACAGACACACTTCCGCAGGGAAAGAAACCGTGCCTTTCCCTGCGTGAGATGGAGAAGCAGATCGGCTATGACCTTGATGCGATGCTGGATCCGCAGAAGAAAAACATGACCGTGATGGAGCTTGTGGAGCGCTACCTCAGAACCAGAACCGCTGTAAAGCCGCAGACGAAAACGAATTACAATTTCGTTGTGAACCTTCTGAAAAAGGAGGAGTTCAGCGGCAGAAAGATCGGAACCATCAAGACCTCGGATGCAAAGCTGTTCCTGATCAAGATGCAGAGCGACGGCAGGGGCTACAGTTCCGTCAAGACTGTGCGCGGTGTTCTGCGTCCGGCATTTCAGATGGCTGTCGATGATGACATCCTCGTCAAGAACCCCTTCGGCTTCCAGCTTGCCGGTGTGGTCGTCAACGACAGCAAGACCAGAGAGGCTATTACGAAAGAGCAGATGCGCAAGTTCCTGAAATTCGTACATGACGATAACACCTACTGCAAATACTACGAAGCGGTATTCATTCTATTCCATACCGGGATGCGCATTTCAGAATTCTGTGGTCTGACGCTGAAAGACATTGACCTGCAGAACCGTATCGTCAATATCGACCATCAGCTTCAGCGCACTTCCAAAATGGAGTATGTGATCCAGACCACCAAGACGAATGCCGGTAAGCGGCAGATCCCGATTACCGAGGAGGTCGCCCGTTGCTTTCAGGCGATCATCGAGGACAGAGAGAAGCCGCGACGGGAACCGTTCGTGGATGGCTACTGCGGCTTTCTGTACTTCGACGAGAACGGTATGCCGCTGGTCGCGCTGCACTGGGAACACCGCTTCAACCGCATGGTCAGCAAGTACAACGAGATCTACCGCATCCAGATGCCGAACATCACGCCTCACATCTGCCGCCATACCTACTGCAGCAATCAGGCGAAGGCAGGCATGAACCCGAAAACGCTGCAATACCTGATGGGACACAGCGAAATCGGCGTCACGCTTGACGTTTATACGCATCTGGGGCTGGAGGACGCTGCTGCGGAGCTTCACCGCATGGAGGAAGTCCAGAACGCCCGTCAGGAGATGAACAGAACAAAGGATGAAGCAGTATGATATGCTTCCGGCTACGGCTCACTTTGGTGAGCCGCTAATTTTTTGCCCGTTTTGACTTGATGAAATGGAAGGATTATGGTATAATGGTATGGTACGAAAAACGTATATAAGAGGTAAAACACTATGATGAATCAATATTTTGGTGAGCTGACATTTGATTGTGGTTGGACAACAAAACGAAATATTCATTTGTTTGATAAAAACTATGAGATTGAAGTTTATCTCCTTGCATATAAATCAGAACGGGAAATACTCGCTGTGCAGGACGATGCCTGCCGTACATATCTTGAGAACGAGAAAGAGAATCTTGCTTGCATGGAGAAGCTGCTGCTTGATTACAGCGATGATGCGGCGCTGCGATTTACGCCAAGCTCACTGTATTTTGACAGAGACGGAGGCTGCGCATTGCTCTGCGATGATGAACAAGACCTTGATGAAGGGATCGCAGTCTGCATCCTGCCGGAAAAAAGTGTGGAGTATCAGAGTGATTATCTCTAATTGCACGATTCTGTAAAGAATACTACTCCAAAATCCTTAGTAGTAAAACACCCTGTGTTTACTACCATTTCTACTACTAACGATGTCCTTAGAATGCCAAGATATGCCGCAATTTGCCGAGTTCGCCGTGAATCTTGACAGAATCAGTACACCCGTTCGTCAAAGTATACAAAGGCAAATCGCGGCAAATCACGGCAAAATACGGAGGTTTAGACCTATGATAAAGGTTATGTTCGTCTGCCACGGCAATATCTGCCGCTCGCCAATGGCTGAATTCATAATGAAAAAGCTCGTCACTGACTGCGGAATGTCCGATCAGTTCCACATCGCTTCAAGCGCCACAAGCACCGAAGAGCTTGGCAACACGGTCTATCCCCCTGCACGTGCCGAGCTGGCAAAGCACGGTATCGGCTGCGCAGGAAAAACTGCTGTCAGACTTATGAAAAGCGACTATGACAAATTCGATTACTTCATTGGAATGGATACTGCCAATATCCGCAACATGAATCGTATCTTTGGCAGCGACAGCGGCGGCAAGATCTGTAAGCTCCTCACTTTTGCAGGCAGGGGCGACGATGTTTCCGACCCGTGGTACAGCAGAGATTTCAGCAAAGCGTATTCCGATATTGAGGAAGGCTGCAAAGGACTTCTCAGCAGCATTATGAAGCAGAAATGAAAGATACAGCTATCATCAGCAGCAGTTTCGCCTGCGGCGGCTACACATCAGGAAGCAGCGGTATATGGACAAGAAATGCCCCATCCGATCCCCCCACGAATGACTATATTTTCCTGAGCGAAAGACTTGGGGCTCCACTGTCAGTCTTTGTAAGACCATATCAGGCAGGCGGTGACAAGGTCAGTATCGTCGGTGCCGTGCACGGCGGCTCAGGTATAATCAGAGACAATGATCTCAAAAAGACAGACGGACTTGTAACAGCTGAAAAGGGACTGGTGCTGACTGTCATCGCTGCGGACTGCGTACCGATATACCTGCTTGATGAAAGGGCAGGAGTTATCGGGCTTCTGCACTGCGGCTGGCGGTCAGCAGCAGAAAGCCTCATCAGCAATGGTATCAGCTCCATGAGGGCGCTCGGAGCTTCGCCCTCTTATATCCATGCAGTTATAGGTCCCCACATCTGCTCCGAATGCTATGAAGTCGGCGAAGAGGTGTACCAAAAATACTCTGATGTCTTCACGGAAGCAGAGCTCAGTCAGTTCTTTTCTGTCCGCAGCGGCAGAATTCATCTTCAGCTCCCGGCAGCTATCCGCACAAGACTCATGGCAGAATCGGTCCCGGAAGGCAATATATCCGAGGTCGGAGAGTGTACATGCCATGACAGGTCATACTACTCATACAGGCGCGGCGACAGGGGCAGACAGAATCTGGCGTTTCTCATGCTGCGCAGATAAGGAGAAGGATAATGCAGCTTAAACCACTTCCACAGGATTCTCAGGACAAGCTCAAAGCCGACAGGATAAACAAAGAAGCCTTTCCGCCGTGGGAAAGGAACTCTCTCGATGACCTGTATGGCTCAGACAGCCCCGAAAAACTCGATATGCTCGGGATTTACGATGATGCCGATATGATAACAGGCTTTCTTATGGTGCGCATATACGAAAATATCCGCTATCTCGCCTATCTCGCAGTCAGCCGTGAAAGGCGCTCGGAAGGCATAGGAAGCAGTGCACTTCAGCTTCTCAGGGAGAGATATGATACGGCACAGATAGTTGTGGAATTCGAAACTCCCGATGACAGCCTCCCCGATAATGCTCTGAGACTTCGCCGACGGGATTTTTACCTCAGAAACGGCTTTTACGAAACAGGCTGGTACAGCTTCTACGACGATACGGAATTCACCATTGCCTGCTCTCAGCGTAATTTTGACAAGGATGGCTTTGAGAAATTTATCGGCTACCTCGGCACGATAATCATCGACCATATCCCTCACCCCTACAGAAAATAAAAACAGCCCGTCAGCTCCTTAATGTCCTAAGAACCGGGGAGCTGTCGGGCTGTTATCATATTTTATTCAGCAGCCGCATCGGGCTTTCTTCTGCCGTGGTATATCTCCTTCTGGATATACAGCTTCTCATCTGCCTGAGCAATGAGCTGAGCAGCTGTAATTGCTCCCGAGGTGCAGACTGCACAGCCTGTACACACCGTTATCTGAGGTATCAGGTCTGCGCATTTCTCGCGCATTATGTTAACCTCATTCTGAATATTCTCCTGCACAGGTGAATCCTCAGTTGTTATGAGAACAAACTCATCTCCGCCGTACCTTGCGCAGAAGCCGTGAAGCCTTTCCGAGACATTGTGAAGAGCGTCCGCAACGAGCTGAAGCGCTCTGTCACCTGCTATATGGCCGAATTTGTCATTGACCTGCTTAAAGTCGTTCACATCTATCATATGTATCCTGAACGGATTATCCTCTGTGGCATTATGTATCATATCCTGAAGGAAGATCTCCATGTGTCTGCGGTTGTTAAGACCTGTGAGAGCGTCGGAGTATATTTCGCTGTTCTGTATCTCAAGGAATGAGAGATGTATCGGAAGGAGTATTCCAAGCGGAACTATGGGAGTAAGAGGAAGGATACCCTCAAGCACAGCAGCAAGAGACGGCAGGATTATGAAAAGCAGCGGAAGACGGTATTCCTTTTTTATCTTGACCTGCTGATTTGCAAAGCTCTGACCGAAGGAGTAGACTCCGCTGCCGAAGAGCTGGAGCAGTATGAATACCAGATGCAGATTATAGCCGTTTCCCAGCTGATAGATATTATTCTCGTCAACGTAGAAATAAAATCCCGTGAAAACAGACAATATGGTAAGCAGTGAATCCACCGCCGCTACAGCATAGTGCATGAAGATCAGTATCTTCATATTCCTTGACTTATTCTGGTCTATTCTGTATATAACAAATATGCACCACGCAAGAGTCAGCAGCATAACTGCCACAAGTCCCACAGCACTTGCTATCTTGTTTACGGTGATCCCTGTAGGGATAAGCCCTCCCTGTCCGAGAGCCCATATGATGTCACTTATAAGGTAGACTATAAAGAACAGTGCCATTCCTCTGAAATGCCGCATCTGAAGGTCTGTACCAACGTTTTTGTTCGCCTTCTTGATAATGCCAATCGAGAAGAAAATGCAGAAAATCTCAGTTATCACATATGAAATATAAGCACCTGAACTGTCCATTTGCTCACCTCCTCACATAAAGACCCTGTACTTGTTTATATTATTATGATACCATATTTAAGCCTTATATATATGATGATTTTGTAAATATTTTTTTGAAGCTATTATATTTGTAATATCTTACAACAAGCGCTCTGCTGTATTGGTAAAAATGTGAGGTTGCAGAAACAAAAATGCCGGGACCTTTTGGTTCCGGCAGCTTTGATAATTAATTATTCTTTTGTCAATAATGCATTGCAGTTCGGGCATCTCCTGAACTTGACAGAGCACATTGAACCGCAGTACTGACATTGGACGCGGTCCTTAGGTGTATTATCTGCCGGAGATGAAGGGGAGCCGTAAATATCATCCATCTGACCACTTACAGGTTTGTTTACGTATGTTGTCACAGGCACAGCGGTCTGATAATCCGTGGAAGGCTTGATGTATTCCTCCGCCATCTGCGCTTCTGCTTCGCTGTCTTCGGGAGCGGGAACTGCCTTCCAGTATTTCATTTCGAATAATCCAAGCATTGCAGATGCGTGAAAAATAGTAAATCCAAGCCAAAAGAGCGGCATTATAAGATTGCTGAAGGATATATCTCTCTTATAATCCCTTGTAAAGTTATAAAATGCAGTATTAATAGCCTCGCCGATATGAGTATCATCGTTGAACAGCATACCATTGAGATCGCCGTTGAACTCTCCTGTTTTTTGTGCTGTCAGAACAGGATCCGTATCATCTCCCTGCATACCTTCCCAGAACCAGTCGTTAAAATTCGGGTCAGGATCTCTCGGCTGGGAATAGACTATCAACCAGTGCATCTCGTCACTGAATTCCTGAAGATACCTGTGATAAGCGTAATTCTCAAGACTCGGGTACACATTCTGCCATTCCTCATTGTTGACAGTGACAACAGAAGGTGCAACTCCCGTTTTATCCATGAAGCTTTCAAGAGTACTTCTCAGCTCGTTCTTATTATTGATAACATCTGCATCATCTTCGATTATAATTGAATGGTCGTAGTTTTTCGGCACAAAGCCTATTACTTCCCTCAGCATTCTGAAGCCCACAAAAAAGAACGGAATATAAAATAATAACACAAACAGTCTCTTCCAGTCAAATCCGGGCTTGAATTTTTTGTCTGCATAGAAGTATCTTGGCTGATTGTGACGGTAATAAACGTATCTTCTTGACCCCGGAAAATGCGACCTGCTTATTCTTGGTCCGCTTCTTCCGTGTGAACCTCCGTGAGAGCCGCCGTGACCTCCGCCCCCATGAGAGCCTCCTCCTGATGAATGTGGCATACCAGTCCCCCCTATATCAATAAATAATATGTACTCAATAACCGCTGTCGGGCAAAACAATTTGCAGAAAATATTATTGGATAATTTGTTTTCCCTGCACTCTGAAAACTAAAAATGTGCTTTAAAAAGCTGTATAAAGCAAATTTTAAGTTGTTGAGCGGATATTAAATATTATTATACACACGGCTTATGTTTTTGTCAAGGGGCATAGCTTTTTCGCACTGAGATAAATATCTGCACAATTTTTCACCACGATTGTTGCTATTTATATTATTTTGTGATATAATTATTTCACTATTACTTATATTTTTATTAATTAAGGGGGAGAGTATGAAAAATCTGAACTGTAAAAACTGCGGCGGACCTATGGTCATTGACCCGTCAGGCACAACTGCAAGCTGTCCGTACTGCGGCTCGAATTATGTTCTCGACCACAGTGATACCGATTATTACCGTGATTTCTACCGACGCATGAGAGGCTTCCTTCAGCTTTCTGCGGACGGTCAGGAGAGACGCAGACGTGCTGACGAGCTGTGGAATAACGCGGCGTCGGAGGTATTTGAGTGTACCGACGGTCGTCAGATAGATGTCAAAAGTATGCACATCTACAAGGACAGGGTAATGACGGCTTATACCGCCAGACAGAACATCATCTTCCGCTTTGACATCGGCAATGAGGACAAGGCGGACAAGTACCGCAGAAATGTTTCTTCCATAGATTATCCTTCAGCGGATACCAGAGGACTTTCCGATTTCTTCCCGAGGATAAGCGGTGGATTTGAGCTTAGCGACGGTACGACTCTCCTTGCGGTTAAAAAGCATGAGGACGGGTACCCTCTGAGACTTTTCGGTACTCTCAGCGGCAGACATACAGCATGGCTGATAGGACGTATGGAAAACCTCTGCTGTGTTCTTGAATACAACAGCATAGTTCATCCCGAGCTGAGTGCCGATACTATATACATAAACCCGTACGACCATCAGGCAAGTCTTTACGGCGGCTGGTGGAATGCCGTTCCGAACAATACTTCAGCCAACGGACGAATATGGACTACCCGTGATAATCTTACGGCTCTCCGTGAAACTGCGGCGAAGGTTCTGGGATTTGCCTCCGCATCGGATGCGTGTCCGACTGACGACGTACCTAAGCCATTTGCTGACTTTCTTAGGAGCGCTCCTCTCAGCAATGCATATGAGGATTTCGGATACTGGGACGATGTGCTGATAAAGTCCTATGGTGAGAGGAAATTCATTAACATGGAAACAGACGACCAGCAGATATACGGAAAAGGAAAGTAAATATGGGACGTGGAAGCTATACTGCCAGTGACTGGGTAAAGCTGAGAAGCTCTTTCGGCACTGAGAAGAAAACAGAACAGATATTTACGGCAAAGACCTCTTCCTATACTATGCCGTCCCTGAATGGCGTCATAAGGGAGGCGCGTGACAATGCGGACTCGCCGAGGTCGACTCCTGTGATAATAGGTCTTGATGTGACGGCTTCAATGGGCTACCTTGCCGAGGAGCTGGCGCTCAATTCCCTAAATAAGGCTATAGTCTATCTCTATAAAACCAAGCCGATACACTGTCCGCAGGTCATGTGCTGTGCCATAGGCGACTGCAAAAGCGACAGGTTTCCGCTTCAGGTCACCCAGTTTGAGAGCGATATCCGCATAATCAGACAGCTGACAGGTCTCTGCCTTGAGGGCGGAGGCGGCGGAAACGGCGGTGAATCGTATAATCTTGCGTGGTATTTTGCCGCAAGACGAACTCGGACGGACTGTTTTGAGAAGCGCAGGGAAAAAGGGCATCTTATAACCATAGGCGACGACAACTGCCACAGGATACTCACAAGAAGTGAGATAAGCCGTGTTTTCGGCGACAGCGCTGAATATGACCTGTCCGCTGAGGAGCTCATTGCAGAGGCTGAGAAAATGTATCATGTCTTTCATATATGCATAGACAGGGGACTGCCTGAGGACGAGAGGATATTTGCAGGCTGGAGGGAGATACTTCCCGGGCGTACTGCCATCATAAACAGGAAGGACATATCCTGTCTGTCAGAGCTGATATATGCTCTTATATCAGTGGCTGAGGGCAGAACTCCCAACGAGGCACTGAGTGCTGCAGACCAGCAGGCAGCCGAAAGGATAGCAGGCTCGCTTGCTTATATAAACATACCACAAAACAATAATATATCATTCTGAGGAGGAATTTAATATGGGACGCGGAAGCTATAATGCAGCTGACTGGAACAAACTCAAAAACAGCAGAGGTATCAATGCGGATTCAACTGCAAATGAAATTTTCAGCGGCAACAAGGTAAATGAGAAGTATCTGCCGCAGTTCATAACAATGCGTGAATCAAGGGACAGCGAGGACTCGCCGCAGTCAACGCCGATAATCATAGGCTTTGACTCCACGGGCTCTATGGGTTATCTTGCGGCAGAGATAGCAAAGAATTCCCTGAATAAGACCGCTACTATGATACTGGAAAAGAGACCTGTGACCGACCCTCATATCATGTGTGCGGCTTTCACATCGCCGACTGCTTCTGTGAGCACTCCTGCATTGCAGGTGACACAGTTTGAGGCGGATATCCGCGTGGTGGAGCAGCTCCTTGAGTTCCATCTTTCAGGCGGAAACAGATACAGCTACGATGCTCTGGTGTGGTATTTTGCACTGAAGCACACCTCCATAGACTCTTATGAAAAGCATAAAAGGAAGGGCTTTATCTTCTGCATCGGTGACGAGGTGGGAGACGACGGTAAATCAGATATAATCAGCTCCGAAGATATAAAATCTGTCTATAACGATGACGGCGAACACGGTTATACAACAAGAGACCTCTATAATGCGGCAAGTGAGAAATATCAGATATTCCATATCATAACGGGAAGTCATACCGCAGGCTCTCTTGAAACTTGGGAGCCGCTTATCCCGGGCAGAAATGCAGTTATCGAACCCGGTGACATCGAATTCCTTGCGGAGGTAATGCTCTCCATAATGCAGGTGGCAGGGGGAATGTCAAAGGCAGATGCGGCTTCTCAGTGGACAGACAAGGCTAAAAATGCAGTTGAAAAGGCACTCTCAACTATAAATGTGGTTCCCGAGCCTGCTGATGAGCCTGTGACAAGAACTGCTCCCGTGGCAGAGAAAGCTCCCGGGCATAACGGAGTGCCCGTGGCAAAGCCTGTGAAAGAGGCAAAGCCCATAGCTGTAGCTAAGCCGATGAACGCTCCGAAGCCCATGACCGAGGCTAAACCTGTGTCGGAGCACAAAGCCGATGATATGCCGAAAAGTGATGAAAGCAGCGACAAAAAGGGCTTTTTCTCGAAGCTTTTCCACAAGGATAAATGAGAGCAAAAATAATCATCGGAAAGAATTTCGGCGACGAGGGCAAGGGACTTGCGGCGGATTATTTCGCAATGAAGGCGGTACAGGAGGGCTCGTCTGCCGTCTGTGTGCGGCATAACGGCGGTGCGCAGGCAGGTCATACCGTTGACCTCAGAAACGGGAGATTCGTATTCTCTCAGCTTTCCTCAGCGTCCCTTCGCGGAGTATGTACCTACTGGGCGGACAGCTTTATGCCTGACCTTTTCAAGCTCTCTGATGAGGCGGAAAGCTTCGCAGGGCAGTGGGGAAAGATACCCGATATTTCTGCCTCAGAGATGTGCCGATGTACATGTATCATAGACGTTCTTGTAAATATGCTCCTTGAAACAAGCCGCGGAGATGCGCGTCACGGCTCCTGCGGCATGGGGATAAATGAAGCGGCTGTGCGCTCAGAGAGCTTTCCGCTGTTTCTGGGAGATGTTATCGGTATGTCAGCTCAGGAGCTTTATGGCAGGCTAAGAACTATTCGGCGAGAATATCTGCCACTGAGATTGTCGGAGCTTTCCCTTGAACCTGACAATGCAGGGGAGTACGGCGAAATGCTTAAAAGCGATGAAGTGCTCAGCAATGCGGCAGAGATAATGTGCCGTAATACGGAATATGTCAGACTGATGCCTCAGGAAAAGCTCTGTGAGTATGACCGGCTTATATTTGAGGGGGCACAGGGGCTTCTTCTTGATGAGCTCAATACGGAATACGCTCCTCATCTTACCTCGTCGCGGACAGGGCTTTTTGAGCCTGCAAGGATACTTTCGTCGCTGAACTGTGAAGCTGACGGGCTCAGTGCCGAGACAGTCTATGTTACACGTTCCTACGTTACCCGTCACGGTGCAGGCCCCCTTCATTATGAGGGGGAGCTTGGTATAGACATTCACGACAGGACCAATGTCCGGAATCAGTGGCAGGGTGAACTGCGGACAGCTCCTCACGGCGATACGGAGGAGTTCCTCAGAGCGGTCAGACGTGACCTTGCAGAGAATGAGCTTAAGACCGATGTCTCTCTCTTCATAACTCATCTGAACGAGTCTGAGGGAGATATAATGACAAGCGGAGGAAGAGTCTCCGCTGAGGAATTTGCGGCTTTGTCCGAGATAAGTGATATGTTTGGCAGGATATATTTGTCACACAGTCCGTTTGCTGAGGAAGTGTCGGTCTATGGACAAAAATAAAGACAGCCGAAAGACTGTCTTCATGTGAATATTTAATGGGTTACCGGGTCTGGAATAACAGGCCCGGTAATTTTTATAGTTCAAGCCTTAGCAGTGACCTCAATGACTGAGGAAAAACAGTACAGGGCGGATAGGGAGCATAAATGCCAAAATCCAATACTTAATTATATTTTCTTTTTTTCTATAAAAAGAGATAGAAAATATCGATTATGCTCCCTGACCCTCCCTGAAAGGCAGGTGCTTTGCTTTATCTGAAAAGCCTTATTGTCCTGAAGACCTGTTCGGCAGTGTCAGCAAGATTGGCGAAGGCATTTGAGCTTTCCATAGCCTCTTCAAGGGAGCAGACATTTCGCAATATGGGGAAGAAGGCATCTATACCGTTTGAATTGCACAGCCCTGCACCGCGTCGTACAGCACCGCTGAAAGCGATAACAGGCTTACCGTACTTCTTAGCGGTTTCGGCGATACGTGCAGGAGCCTTTCCCATGGCGGTCTGGCTGTCAATACAGCCCTCTCCCGTAATTACTATATCGGCGTCTTTTATGGCGATTTCAAGACCTGTTTCGCGGATAACAAGGTCAGCTCCCGAGCTAAGCTCTGCACCGAGATAGTTCATCAGCGCAAATCCGAGACCGCCTGCCGCACCTGCACCTGCCATGTCGGGAGAAGCATTTGGAAATATAGTCTTTGTCAGCTCGGCATAGTCCCGAAGCCAGCTGTCCATGAGCTCTATGGCAGTGCTGTCTGCACCCTTTTGCGGAGCAAATACTGCACTGCACCCCTTTTCGCCGCACAGAGGATTCGTCACGTCACAGGCAACATGAAAACGACAGTCCCTGAGCTCCGGCACAACGTCCTTATCAGTGATGGCGGCAAGCTGAGAAAGCCCCTTTGCACCGTATCCTGTCTGCTGACCGTTTTTGTCGTGCATGCCGAATCCAAGTGCCTGTAAACAGCCGACACCGCCGTCATTGGTGGCACTTCCGCCGATACCGATGATGAAATTGCGGCAGCCTCTCTTGACTGCGTCGAGAATAAGCTCACCTGTACCGTATGTGGTAGTGTGCATTGGGTCACGCTGTGATTCGGAGATGAGTGTGAGTCCCGAAGCTGCTGCCATTTCGATAACTGCGGTATTATCAGGAAGTATGCCGTATTGTGCGGTTATCCGTCTGCCGAGAGGGTCAGTCACATCGGCTTCGTAAAAACGTCCGTTAAGTCCCGTGACAAGAGCATCTACGGTGCCCTCACCGCCGTCAGCCACAGGTCTTATGACGATATCAGCTTCGGGAAATACCCGAAGTATGCCTTCTGCTGCGGCTTTTCCTGCCTCCATAGAGGACAGACTGCCCTTGAAGGAATCTATTGCGATAACTGCTTTCAAGTTATTATTCATTAATGAGTCACCTCGTTTTCGTATATTTGTGCTCCGGAACAAAGCTCGGGGCAATGACAGCCCGAAGGCAGTAACTGAGTACGCATTAATTATAGCATTTTTGTGCAGTATTGTAAATGGCATCGCTGTGTGTTATAATGAATGTGCAACAGGTCGTTTGCTGTTATGCAGACCGAAATAATAAGATCAGGAGAATATCATGTCAGTTGAAAATGGTGAATGGGTAATGCACGGACTTTCCTGGGACGATCCCTACAGGATACGCAGTGCGAAAGAGCTTGTGAAATGGATAAAAGAGGTGGGCTTTCTGCCGCTTTTCGGTAACGGAGTCAGGGGCTTCTCGGTGGAGGAGCACGTTTCACCCGATTACTGGTGGACAGGTGACAGGGAGCAGGATCCATGGGAGTGGCGCGAGGTGATCGCCTCAGGTCATGAGGTAGCTTACGGCAAGTTCTTCGGTAAAAAGGCTGGCTTCATCAGTCTGGAGTGGCTGCCGTACTTCGCAAATTACAGGCGCGACGGCTACGATTTTGACTCCGCATGGGAGGACAGCAGAGTCAATCGCCGTGAAAAGCTGATAATGGACGTTCTCACAGATACAGACAGCGAGGGAGATATTGTCTGGACTGACAAAAATATTCTTTCAACAGAGCTGAAACAGCTTGCAGGCTTCGGCAAGGGCGGTGAGAAGAATTTTCAGGGCATCACCACAGACCTTATGATGAAGACCTATCTGGTTACCGCGGATTTCCGCAGACGCAGGAACAAAAATGGGAATGAGTACGGCATGGCAGTTTCAGTGCTTACTCCGCCTGAGTCATTATGGGGGTATGACAGGGTGACGGCTGCTTACAGGGAGTCTCCGGGGGAATCGTGGCTGCGCATTGCTGCAAGAGTCAGGGAGCTTTATCCAGATGCCGCTGAAGCTGAAATTGTCAGGATAATCGGAAAGGAGCCGAAAAGCTGAACCATGAGGATATTCATAGATGCGGACGGCTGTCCCGTAGTGGACATTGCAGTCCGTCTGGCTGCGAAATATGGTATCAAATGTACCATAATATGCGACACAGCCCACTCGATATATCGTGAGGGAGCCGATACCATAATCGTTGACAAGGGGGCTGACAGTGCTGATTTCCGCCTTGTGAACCTTGTCGGTGCAGGTGATATAGCTGTTACTCAGGATCACGGACTTGCGGCAATGTGTCTCAGCAGACGTGCCATAGCACTCGATCAGGACGGCAGGCAGTACACTGACGAGAATATCTCCGGACTTCTGGAATTCCGCGCAGTTTCGGCAAAGATTCGCCGCAGCGGTGGACGCATCAAGGGCGTGCCTAAGCGTACTCCTCAGCAGGACAGGAGTTTCACGGAAGCTCTTGAGAAATTTATAAAACTTAAATAATACTGCAATAAATATGAAAAGTATATACATCTGATATATTTTGTTATGTTTTTTGCTGATTATTAATGTTATATGATAATGGACAGAATAATCAAGCGGTTTATATCAAAAATGACGTTTTTTTATATTATTTTGAGAATAATTGACTTTAAGCCATTTTTATGATATAATAATAGTAACTAATATTGCAGAGACTTCGTGACAAGTATTTTTATAAAAAGGGAAAATTGGCATTTGTGCCGGTATTTTAGGATTTCAGAAGGTGAGCAGAAGGGGATGCTCATTGTCTGAGAAGGTAGATGAAAGAATCAGACTTTCCGTATAAGTTTTAAGAGGGAACTGAGAGAATCAGGTTGGATGAGGGGCTTAAATGAATTTTTCAATATTCACAGATCGTATTTTTATAATTAGCAGTCTATGTTTTAATAATCAAAGCTGACATACTTGTATTTCATAAGCCGTTTTGAAGAATAAAAAAAGATGTTTGAAAGGCAAGATGTTTATGCTGAGAATAGAGGACTATTATACAAATGCGCCGTCGGCAGGCATTATTACAATGATCGAAAAGCCTGAGATCGTGAACAGGCTTATGAACATATTCTATATAAACTTCATAGGATATGATTATACAAAAATGAGAGTAGAGGTTTATCCTGTCAGGGAAGAGCTTGAGGAGTACAAGGATCTGAGTGCGGCTATACTCAATCAGATACAGAAGGTACGTGTGTACTACGAAGGGCATCAGCTTGCTCTGAAACGTGTGCTGAAGGATATAAACCACGATACTCACCTTAATACAAAGGTCTATAGTCCCGTTGTGGGCTGTCCTATCAACTGCCGTTACTGCTTCAGCAGAAAGGTCGTTGAGCATTTCGGAGTTACAGAGAGCTACAGAAAGCCGGTTTTCCGAGGTCCGTACAAGATAACCACCGATGCTTACGGAAACGCTGTTCCTGAGCTGTTTAATATCGAAAGCGATAATCCTATCGACTGGTTCCTGACATATATGTCGGATTATGGCTGCTGGAAGCCTGAGTGGCAGGCGAATATCCTTGAGCAGATCATCGCTGCAAATGCGCTGAAGATCAGGAAGAATAAGTGCGTGGATACCTTTCAGCTTGTGACAAAGCGCCCGAAGGGTATCGATCTCAGTTCGGTAGCTGCCGATACAGAGCTCAGAAACGTTGTTTTTTCCTGCACAGTCGATAAGAATGAGTATACAGACCGTATCACTGAGCTCATTGAAAAAACTAAGGGACACCGTATAACAGCATGTGTTGTATATCAGCCTGTGCTTGAATATATCGAGCCTGTTCATCTTGATGAGCTGGTAAATACATTCGGAAAGGACTACACATGGGTAGTTCTGGGCAGTGAGATAGGCGAGGACGCCGTTCCTGTAAAGTTTGAGTGGATAAAGGATATCATCGATAAGTGCATCGAGCTTGAAATACCCCTCAAAATGGAGTACGACGTCAAGAAGCTCGTTGAGGATAACGGCTATGAGTTCATGGTTCAGGAGCCTAAGCCCATGAGAGAGACCAAGGAGATACGCAGAAATAATCTTGCTATCAAAAATGCGGCTAAGACAGAGCGTTTTGACCTTGAGTTCGACGAACTTCGTGCTGAGAAATATGTCTTTGACAAGAAGCAGGATGCGGCGGCTTTCGTCAGATTCGGCGACGTCGAGACCACTGAAGACAGTGCCGGAAAACTTATCTATAAGCTGCCTGCATTCGATATTATCCTTACAGTTGAGTCCAAGGGTATACCGCTTGCTTATGAAATATCCAAGCAGAGCGGCAGAAAATACATAGTAGCCCGCAGAAATCCAAAGCTTCATGCCAGCGATAAAAAGGAGATCACCATCGAGAGCGGCAGCGGTCAGAAGCTCTTTATGAATGAAGAGGATTTTGATGCTATGAAGGACAAAAATGTCCTTCTGGTGGATGCTATGATAAACACAGGAGAGTCGCTGAAGGCACTTGAAACTATGGCAAAGAAGGCAGGAGGAAGGATCGCGGCAAAGGCAGCTATATTTGCATCAGGCAGTTCTGTCAACCGCAGTGATATTATCTATCTTGAACCCCTTGCCGTTTTGAACTAAAAAAGAATACAGCAGCTTTACTATAAGGCTGTTTCCTGAGAAATTGGTTTACCGAGTCTTGAATTATGGGCTCGGTTATTTTTTTTATCCCAGCCTTAAATATAAAAAACGGGACCATGAATCGATCATGGTCCCGTTTCGGTAAATGGTAAATTAATGCCTTATAAGCTTTTTGCAATGCCGAGAAGATATTCCTGTATCTTCAGTGCGTCGTTTGCGGTGAGACCTGCCGAAGACTTGTCAACGTCAGCATTTGCCTCGCCCTGCTCTGTAAGAGCGCGGTCACTTGAACCGCCGATACCGTATTTGTTGGGGTTGGAGAGAGCCTGCATTATAAGAACAGCGTCTGACATATCGACATTGCCGTCGCAGTTTGCGTCTCCTGCCTTTGTTACCTTGACAGATGGAGCAGTAGTGGTTGTGGTCGTTACAGCAGTTGTGGTTGTAGTAGTGGTAGTTGTGGTAGTTTCAGGAGCCTTTGAAGACTTTACATAATCCTCAATGAGACCTGAGAAGAGGTTGCCTATTTTTTCGTAGCCCTTTGAATTCGGGTGGATACCGTCACCGAGGTCTGCTGTACCGTTGAGGCAGCCATGAACATCAGCAAAAGTAACGTGCTTGCCGTTGTTCTTGTACTCCTCTGCAACCTTCTTGATAGCGCTGTTGTAGCTTGCTATCTGTGCAGACTTGTCTCCGCCGCCGAACATACCGCCGCTGAGTTCTGGGATAGTGCCGAGGAAGAGCATTCCGTCAGAAGGCATATCGCTGAGGATATAATCCATGAGGTCACGAAGATCCTTTTCGCAGTCGCTTGTGGAGCGGTTTGCATTCATATCGTTTGTACCGATGATAAGCAGAACAATATCAGGCTGAGCCTGCTTTACAGCATTCTTTTCCTTGAGCTTTTCGTATAAGCTGCTGTCATTGCCCCAGCTTGCGCGCTGCTTTATCTGGAAGCCGCTGTAACCTGCATGATTGTCGTCATAGGTGAGACCATTTGTTGTGGTGCTGTTTGTACCTTCCGGACCTACCATGTCAATGTTGTAGCCCTTCTGTTTGAGGCTGTTGTACAGGAACTTTCTGTATCCGCCTGTGTCGCCCATACCGAAGGTGATGGAGTCACCAACCGGCATGATCTTGATAACGCCGCTGTTCTGTGAAGCGCCGCCGCCCTGCTGACCGCCGCCTTGCTGACCGCCGCCGATATTCCAGTTGCCGCCTTCTCCCCACTGTTCCCATGGGTTGACTGACTGTTGCGGAGCAGTGGTAGTGGTAGTTGTTACGAAAGTTGGCTGTGTTGTTGTAGTGGTGAGTGGCGTACTATTTCCGCCGTTGTTTGTTGAGCCTTCATTTGAAGCTGCCTTGAAGGCATATCTCATAAATGTATAGAGGTGTGGCTTAACGGATTCTGCACCGTGTCCGCCGCCTGGGATTGACTGATAAACGTGCTCAACGCCGTTTTTAGTGAGTATATCGCTGTACTGCTTCGGGAAGGTACCGACAACAGAGTCGTTTGTACCGCCTGTTATCATAAATACAGCAGGTTCCGGACCTACGTTTCTGAACTTCATTTCGCTTTCCTGCATACAGCCTGGATGTGTCATGAACATATCGCTGCCGGGTGTGATACCGGGAGCAGGGCAGGCGCCGCCTACATAGCCAAAGAGGTCAGGACGCATGATACCGCAGTAGATAGCCTCACGTCCGCCCATTGAAAAGCCTGTGATAGCTGTATTTTCTCTGCCTGTTTTTACAGAGTAGTTCTCCTGAATGAAGGGGAGAAGGCTCTCTGAAACGTCATAGAGGAAGTTGTCGTATTCAGCGCAGGTCTGCTGATTGATGCCGCTTGGGCTGTTCATGGTCTTGCTGGTGAACATATTAGGTGTTACCGCAATGAATTCCTCAGCCTGACCGCTGGACATGAGGCCTGTCATGAGCTCCTGAACGCCCATGCCGCTGACCATATCGTTTTCGCTTCCCATAATACCGTGAAGAATGAACATTACGGGATATTTCTTGCTTGGATCGTAATTCGGAGGGAGAATTACGTTACAGGTCTTCTGCTTGCCTGTGAATTTGCAGTTATAGGTCTTCTTTTCCACCTTGCACTGGCTTGATTTTTCAACACCGCTCGGTACGGTAGTTGGCATATCGCCTTTTATCTTGGCATTCAGACCTGACTGTGCATTTCCGCCGCTGCCTGCATCTGAGCCTATATCAGCGCCGCCACCGTTGAATCCGCCTGCAAAGCCGCTCCAATCCATGCCGCCCTGCTGACCGCCGCCGTTGTTTCCGCCGCCAAACTGGCCGCCGCCGCCCTGACCGCCGAACTGACCCCAGTCCATGCCGCCCTGCTGGCCGCCGCCGTTGTTTCCGCCGCCGAAGTCGAAGCCTCCGCCCTGGCCGCCGAACTGGCTCCAGTCAAAACCTCCATTGTCGCCGCCCCATGTCATACCGCCGTTTCCGTTTCCGAAACCGCCAACGACTCCCACAGTCAGCTGGTCAGCAGCGTATATAACATTCGGGACGCTTGATGCGATCATCAGTGCTGATACAGTGCCGCTGATGACCTTTTTGATACTGGACTTTTTCACTAAAATCACTCCTTTAAGATTTTCTGCAAGCCTATTGCAGAATAATTAGAACGAAATTTAGCAGTCCCCCAAATATATATTTCTAATTTAATTATAACAATGCAGGCGCTTTGCACAAGTATTTTATTGCGATTCTGATGTATTGCTGACCAATTATTGCTGTTTTGGCTTCCGCATTATTCAGTGCATAAGGCCTGTTTTTACCGGAATATTGCCAAAGATCAACTATCAGGCGTTTTTGCTGCTTAGCTGTCTGATCGAGGGCTGAGATCTCTTTAAGACTGGTCAGCAACAGATCAAATTCCGCAAAAAATGCCTTGACTTATTTGTAGATAAATGATAGCATTTTAAAAAAGAAGATAATATCCTTGTGCAAATTGTTATTATAGACATTTGATTGATTACGTGAGGAGGAAACATTATGTCAAAATGGCTCAGAAAAACACTGTCCGTCCTGACTGCTGGACTCTGCATGGCAGGCGCAGTCAATATTCCGTCGGTAATTCCTGTATCACAGGTCTCTGCGGCTGATTACAGCTATAAAGGTGAAAAAGACGGGTATTATTATGAAATATGGAACATGAATTCTCAGGGAGAAGTCAATTACGAAAATACAGAGAATAACGGCTTTACCTTCAGCTGGGACAATAATGAGGACAGCTTTGCTCTTAAAGGTGATTGCTTTGGTAATAATCAGATCTATGCCTCGCAGATAAAAGAGTACAATGTTACCTATGATGCAGACGTAAATTATAACGGCGGAAGCGGATACACCGGTGTTTACGGCTGGATGACCCATGATTCAAATCAGATGGATTATTACATTATAGACAGCTGGGGAAGCTGGAGACCTCATGGTGATGAGCATTTGGGTTCATTTGAATCAAATGGCATTACTTATGATCTGTACAAACAAGTAAGAATGGGCTTGGGATGCTTCGACATGACAGTTAATCTGTGGAATGCTACCTATTACAGCGTTGCAAGGGAGAATCTTGCGGAAAATATAGATGAGACCTGCAACATAAAGAATACTATAAATGTTGCCGATCATTTCAAAGCTTTCGAGGAGGCAGGTCTTAAACTCGGATACGTTTATGACGCAGGCTTTATAGTTGAGGGATACAGATCTTCGGGAAACGCAAAGGTAAATTCTCTGGAAATAAAAAAAGAGTTTACCGAAGATACTAACTTCGGACCTTCGTTCACTAATCCTAAGCACGATCCCGTTGAGCCTGATGTATACGGAAGAACTGTTTACGTTGATTTTGAAAACGATGAAAAACGGGCAGGTGCAGGAGATGAAAGCTGTACAGCTTCTTATGAGACTGACCATTCCGTCAGCGGCGAGCGCTCTATGTTCATCTCTGCCGAGGGAGACAATGCCCGCTCCTTTAAATACGAAATAGATCCCTATGACTTCAATGAAAAGGATATGTTCGGAGGTCTGGAGATCTACAACAGCTCTGACGATGAGGCAAAGTTCGTTTTTGAGATATCCCGTGTTGACGGAACAGGCAAAGAATATAAATACAGCCGTTACACCAAGGATATTACTCCCGGACACTGGTCGGCTATGGATCAGCTTTCTTTTCTGATCAACAATGAACCCTTTACAAGATTCTATATTACGGTCACACCTGTTGAGCCGGTGGATTTTTACGTTGATAACCTTTATATCTGCGGTCAGCAGGAATTCAGCAGGTATGTCAATTCCTACAACAGTACTGTTCGCGGTGATATGAACCGTGACGATGCTGTTGATATGTTTGATGTTATTGCTCTGAGAAGAGAGCTCCTTGATGTGAAGGAGCTGGTCATTGATCCTATCCATGATGTAAACGGCGATTACAAGCTCAATATCGGCGATCTTGTACTACTTACAAGGTTTGTTCTCGGTCAGGAGGATACTATCCCCGAGCCTGAGGTCAAAGGCAAATATTATTTCGGCAACTTCAATGAAGACATAGACGGCGTTAGTTATTCGGTTGTACCGTCGTATGAGGATACAGGAAATGTAAAGACTATTGTCCGCGAAGACGGAACCTGCATGTCACAGTGGGACGTAAAGAATTACTTCCAGCTCTCAAAAACTCAGATCGTCGATGGTGCTGAGGATCTCAGAGTCAGATACTCAGGAAAGGTGAAGGTTTCTGATAATGATTCTTATAACAATGTGAGTATGTCTACTACCTATGTATTTGATAATGACGGCAATACTTTTACTGTATTTGTCAGTGACGGAGCCGACGAAGAAGATAAACTGAGATGGAATTCTGACCGTAACGATATGAAGCTTGTCGAGATCGGCGGTATCGAGTTCTACACCGATAAAAATGAAGATCTTGATGCAGATGTATTTACAGATAATTCCCTTTGGCTATTTACCAAGGACTCATTGATCGATTCCGATAAGCTGTGCAGCTTTGAGAGAGAGATAGATTTTGCAGAAATACTCAAGTATGCAGGCAAGGAGAACTTCAGACCACATGAAGTTTCCTTTTCTGCCGAGGCAAAAAACAGCAGCGGATATATTGACTTTAGTGAAATAACACTTTCAGGCAGCAGTGAAGAATAATAAAAAAATTACCGCCCGTGTAAGTTTTTTACACGGGCGGTTTGTCTTATTCGGTTTCTCCGCGTTCAATGCGCTCCGCTAAGTCGTTGA
The DNA here is from genome assembly GCA_004554385.1 of Ruminococcus flavefaciens. Classification (GTDB taxonomy): domain Bacteria; phylum Bacillota; class Clostridia; order Oscillospirales; family Ruminococcaceae; genus Ruminococcus; species Ruminococcus flavefaciens_T. The sequence continues at coordinate 27,812 of SFMO01000034.1, forward strand.
GGTACACCCAGCGATCCATTTTTTCATTCAGCTGAGCCTCAAGCTCAGTTTTTTTGTCCGAGAGCTCCTGAAGCTTTACATAGTCCGATGAGTTTGCGGCGATCTCTTTTTCCGCAGCGGCTATCTGTTCCTCAAGAGAAGCAATATCTTCATCAATGGTATCGAATTCCCGCTGTTCCTTGAAGGAGAATCTGAGCTTCTTTTTGCCTGTGAAGACACGCTCTTTCCTGACGTTTTCCTTTTTGGGCTTCGGGGATTCATCAGCATACATTTCCTTGACTTTTTCGGCGTAATCGGAGTAATTTCCGTTGAATCTTGTACAGCAGCCGTTTCTGAATTCAAATATCTCACTGGCGGTTTTGTCGAGAAAGTATCTGTCGTGGGATACGGCGATAACAGCACCGCTGAAGCTTTCAAGATAGTCCTCAAGGATAGTGAGGGTGGTTATATCAAGGTCATTGGTGGGCTCGTCCAGAAGGAGAATATTCGGAGCTGTCATGAGTATCTTCAGCAGATACAGTCTTTTTCTCTCGCCGCCTGATAGCTTCTCGATACGGTTCCACTGAAGCTCTGAGTTGAACAGGAATCTCTCCAGCATCTGTGACGCGGTAACGGTTCCGTCGGGGGTGCGGACTATATCTGCAGTCTCCCTTATGTATTCGATGACGCGCAAGGAGGGATCCATGGATTCGCATTCCTGTGAAAAATAGCCGATATTGACGGTATCGCCGACAATGATATTTCCGGAATCGGGAGCTATATCTCCGTGGAGCATTTTCAGGAATGTGCTCTTGCCCTCGCCGTTTCTGCCCACAATGCCTATTCTTGCATCACGGGAGACTATGTATGAGAAATCCGTTATAAGGGGCTTGCCGTCAACGGATTTGCTGATATTCTCTATTTCTATGGTCTTTCTGCCGAGCCTTGATGATACTGACTGAAGCTGGACCTTTTCCGCGGTGACGGGAAGCTCGCGGTTTTTCAGCGCCTCAAAGCGCTCTATCCTGTCCTTTGACTTAGTGCCTCTTGCCCTTGCACCGCGGCTTATCCATTCGAGCTCACGGCGGTAGAGGGTGCGGTTCTTTCGTTCGGCAGCCTCTGCGTCAGCCTCCCGCTGAGCCTTCTGCATAAGGTAATCGCTGTAGCTTCCGTCGCAGACATAGAGCTTTCCGCGGTCTATCTCAACTATCTTCCGGCATATCTTGTTAAGAAAGTATCTGTCATGTGTGACCATGACTATAGCCCCGCGGTACTTCATGAGAAGATCCTCAAGGAGCTGGGCTGTCTCATTGTCGATATGGTTGGTGGGCTCGTCGAGGAGCAGCACGTCACTGGGCTGTATCAGTGCGGCAGCAATACCTGCGCGGCGCTTTTCGCCTCCCGAAAGAGTGCTTATATCACGCTGCTGATCGGATATGCCGAGCTTTTCAAGTATTGACCTTGCTTCGTACTCCTTTGCCTGGCGGAGATCCTTTGGCAGATGGAGCAGTACCTGTTCGAGAACGCTTCCGCTGTCGCCGAATTCGGGTATCTGAGGCAGATAGGATATTCTTATGCCGTTGGTTCTGATTATATCGCCGCTGTCGGATTCCTCAGCGCCTGCAAGAATTTTCAGCAGGGTGGACTTCCCCGTGCCGTTGATACCGATGATACCGACCTTGTCCCCTTCGTTGAGGAAGAAGGAAACATCGTCAAGCACCTTGCGTTCCATATATGTTTTAGAAATATTCTGAGCAGTTAATAGTATCACAGAGACTTCTCCTTGCCTAAAGCTTTTTTAACAAGTATAATATTATCATATTCTTCCTGACCTGTCAACTCGGAGCAAAGCAGTGAAAACTTCTTTATCAATTGTTTTTCAGTTGAATCAGCTCTTTTTCGGTCAGCGGACGGTATTCGCCCTGACTGAGAGCGGGATCAAGTGCGAGAGCTCCTATCATATCACGGCGCAGGTAAAAAATACGGCAGCCTGCGGCTTCAAGCATGCGTTTGACCTGATGCTTTTTGCCCTCGCATATGGTGACAGATGCCGAGAAAGCAGGGCCGTTTGGATTTTTCATATATCGGCTTCGTCGATCGTCAGGCATGAACTCTTCAAGGTCGCCGATACGGAATTCACGGATCAGCTTGATTTCTGCTTCTCTGGCAGTAAATCCTCCCAAGGGGATACCATTTTCGATAAGCTTTTTCTTTTCCTCAGTCAAAGTGCCCACGGCATAGAAAAAATAGGTCTTGCTGATGTGCCTGTCAGGCTGCATTATCCTGAAATCAAGGTCGCCGTCATCGGTGAGTATCAGCAGACCGCAGGTGTCCTTGTCGAGTCTTCCCACGGGGTGTAGCCTCTGAGCCAGTTCTTTTGGAAAATAGTCCATGACTGTCCTGTGTATCTCGTCAGTACGAGCCGTCACACAGCCCTGTGGCTTGTTGAACATATAGTAGAGCATATCATCACCTGCCTGTATAATCATTAATCAATATTTTAGCACATAAAGCAGGGTTAGTCAAACCGCATCATCTTTTCTGCGTAAAAGTCATATCGGACGAGAGTATTTTTGCCGCGAACCTTGCTGTTTTTGCAATTATGTGATATAATTGAAGTGATCTCAATGGCAGCCGTGAGGAGATTATTGTTCCGAACAAAGTTCAGGGCGCTGAGATACTTTATAAAAAGCGTGACCGAAAGGAGTTCTTATGTTCAGAAAAATTATTTCGGCGGCAGCTGCCGCTGTTTTATCTGTCAGTCTTGTTTCGTGTTCGATGACAGAGACTCCAATAAATAAAGTTGAACACAGTACGGAAGTTCCGCCGAAAATGATGTTTCTCGGTGATTCCATAGCGGCAGGCTACGGACTTGATGGGTATACAGCTGATGATAATTATCACTGCCGTTCATATTCAAATATCCTGAAGGAAGAATATGCGGAGGAGCTCAGCGGAAAATGCAGTCATACCATGGTGAACAAAGCCGTATCGGGAGCAACCTCCGGGGACCTCATATCCCAGATACAGAGCGGACAGCTTGACAGCGACCTTGCGGACTGCGATGCAGTAGTTGTGTCTATAGGCGGAAATGACCTTCTTGGTATTCTGCTGGAAGCACTGAAGAATATGGGCATCAGTGAGAACGGTTCTTTCGATTCGCAGAACTTTGATTTTTTCGGCGCAGCATCATTGCTTATCAATATGAACAGTGACATTGAGAAGGCACTGAAGCAGTTTGATGTCAATATAAAGACCATTTCCGGGGAGCTCTCCAAAAGGACTGAGGGAAAGATATTCATTCAGACGCTCTATGATCCCCTTGAGTATTACAGCAGTTTTGAGCGTGTTACGGATTTCTCCGGAGATAAGATAGGAAGGCTCAACGAGATGATCAGGGAGAATTCCGCCGACAGCTATCAGGTGATCGATGTTGCGGCAGACTTCAAGGGAAAAGCCGGGACTCTCACAAATATAGCAAGCTTTGATATACACCCCAATGCGGAGGGGCATGAGCGTATAGCAAAGGATGTGGACGCTGCTTTCCGCGCAGCAGGCTTCACTTATACCACAGAGGAATACGGAGAAAAACAGCTCTCGGCTGAGGGAAGAATGACGATAGGCGTCATAATAGCAGGTATTGCATTTCTGACAGTTCTTGGAGCAGCACTGCTTATAAGAAAAAAGAATGATAAATGATACAGGAGAAAACAGTATGGATAAGGTACGAAGACATATTATCTTTTACGGCTATGTACAGGGAGTCGGCTTTCGCTGGAAGGCTAAGCACACCGCAGGAAGACTTGGCATAAGCGGATGGGTGAGGAATCTGTCCGACGGCTCGGTGGAAATGGAAGCTGAGGGAACAGAGCGAGACATCTCAGACCTGGTGGAGGCTCTCGAAAATCATTCGTGGGGCAGTGTTGAGCGCGTAGAATCTGAAAGAGTGACCGTTCACGGAGACTACAGCTTTGAGGTGAGATAAACAAAGGCGCGATATTATCTATCGCGCCATTTTTTATTTGTGTCTTTCAGTTCCGAAGAACACTTTGTTGAAGAAATCCCTCGTTTTTTCCTCGCCAAGCTGTTTCTTGAACACATCTGTGGAAACTCCGCCCTTTGAGACAAGGTCATCGGAATATTTCTTTGTGAGCTCCCACTTGACTGTCTTTTCCTCGTCGGTAAGCTCATTGAGTTCCTTGGCATTTTCAATGTAGCATCTTATGGCGTCGCAGAACATCTCCTCTATCTGCTCGTCATCGGAGCGTTTTCCTGCCTTGTGGACAGCAACTGTCATAAGCTCGTCGTACCATGCGGAATCGGTCTGTAAATCCTCAAGACTGCTGTATCTGTTTTCAAACTCTTTGACTGAGCTGAGAACTTTTACGTAATCATCGGAAGTTTTATCGGGAACAAGGTCATAGAACTCCACATAGGACTTGCGGTTTCCGAGGATGTACATGAAGTCCATTGACATAAGCGGCATATTCTTGTCAAACGGAGTTATAACGTATGAGATCATCTGCATGAAGCCCATATTCACCTTCATCACGGAAAGATTTCCTATATCCGTTAGATCGTACTGTGAAACGTCGAACTTCATTAAACCGTACATCTTGATCTGTTTGTATTCTCCCGGGTCGACATGAGTGAAACCTGCGCAGTCTGACAGAGTTTTCATACCGGAGTTGTAAGTCGAATTCATTACCTTAGTGTTCTTTGAAGCGTTGTAAGCAACGAAGCCCACAAGAGCGGCGATGAGCAGTACTATTACCAGAAGCACTTTCGGCCATTTCTTTTTCTTCTTAACACTTTGATCCTTCATATGATATCTCCTTTATGTCTGAATATTAAGCCATTTCATTATATCACTGCCCATTGGAAATGTCAAGATTTGCCCATATATGCAAAACGGATATCCTTAGTAAAGATATCCGTTTTATTCTTTATGAACCTGTGCCGCTGTAGTTCTTTGCTCCGTGCATCCATATCCTGTAGCTTATCCAGAAGAAAACTATACCGAATACAGGTGAGAGCCATGACAGAAGCGGTACTTTGTCGGGACGAAGTATCACAAGACTCGGGTAGTATGCGATAAAAGCGATAGGCATGAGGAATGTGAAGATGAATCTGAAAACAGGACTGAAAATAGTTATGGGGTATTTAGCGTAATCTCTGAATCTGTAAGCCAGATCCAGCACATAGAAGGAGTTCTGTATCCAGAAGCAGGTTGCAGCCGCAGCATTTTGCAGAGCTATCATTATAAGTGAAGCCGTTATAAGGAACACTGTTATTTTCAGCAGCATGAGCGGAGTGAAGCCCAGACCGATCTTTATCCATGAATAGATGAGCGTAACCAGTCCGAAGGCAAGCTGTCCAAGTCCCTTGATGTCGAATACCTCCGACTGATAGTAGAAGAACATATTGATCGGTCTGAAGCAGTACTTTATGAAGTCGCCTGTGTAGACATTCTGTCGGAGACTCCAGTTGTTGTCGAAGAAGCACTGCACAGGAGTGAGTGAGATAAGTGAGAAGCCGTAAAGGAACAGCATCTCATAATATCCCCAGCCGTTTATTGATGTGAAGTTTCGGAACAGTATCCAGAAGCTTATGAATCCCGAGATATTTGTGAAAATCATTCCGATAGTGGAGATGATGAAGTCCGCACGGTAGCTCATTTTGCTTTTCAGATCCTGTGCAAGTATCTTGCAGTATATCTTAGCGTAGAAGCGTAAACCTTTTCTTTTCATAAGTCATCAGCCTCCGTTCACAGTTATCTGTCTCAGTGAGAACTTCCAGAAAACCTTGCTTATGACCAGCATTACAATGCACCAGAATAGTTGAAATCCGAGCATACACCATGGCTCATGGGGCTCCATGCTGATACCGTCCCAAAGGAGAAATTTCAGCGGCACATCGTAGACAGCAGCGAAAGGAAGAAGTTCAACTACATCACGGAGCTTGTCGGGAAAGAATGCAAGCGGTATTGTCGCACCCGAGAGAAGAAGCACAATGACCTGCTTCATGATGTTGATGCCCCAGATGGATTCTGTGTAGAGACATATCGTACCTACAATGAAGTCTATGCTGTAATTGATGGAAACTGCCATGATGACCGAGACCACGAAGAACAGCAGATTGATCCCCATAGGGATAGCGCCGTGAGTGACTACAGCCACAGCGATGAAGGTGGGAAGGAAGGTGAGGAAGAACTGAGTCACAAATGAGCCTGAATACGACCAGAACAGGTACTTTCTGTATTCCATAGGCTTAAGCAGGTCAAGGACTATCTTGCCAGACTGGATATTTCGTCCTATCTCCCAGACGGTGTACATCTCCATAAAGTTGAAAAGTGCTGTTGCCAGTACAAGGTATATAAGGGTGTCGGTAAAGGTCATGCCGTTTACCACGTCTGTTCCTGCGGAAGCGTAAATAGCCTTCCAGAGAAAGTACACAACTATCAGATACAGCAGATTTCCGATGACCATTACCACGAATGACAGTCGGAACTGTAATGCCTCGATTATGCCTGCACGGGTGAGGGTAAGATACTTTTTCAGTTTCATTTTACACCCTCCTCGTATATCTTCTTGATGACCTCCTCGGTGGATATCTCCTCAAGCTGCATATCTCTTATATTGAATGAGTGCTGGAGCTTTCCGAGAACGTCCATGACCTTAGCTTTTTCCTCGTCAACGAGAACGGAGATCCACTCATCATCGGCTGATACTGAGAACTCGGGGAGCTCCTTCTGAATGAGCTCTGCCTGTTCTTTAAGGTCACCGTCTATGCGTATCTTAAGAGTGCGGTATGAGCCGAAGAAGCCCTTGAGGTGTTCGATATCGTTATCGTAGAGCATTTTGCCCTTGTCTATGATAACTATTCTCTTGCAGAGTGCATCAACGTCGCCCATATCATGGGTTGTCAGGATAACAGTGGTATTTCTCTCCTTATTGAGAGCGTGGATAAGAGTACGTATTCTTGCCTTCATTGCAACATCAAGACCGATAGTCGGCTCGTCAAGGAACACTATCTTAGGATCGTGGAGAAATGCCGCGAGAATATCGCTGAGAGTTCTTTGTCCCAGAGACATCTGACGCACAGGCTTGTGGAGCAGAGGCTCGATGTCCACCAGTGAGCGGTAGAGCTTGAGTATGCTTTCATATTTTTCGTCGGGTATCTGGTAGATGTCTTTCAGTATCTTGAATGACTCCACAAGCGGCAGAGCCCACCACAGCTGTGAACGCTGACCGAATACAACGCCGATTTCCTGAGCGTTTTTTGTGCGGTTCTCATAAGGGACATTGCCGCCTACCAGTATCTCGCCCGATGTGGGTTCGAGAACACCTGTCATCATTTTTATAGTTGTGGATTTTCCTGCACCGTTAGGACCGAGATATCCGACGATCTCGCCCTGCTGTATGTTCATTGAGATGTTGTCCACGGCACGAACTGTTTTGTAGTCTCTTGAAAACAGGTCCTTGAGACTGCCTTTCAGTCCTTCGCGCCGATTGAGCACTCTGAACTCTTTGCTGACATTTTTAATTTCGATTATAGCTGACATATTTACCTCTCTTTTCTTTTCGCCTGCAATAAAAAAGCACTCCTACAGAATGCAGGAGTGCAGAATGTACACCGTTATATAATGCTGAAAAAGCTGTTATACGGCTGTGCAGGCAAACTCCTTGCTTTGTGATATTTTGTTGTAATATGGTCTCTGATATGGTCGTGTATAAGTTGTTCTCATGAAGTTCACCTTCCTTTCAGTTAATATGAAAACATTATACCTTACAATTTTTAATTTGTCAAGGGAGTTTTTTCACTTCGTTGATATGCTTCTGATTATGCACATAATGTGGAGAACTATGACGTTTTTTCAGAGAAAATGTAATTTGCGCCCCCTGAACATTGTTCAGGGCAATAATCGCCGTTAGTCGGTTATTGAGGGGACATTTTTTATAAATAGTCAGGGCGATTTTTTTAAGTCACATAAAAATTGCTTGACAAACTTAAAAATACCATGTATAATATGCTCATATCAACTGAAAGGAAGGTGAACTCAATGAAAAATACAGTATTTACATCAGGTCACAACATAACAATACAAAGCAAGGAGTTTGCCTGCACAGCCGTATAACAGACTATTTATCGGTATACGTTCTGCGCTCCTGCGTTTTGCGGGGGCGCTTTTTTCATGCAGGCAGAAAGGAGAAAAACTTATGGATAAATTCGTATCTTATGATAAAATGAGCAAGAAGGAGAAAAAGAAAATAAACGACGAAAAACGGCGTAAGCCCTGTTACTAAGGTAGTTCCCGACAGCAAAAAGGTATATAAGCGCAAGCCCAAGCATAAGAATGATGATTGGGAGCAATAAGAAAAGGCTGCATGACCATAAGTTATGCAGCCTTTAATATTTCAGAAATCTTTTTTCATTTTTTCCACAGCGGCTATGACCTTGTCGCACCACTGGTCGAACTCCTCGTCGTCGTTCTGGTATTCGGGGTGGGCAAGAATATGCTCAACTGTGCGGCGTATGCCCTCCTTAGCGGAGACCTTTGCACTGAAATCGGGCACAAGTGCCTTTACCTTTGAGTTGTCAAAAACTACAGAGTTGGACTTGTCTCCGATAAGGCTTCCGAGGAAGTCATAATCGCTCATATCTACAAGAGTCTGTGACGAAACGTAGTACGGCTTCAGCTCAACACCGAGAGCGTCAGCGATAGCCTTGTATATCTCGTTCCAGCTTACACTTTCGTCAGAGGTTATATGGAAAGCCTCACCGATAGCCTTTGGATTGCCGATAAGTCCTACATAAGCCTTTGCGAAGTCGCTGTTGTGAGTGATAGTCCACAGAGAGCTTCCGTCGCCGTGGATAATGACGGGCTTGCCCTCTTTTATGCGCTTTACCACCTGCCAGCTTCCACCGTTTCCGTGAACTCCCAGCGGTACGCTTCTCTCGTCGTAGGTGTGGCTTGGACGGACTATTGTCACAGGGAATCCGTCCTTATTATAGCGCTCCATGAGATATTCCTCACATGCCTTTTTGTTCCGTGAATATTCCCAGTAAGGATTTTCAAGGGGAGTTTCCTCGGTTATTACATAGCCTGTCGGTGGCTTCTTATAGGCTGAAGCGGAGCTTATATATATGAACTGCTTTGTCTTGTCCTTGAAAAGACGGTAGTCGCGTTCAAGCTGTTCGGGCACGAAGCCGATGAATTCGCCAACGCAGTCAAAGGACATACCCTCCAGTTTTTTTTCAGTTTCCTCCTCATTGGAAATATCAGCGATTATAGTTCTGACATTTTCGGGCAGGTCAGTGTTGCGGTTTCCGCGGTTGAGCAGATAAAGTTCATGTCCCTGCTGAGCAAGAAGTCTTGTTATAGCCATGCTGATAGTGCCTGTGCCGCCAATAAAAAGTATCTTCATAGCGTTCACCTCAGAGGCTTGCCTTTGCGGCTATTTTGTATATCTCAGTGACATCAGCAGAGGAAAGGGCAACGAATCCGCCTGTTCTGCCGTCGCCGATGCCGAACTTCTCCACGAGAGCAGGTATATCCTCTTCCTTAGCTCCCAGCTCTGCGAAGTTTATCGGCATACCGATGCTGTGGAGGAAGCTTCTGAATCTGTGTATACCCTCAAGTGCAGTAGCCTCGGGATTTTCAAAATTCATCTGGCATCCGAAAACTCTTGTTGCCATCTGACAGAAGCGCATAACATTATGCTTGTAGACAAATTCCATCCATGACGGCATTATAACAGCAAGTCCTGCACCGTGAGCGCAGTCATAGAGCGCAGAGAGCTCATGCTCGATGCCGTGGCTGTTCCAGTCCTGAGAGCGTCCCACGCCGACGATGCCGTTGTGAGCCACCATGCCAGCCCACATGATATTTGCTCTTGCCTCGTAGTTATCGGGATCAGCAATAACACGGGGAGTTTCCTTGACCATTGTTATGAGGACAGCCTCGCAGAGACGGTCTGTTATCTCAACTTCCTTAGTGTTTGTGAAGTATCTCTCGAAAACGTGAGCCATAATATCTGTAGCACCGCAGGCTGTCTGATAAGCAGGCAGAGTCTGTGTGAGTGCAGGATTCAGCACGGAGAATCTTGCGCGGAGAGCGTCAGAGCCTGCGCCTCTTTTCAGCATGCCGTCCTCTTTTGTGATAACTGAGTCGCCTGAGCCCTCGCTGCCTGCTGCTGCGATAGTGAGCACAACGCCTACAGGCAGAGCCTTTTCGATATTCTTTCCGCTGTAGAAATCCCAGAAATCGCCGTCGTATAGTACACCTGCTGCAATAGCCTTTGCTGAATCGATGACCGAGCCGCCGCCAACAGCGAGTATGAAGTCCACGCCCTCGCTTCTGCAGAGGTCTATGCCCTTGTATACCAGCGTGTCACGGGGATTTGGCTGAACACCGCCAAGCTCCACGAAGCTTATTCCGCTCTTGTTAAGGGAATACCTTACTCTGCCGAGAAGTCCTGACCTTTCAGCAGAGCCGCCGCCGAAGTGTATGAGCACCTTGCTTCCGCCGTATTTTTTTACATAGCTGCCGCACTCGTTCTCCCTGTCATTTCCGAATACGAATTCGGTAGGACTGTAGAAATTAAAGTTGTCCATTTTTTACCTCCCTGAAGTATAATGATAGTTTTTACCATGCACACATTTTAAGTCATTGCTGTGACAGTACATGCAAGCAGTCTGCGCGTGAAGTTATGGCAGCTGCTTAATAATGTCAGTTTATCATATTATGTTATACACATTATATCATAGCAGATTGGAAATAGCAAGGCAAAAAGTATGTTATTTTTTTGCTCTCAGGCAGAATATTGCGGAGTTTTGCCAAAAATATTGCATTTTACAAATGAATATGTTATAATGTTTTATATTTATGTTTGCCATAAAGGCGGGAGGAGGAGCCTATGTCCGGGCAGAATACAGAAGAGCTAAGAGAATTCAGCCTGCTTTTCCCTGATGAAAACAGGGAATGCTGCAAGCTGAGCAGCGATACAGTAAACGACCTTTCTGTCGATTTCATTGTGGAGAGCATTTCTCAGAATTCTAATGAACGTGCGGTCATCAAGAGTATACTTCAGGATATGCCCGTTGATGACAGGACCATAAGCTACCGCAGAGATGTATATACTGACCTGAAGAAGGACAAGGAGTTCTGCGAAAGACTTTATGATATATTTGAGGGTATGCGGTTCTACACTAAGTCCGCTGACAAGCACATTGAAAAGGGCTCAACCATGTGGGAGCTCCTGTCAAGGCTGAAGTCGCTGGAAAACTACATATGTTCCGTCATTGAACTTGACAAGGCGGTGGATGGACGTGAGTTCTCCTCTGAGGGCATGAAAAGATTTGCGGAATACATCAGAAGGATACACGATCACAGCGGATTTGAGGAGCTGTCTGAGGATATAAGCATAGTCAGCGAGGACATCCGCAATGTCAGGAGCATTACGATAGGTGTGAACCTGGATGAAAACTTCTATCCTGCGGAGACGGGAGTTATCGGACTGAACAAGTTCTGGTTCGGCGAGCAGAGCATGCTCAGACGTTTTCTGAAGTATCACAGGAAAGATCAGCTCAATGACAAGGATCTTCTGGCTTTTTCAATGGAAATGCCTGAGGATAATATGAACGAAAGCCTGAATAAGTATGAGAGGAAATACCGCGGAGCTCCGAGAAAGCCCTCGGAGAATCCCATTATGAACAACCTCAACGGCATTATAGAGCGTATGCTCCCGACAACTACTGCAAAGCTGAGGCGTGTTATTCAGAAATATGTTGACGTCAGCGGCTATGCACTGGCAGAGATAGCAGACGAGCTTTTATTCTATCTCCGTTTCATTGAGCTTGAAAACAAGCTTACTGCCTCGGGAGTACCATGCTGCAGCGGTGAAGCCTCTGACGGCGACACCGTTATAAAGGATTTCTATAACGTAAAGCTTGCTATATGCCGCGGAAAAGGAACAGTCGAGGAGGATATTGTCTGCAACGACCTTGAATTCACAAGGGAAAAAACAGTGAATATACTCACAGGACCTAACCGCGGAGGAAAGACCATATTTACACAGGGTGTGGGACTTGCATTCCTTTTATATCAGAGCGGAGTATTTGTGCCTGCATCATCTGCAAAAATCCGTTCCTGCGACGGTATATATACTCATTTTCCCGTTGAGGAGGAGCGGACCGTATCTCTTGGACGACTTGGTGAGGAAGCGGAAAGATTCAACGAGATATGCAGGAATGTCAGCAGTAGGAGCCTGCTGCTTTTCAATGAGTCCTTTTCGACCACAAGTCATTCTGAGTCTGTTTACATAGCGGAGGACGTTCTGAAATATCTCTGCTGCATAGGTGCGAGGACTTTTTTCAATACCCATATGCATGAGCTTGCTGAAAACACGGACAAACTGAACAGCGCAGAAGGAATGCTCGGCAAGGCTGTAAGCGTGGTCATGGAAAATGACGGAGGAAAGCGTTCCTATAAGATAAGCTATAAATCTCCCGACGGAAAGAGCTACGCACATGAGATAGCTTATAAATACGGCATAACCTTTGAGCAGCTCATGGACAACAGACCATGATAATGAATAATAAAAAAGGACTGCATTGCAGTCCTTTTTTATTCTCTTATTTTGTCCATAAACAGGTCGTATGTGCTTTTTCCGTCGTCCTTTGTATCAAGGTCAACGTCCTTTGCGCTGCTCTTCCACTCAGAGTTCTCAGGCAGCAGAGAATAGGCTTTATTGTGCCTGTCCCATTCGTAAGCCATATCCTCGGCAGTCCGCCAGCCGGTCATATCTCTATTGTGAACGGGATTAACATCAATAAGCGCCTGACATATTATGACAAGGTCAGCTCTGTCCTCAATGAGATATGAGTCGGTGATGTGCCAGTTATCGGGCTCATAAAGGGCTCTGAAGCTCCGTCCGTCATAGTCGAAAAGGTAATTCTGTCCGCCGCCGTCGGTATCGCGGAGGTCTATATCCTCTGTGGAGCTCAGCAGTGACCTTGAAACAGATGCGGGCTCTGTGACAGCTTCTGTTGTTGTGACAGAAATGGGAGTTTCGGTTGTTATCTCCGTTGTTGTCATTTCACTGGAAAGCTCCGCATCAGTGTTATTGTCTGTGCAGCCTGTGAGGACAACAGCAATCAGCGCTGCTGTTAAAAAAATGCTTGCTTTCAATGGGTAACTCCTTTATTTGCGCTGTTCGTTCCTGCGGCAGGCGGCAGAGCAGTTTTCGCAGCCTCCGCAGCAGCCCATGCCCCTTTTTTTTCTTCGGATACAGAAGAACACTGCAGCAATGAATGCGGCTGCGATAACAGCAAGAAGTATAAAGTCTATGGTATTCATAAGTTTGCTCCTAACATCATGCCGATAAGTCTTACTATCAATGCGGCAGCCCATGCGATAACGCACTGCCATACCACTACAGTGACAGACCATTTTTTGCCGAGCTCACGCTTTACAGCTGCTATAGCCGCAACACAGGGAGTATACAGCAGTGAGAAAACCAGAAGTGAAGCTGCGGAAAGTGATGACATGGAAGCTGAAACACCGTTGCTGTAGAGTATCTCGAGAGTGGAGACTACGCTCTCCTTAGCCATGAATCCGCTTACCAGCGAAACGATCACGCGCCAGTCTCCGAGACCTGCGGGCTTCATTACAGGTGTCATCAGACTTGCTATCTTTGCGAGGATGCTGTCCTCGGCGTCGCTGACTATATTAAGCTTCAGGTCGAAATTCTGTAAGAACCAGACGCATATAGTTGCGATAAGTATTACCGTAAATGCTCTCTGAAGGAAGTCCTTTGCCTTTTCCCAGAGGAGCTGAGCTACGTTTCTTGCACCCGGAAGACGGTAATTCGGCAGCTCCATAACAAATGGAACAGCCTCGCCCCTGAACAGGAAGCTCTTATAGAAGTAGGCGGCGAGAATGCCGATAATGATACCGAGGAGGTAAAGCCCCACCATGATGAGGCCGCCTTTTTTGGGGAAAAACGCATTTACGAAGAAGGCGTATATCGGCAGCTTTGCAGTACAGCTCATGAACGGTGTCAGGAGAATTGTCATTTTTCGGTCTCTCTCACTGGGGAGTGTACGTGTTGCCATTACCGCAGGCACCGAGCAGCCGAAGCCTATGAGCATAGGCACTATGCTTCGTCCCGAAAGACCTATTTTTCGCAGTAGCTTGTCCATGAAGAAGGCGACTCGTGCAATGTATCCGCTGTCTTCGAGCATTGACAGGAAGAAGAACAGCGTAACGATTATGGGCAGGAAGCTGAGGACGCTTCCGACGCCTGCGAATATGCCGTCTATGATAAGGCTGTGTATGGTGTCATTGACATTGGCGCTGACAAGAGCCTTGTCGGTTATTTCAGTCAGCTTGTCTATGCCTGTTTCCATAAGTCCCTGCATCCATGCGCCGATGACATTGAATGTCAGCCAGAAGACAAGTCCCATGATACAGACAAAGGCAGGTATAGCCGTGTATTTTCCTGTGAGAACGCTGTCTATCCTGCGGCTGCGGATATGCTCCTTGCTTTCGGTAGGCTTTGTTACGGCTTCTTCCACCAGCTTCTGGATAAATGAGAACCTCATATCAGCGATGGCTGCGCTTCTGTCCAGACCGCGCTCCTTTTCCAGCTGCATAACGATGTGGTCTATCATTTCCTCTTCGTTTTTGTCAAGAGCCAGAGCAGAGATTATCAGCGGATCATTCTCCACCACCTTGCAGGCTGCAAAGCGTATCGGCAGACCGGCTGTTTCGGCGTGGTCCTCAATAAGATGGCAGATGCCGTGTATACAGCGGTGTACCGCACCGCCGTTCCTTGTTTTTCCGCAGAAGTCAGTCTCCAGCGGACGTTCCTGATATTTAGCCACATGGACTGCATGCTCCACAAGCTCCTCGATGCCCTCATTCTTTGCTGCCGAAATGGGAACAACAGGGACACCGAGAAGGTGCTCCATGCGGTTTACATCGATACCGCCCCCGTTTGAGGAAAGCTCGTCCATCATATTAAGTGCCACTACCATGGGGATATTCATTTCTATGAGCTGCATTGTAAGGTAGAGATTTCGTTCGATGTTGGTCACGTCTACTATATTGATTATGGCATGGGGCTTTTCATCAAGGACAAAGTTCCTTGAAACGATCTCCTCGCTTGTATAAGGCGACATGGAGTAGATGCCGGGGAGGTCGGTTATAATGGTGTCGGGGTGTTCTCTGATAGCGCCGTCTTTCCTGTCAACGGTGACGCCCGGGAAGTTTCCGACATGCTGCTTTGAGCCTGTGAGTCTGTTGAAAAGAGTGGTCTTTCCACAGTTCTGATTACCCACAAGAGCGAACTTCAGCTTAGTACCCTCGGGAAGGGGATCACCGTCGCCCTTGGCGTGGAATTTTCCGCCCTCACCGAGACCCGGGTGAGCGATCTTCTTTTTCTCGTTTTTCTTTGTGGTGACGTCTTCCTTGTTATCGACCGGAGCTACCTCTATCTGTTCGGCATCGGCAAGCCTCAGGGTGAGCTCATAGCCGTGGAGCCTGAGCTCTATGGGGTCGCCCATGGGGGCGTATTTTACAAGAGTTATCTCTGTTTCGGGAATGATGCCCATGTCCAGAAAATGCTGTCGGAGGGCACCGTCTCCGCCCAGCTTCAAGACCTTGACGGTCTGACCTATTTTAGCATCTTTTAATGTTGACATTATCTCACCTTTATTCGTGATGTTAGTTTATCCAAATCAATTCTATCACATACCCGAACGGACTGTCAATAATAACAACGAAAAAACGCCAAGTTCTGCGTTTTGAACAAAAAAAGCTCCATATGGGCGGAGGTTTTAAAGGCTATTTTGTATGGGCTCATAGATATTTACTGCTATATCTTACGGAACTGTCAGGAGCCTCGCAGCTGTCTTCTCTGAGAAGATCCTGAATCTTGAATTCTCAAAAAGCAGAAGCCTGACGACCTGTGTACGGGGCTTGCACGATATGAGATACTTAAACGGTGAGATCTTCTTCTATATTTGCATAAAAAGTTATATAACAAACACGAAATGTTATTGCATACTTGTCAATGTTCTGTTAAAATATACTTGTAAAAATACAAACCGATGCGCCGGAAAAGCATAATTGACCGCTGTATTTTGCGCCTGTACGGCAATTATATGCCGTATCTGCACTGCAGGTGTGAGCCTCAGCACATTATGTTATTCGGCACGAACACAAAATGAGAGGGAATCATATCATGAAGAAAAATGCTATCAAGCGCTGTGCAGCTGTACTTGCAGCCTGCACTGTTATGGCAGCATCCGCACCTGCTGTCGGCGCACCAATAATGGCTGCGGGAAACATCATAAGCAATTCCACATTTGAGTCAGGTACCTCAGGCTGGGGCACCTACAAGGAGAGCGGCGGAAAATGCTCTCTCGGCACAAAGGACGGTCAGCTTGCACTTACAGTTTCAAATGTGGGCAAGGTAAACTATGCCGTACAGGTATACTATGACATCATACCGCTCTACAAGAACGGTGTTTACCGTCTGAAGTACGATATATCAAGCTCTGTTGACCGCTTCGTTGAGGGAATGATACAGATGAACGGCGGCGACTACAGATCATACACATGGAAGGGTCTTAAGCTCACCTCAACTCCACAGACTGTTGATTATCAGTTCACAATGGAGGACGATACCGATATAATGGCTAAGCTGGTATTCAACTGCGGTATCCAGGAGAAATATGAGGGAGAGCTTCCTGAGCATACTATTTTTATTGATAACGTATCACTCGAGCTGGTTGACGACAGTCAGGTGGACTACGCTTCAAGCCGTCCGTATGCTCCGTCAATAAATATCGATCAGGTGGGCTACAGACCTGACAGCAGAAAGGTCGTTGTATTCCGTGATGTAACCGATCAGACAGAGTTCAAGGTAGTGAATGCGGCTACAAAGGAGGCTGTCTATACAGGAAAGCTGGAAAACAAGACCGAGAACTCCAGTGCAGGTGAAACAAACTGGACAGGTGATTTCAGCTCTGTCAAGGAAGCAGGAAAGTACTACATTACATGTGCAGGACTTGACGATTCATATACCTTCGAGATAGGCGACAAGGTCTACTCAAACCTCATCGATGACAGCATAAAGATGCTCTATTTACAGCGCTGCGGTGTGAAGGTGGATGACAAGGACTTCGGTCACGAGCCCTGCCATACATCTATGGCTACAGTTTACGGTACAAGCGACAAGATAGACGTAAGCGGCGGCTGGCACGACGCAGGCGACTACGGCAGATACGTTGTTCCTGCTGCAAAGGCTGTTGCAGACCTTATCTACGCTTATGACACAGCTCCCGAGCTCTTCGGCGACAACATCGGTATCCCGGAAAGCGGCAACGGCACTCCCGATATTCTTGACGAAGCACGTTTTGAGCTTGAGTGGATGATGAAGATGCAGGCTCCCGACGGCGGTGCATACCACAAGGTATCCTGCAAGACCTTCCCGGGATATGTAGCTCCTACAAAGGAAACAGGCGAGCTTATCGTAACTCCCGTAAGCTCAACAGCTACAGCTGATTTCTGCGCATCAATGGCTCTTGCAGCTGAGTTCTATGAAAAGTACGACAAGGACTTCGCCAAGAAGTGCATGGACGCTGCCGAAAAGTCATGGGCATGGCTTGAGGCAAACCCTGATTTCAAATTCAAGAATCCTGAGGATATCGTTACAGGTGAATACGGCGACCTGACAGACAGAGACGAGCGCTACTGGGCAGCTGTTCAGATGTACCGTGCAACAGGCGATGAGAAATACGTTGCAAACACAAGCAAGGCTATTACAGGTCTTGACTGGTCAACAGTAGGCGACTACGGCAATATCGCTCTTATCACTATGAAGAATGCTGATAAGGATTCTGCATTATATAAGAATGCTGTTGATGCTGTTACATCACAGGCAAAGTCTATGCTCAGCACATCAAATTCTTCACCATATGGTGTATCTATTTCCAAGTACAACTGGGGCAGCAATATGACTATTGCCAACAGCGGTATTATCCTTGCACTTGCAAATAAGCTCACAGGAGACAGCGAATATACCAACGCGGCAAATGCACAGCTTGATTATCTCCTCGGAACAAATCCTCTTGGTATCAGCTTTGTAACAGGTTATGGTACAGTATCTCCCGAGAGCCCTCATCACCGTCCTTCAATGGCAGCAGGCCACGCTATGAAGGGTATGCTGGTAGGCGGTGTAAACCAGAGCCTTGAGGACAGTGCTGCAAAGGCTTACTGTCAGGACCAGCCTAATGCAAAGCGCTATGTTGATAATTCAGAGAGCTATTCCACAAACGAGATAACTATCTACTGGAATTCTCCGCTTACATATCTCCTTTCACTTACAGAAAAGTCAGCAAGTGCTCAGCCTGAGGAGACAACGACCACTACAACAACTACTACTACAACAACTACTACTACATCTACAACAACAACTACAGCTCCTGTTGAGACTACAACTACTACAGCACCTCAGCTTTCAGTAACTCTTGCAGGCGATGCAAACTGTGACAATACAGTTGACATGTCTGATGTTGTTCTCATTATGCAGGCACTTTCAAATCCTAACAAGTATGATATAAACGGTAATGACGAACATCATATCACCGAGCAGGGTGCGGTAAATGCTGATGTCAGCGAAAGAGGCAACGGCATGACTACAGAAGACGCCCTTGAGATACAGAAGTATCTGCTCCATAGCATAAGCAAGCTTTCATAACATTTTTATCCAGTGTAAACAGGCAGCTTTCAGTTGTCCTCTCTTAACGGAAAAAATGGTTACCGAGCCTGAAATTTCAGCCTCGTAAAAGTAACCTGCGTTCCGCCAGAGGGGGCTCCCCTCAACGGCTGCCTGTTTTTTATTTCAGTGACAAATGTCATAAGGAAAGTTATAAATGTCATCTTGAAAAATTCATATAAAGAACGTATAATATAATCACGGAACCAATAAAAAAGGGGAGTGAGGATATGTTAGTTCATTTTTATGAAGTTAGAAACTGTACATTTGAGACATATAAAGGAGGACCTGTTCTCTTTGCACCGGGCGACATCGATTATGATATACTTATGAAGCGCGGCTTCAGGAGAAACAAGGAGGAACGCTGGTTCAGACCTGTAAACACTGCCGAATACAGATACATAGTGTATTCAGCGCAGTTCGGTGACGTAATTATCGACGAAAGAACAGTTATGTATGGCGATATGCCTGCACCCTACGGACAGCCGCTTCAGGATAATACTCCGAATATTCTGTGTTTTGTTTCGGTAGGACTTATGGCACTTGGATTTCCTGTTTCAGCTCTGGGAACTATCCTTCTGGGCGGACTGTTTTTCCTGGCTGCACTTATCCTTATGATAATCGTGAGAGTAAGGTATCCCGAAAACCAGTTCGGAAGGATACTATGCATAATATACATAGTTCTGGCAGTAATAGCTATAGTGCTTACCATAGCTGCGGCGATAATACTGGCGATAATCTGCAATCAGCTGATGGCGGACTGTGAATCCTGCTGCAATAACATGCCCGGCTGACTCTCAGGAGGTGAGAAGTTATGACGATACATATCGATACGAGTTATTCTCTGATACCGCCGTATGTTGTGATGATAGTACTTGCCTGTGCATTGGGCATAGGGGTACAGTATATTCTGAATATAAAGCGGGGAGCGGATAAGAAAACGGCAGGCTTTGTTGCACTTCTTTCACCATTTATGAGCATTTTTTTCGGACTTCTTCTTACTTATGCCGCATCGGGAGGCAAAGCGATAGGCTTATCATCTATCGGTGGACTTGCAGGGATGTATGGTAGTGTAATAACTCTTGCACTGATAACAGGTGATAAGGAAAAGTCGAAGCTAATGCTTGAAAACTGTACACTTGTGCTTCCGATGATGTACAGTGTTTCAAAACTGGGCTGCTTATTTGCAGGCTGCTGCCACGGCAGACCATACAGCGGACCCTTCTGCATAGAATACACGGGAAAGGTGACTGAGACAGGCTGCGTATTTCCTGTACAGCTTTCTGAAACGGTTATATTTATGCTCATATTTGCGGCAGGCTGCCTGATGTTTGCAAAAGGCAGAAAAGGCGTGGTCTATGTGGTCTTCATAGCTTCTGCGGCAGCAAAGGGACTTCTTGACATTACAAGGGAGTCTCACATAGGAAAGATATTTTCACTGAATCAGGTGTTGTGTATGCTTATGATAGTAGCCTGCATTGCACTTCTTGCGGTCAGAAAAAGGAAAAACGGCAAAGCAGGAGAAATGAAAGCACTGCCTGTATGCGAAGGCAAAGCCATTCAATAACAGACAAGCTCACCGTGTCCGTAATTAAGGACACGGTTTTATTTTTGCAGATAAATAGTAAAACCGAGCTGTTTATGCTCTGTAAAAGAAAAAAGGAACGCCGAGGGGGCGTTCCATGCAAAATATACGTTGAAAAAAACGGGCTTTGTGTCAGACGTAAGATGGCTCAGCTTCTGCTTGCACGTTCACGCTGCATCATACGTTTTAAACGCTCCTGCTCAGCCTGCTGAGCCTGTCTCTCCTCCGAGCGTCTGAGCTGTTCGCTTATATACAGTGCTTCAGACTCTTTTTTCTTGATGGATAAAACAACGATAAGTCCGACGGTAAGTAATACAGCAACAGCAATAGCGATAATAAGCGGTAATGGCATGGGAATCCCTCCTTTGCTTAAAAACTTTTTCGAAATTAACGCTAATTTAATTTTATCACAAGTTTGGGAATGGTTCAATTCGTAGATGTGCTGAAATTAAACGGTTTATCTGGTGCATCTTGCACAAAGAGAAGCAGAGAATAAAAAAGCTCCTCATATGAGGAGTGAACTGACCCCAAAAAGTTAGACAAAGATTTAAAAGAAAATTTATGCAAAGCGACAAAGCGACAAAGCTTGGTCGCTTTGTTGCTTTATGCAGCTTTGGCAAGACGGTATTCAACAGGTGACATTCCATCGAGTTTCA
>SFMO01000001.1 GCA_004554385.1 Ruminococcus flavefaciens
AATGAGTATAGATAACTGCAAATAACAGTTTGTAGGGGAGTTCTGATACTCCCCTATAAAAATGGCTATTTATCAACTGTTTGTTGTGACATAGCCTTTACTTTTAAAAACGTCTTTGTGCGGTGTTGCCTAAAGCCTACTGGCGCACCCGTTTTCCGTTCCGCATAAGTCATAATCAGAATTGTGGAGCATACCACAACAGGCACAAACCCTAATGGAACGAATAACCGCAAGCTCTCGGAAACGCTCTGTAAGCGTTTCTGAGGGCTTTTTCTTTTCAGCGTTTAGTTTTCCGCTCCGCAGGCTCGGACGGTACTGTGAGGCTTTTCCGTTCGCCTGACGGTCAAGCTGAGGTCTGCTCGGTGATACCGTGACGGATTTCATACTCACGCACACGTCGGTAAAAAGTGTTTGCCGACATATCCATTCTCCGCATAAAGTCACGCCCTGTGATGCTCTTGGACTTCCATTCCCCATAGAGCTGCCCGAACCTTGTCCAGTCGGTTGGGATAGGCTTTCGCCCGGTGTACTTGCCCTGAGCCTTAGCAATCGCTATGCCCTCACGCTGTCGCTGTTTGAGTTGCTCACGCTCTAACTGTGAGAGTGCAGCAAACACGGTCAACATGAATTTCCCCGCAGGAGTGTCAGTGTCGATTTTCTCCTTGTGGCTGATGAGGGTAACACCCTTGTCGGTGAGGGTGTCGATGATGTTCAGCAAGTCCTTTGTGGAGCGTCCCAGACGGCTGATGCTCTCCACAAAGAGGGTATCGCCCTCACGCACATAGTCCAGCATAGCCCTGAGCTGAGGGCGGTCTGTGTTCGCTCCTGACAGCTTCTCGGAGAAGATGCGATCTACCTGATAATCGCACATAATCTCCTGCTGACGGGCGGTTTCTTGGTGTTCGGTGGAAACTCTGATGTATCCGATTTTGCTCATAAAATCTTCCTTTCATTATTCCAGATAGTTTTTGTTCCTCTGCTGGGTGAGCTTTTTCTGCCTGTATTTCTCACGCTCACGCCTGTTGTGTTCTTCGTTCATATAGTTTCTGACCTGTCGGACATACTTCTTCGCTGTATCACGCTTGGTGACAAATGCCATGTGTTCAGGAAGAAGACTGTTATACTTCGATTTCAGCTTGTTTGACTTCTCCAGCAGGTCAAGCATTGTCGGCGGTTTGCCGTTAACAAGATAGGGCTGTCTATGCTCCTTGATGTACTTGGCTGTTTCCTCATAATCCTCGATAGCGGCGGCATTTTTCTTCTTGAAACGGCTTTGAAACCAGCCCGATTTGCCTTGATACTCCTTGTAGACAGGTGCAAGCTCGTCACGGTGTTTCATCTTGGCGATAAGCGTGTCGATAGCGGTGTATTTCTTTTTCAGCTCCGCAAGCTCGTCCGTGTGGTCGTCGGGATGACCGCCCTTGTAAAAGAAACTCGCAAGCACATGATACGAGGTCACGCCGCCCGATTCAAGGTCTGCGATAATTTCATTGGCTCTGCCCATACCACGAATTTCTGCCCACGGGTCGGCAGGCGGTGCCGCCTTTTCTGCCTGCGCCTGCATATCCTGTTCGTTGAGGATTTTGATATATTCCTCCTCGGTCATAACGCTGAGATTGCTTTCAGGTTCGTCCGCAACAGTTGTCGGCGGTGTAGGTGTCGGCTCAGTCTTGGTTGTGACCGCAGGCTTGGACGGTGCGAATGCCTTTTCGGGATTTTTCTTTTCAGCAAGCCTTTCCATAGCAGACTTTGCTTTCTGTATCTGCTCTATCTGCTCGGCAATGCGTTCGGCGGTGTAGTCTTCGCCCAGCGTTTCGGCTCTTGTGAATTTCTGCTGTCCCTCGCCCGAAAGACGGAACTTCAGCTTGACTTTGTTCTGTGGCTTGTAAACATACTCGATACCGCTGGCAGAACAGTTGCGGAGAAAATCTGCAAAATCCTTGCTGTAAAAAGCGACTTCGGCAATCTTGGCTCGGAGCTTGTCCTTCCACGACTTGCCCTGCAACTGCATATCATGGTAAGAATCGGAGAAATAATGCTAAAATGCCCGATAGCATTTTATGTGAAAAGAGAAATCCTGCAAATATCACAGAGGAATTTGCAGGATTGAGCGCCTAACGCCAGTTGGGCGAGGCTCAAATTCGATACGGAGATCGAAAGTCTTGCAGGAACAAGACTACGCCCGCCACTGGATTTGCGCCGGGCTGGTAGTACCAATGTAGTGACACATTGGTCTCCCAGCTCAGAGACGTTCCCCCTCCGAGACCTTCCCCTAAGACCGCCGCAGGCGGAGAAAGGAGCGACTATGCCAAATCGCAGGCGCTATCACTCTATCAGTCTGAAACTGACCGACGAGGAGCTTCAGCTCTGGAATACCAAGCATGAAGCAAGCGGTCTGAGCAAGACCGACTATCTGATGCAGGCTATCAGGAGTTCAGAAGTCAAGGTTTACTCCATTGAGGAGAGCATTGCACCTATCGTCCATGAGATCAGGAAGATCGGCACGAACCTCAATCAGCTTGCATACTTCTCAAATATCGGACAGGAATATCGTGTCCGTGCGGAGATCGAAGCGATACGCAAGACCAATGATAGAGTTATGGGGCAGCTCTCCGATTTTCTGAATGATCCGAAGTTTAGCATCAAGGGCAGTAAATAATGTTCGGCAATGTGAAAGTCAATTATAACCCCTGCAAATCCAAAGTGGCGGTGGAGCGCACAGCGCACTACATTTTGGGAAAGCTGCCTCAGCAGATCAAGGACGGAGTTATAAAAACAGCCCCTAACTTGTATTGGGGCATTAACTGTGGTCGTGATAATTTTCCGAGAGATGTTATGATGACGAGAAAGCTGTTCGGAAAGCGTAATTCCGGCAATGCGAACCTTTCTTATCAAATCTCGATTTCATTCTCTCCAGATGACAGGGACAAACTCACCAACGAAGAAATTTTCAGGATAGCGAAAGACTTCGCTGAGAAGTTTTTTCAGGGTTACGAAGTGCTGTTCGCAGTCCACATTGACAAGCCCCACCCTCACGCACATTTTCTCATAGGCAATTGCCACACCGTCACAGGGAGGGCGTTCCGCCGTAACGAGAAAGACCTTTATAATATGTGTGAGTACCTGGGCGAGCAATGCCAGAAACGTGGGCTTGTCCATTCAATGCGAGAGGAATATTATAATCACGATCTCGATGACAGCCCCGATAAGGAAACTTTTGCCGAGAAGCAAATGAAAGCCAAGGGCAAAGAGACATTCAAAGATGAGCTTCGGGAGGTCATTCGTATCGAGTGCGCCGACCCGAACAACAGGACTTTAGAAGATGTGGTGAATGCCCTCATGAAGCATTATCGTGTTGAGTGCCGTGTCAAGGGCAACACCATATCCTACCGTCACCCGAATTTCACCGACAAAACCGGTAAACTTGTCTCGGTCAGGGGCAGTAAGCTGGGTGATAAATATACAGTGAAAGGAATCAACTATGAGCTTGGAAAAATTCAACGAGGACGGGAAACCGACAGAGCCGAAGCCCTCACAGCCGACAGTACAAGAACCGCAGACAGAATCCAAACAGCAAACGGCGGTCTTTACACGGGAACAGATGATAAAAGAAGCGGAGCGTATCCACAGGGAGTACGAACAATCACGCAAGGCACAGAGGCAGGGGGCAACAGTAATGGAATCTCAGAAACCGCACAAGAAGGAAACACCGCTTCCGGAACTGAACGCAATAGAAACGAGAGTTCGGGAAATGGCGGAGGAGATCGGAGTATCCTCGGTGGACGCACAGAGGGACGAGAGGGTTCTTCTTCTGGTGACGGCAACGCTAAAGATGTGCCAACTTTTGAAGAACTATTCGACAGCTATAAACGCCGAAATACAAAAGTCAGCCGAACATCAGATGCAGAATCTGAGCCTGCAAGAGCAGTACGCAAAAAGCGTCAGGACAGAGGTCTCTGACAGCGTTTACAACATCTATCATCAGGTCAAAAAGCAGGAGAAAGAAGCCATCAACGAGCTGATGCAGTATGTGCAGGCAAACAGCGATCAGATGGAGAAAGATATTACCGCCTGTGCCTGCAAAGTAAGATCGGCGACCGAAGCCGCCGAAAAAGCATCAATTCAGATAAGTAAGTCGGTGAAGCGGTTCTGTACCGTTAGAACGATTGGCGATCTTCTTTACTACGCTGCTCCTGTTGCGGTGGTGATAGATGTGCTGTTGAGATTGTTTGATTTTATCTGATCACTCGTCATTCAAGCCTAAAATCTCAGCATCATCTTCCTCCGAAACAATGAATGATCTGATAAGCGGATCTGAGGGCGGCTCCTTGCCGTCCTCATGAGCGTGCCAGCGAGGATTGGTCTCTGTTTTTTCAAGAGTCTGCTTGATAAGATCAAAGTTTTCGCTGTCCTTGAAACGCTCAAAAAACTGAGCCTTGTCCGCCTGGTACAGCAGGCGGTGTTTGAAAATGTTCTTGTTATAGTTCATAGCCAAGCAGCTCATAGCCATATCTGTGCTGAAATTGCTTTCGATCTTGAAGTAAAACTGAAACAGCAGATGATATGCAACAAAAACATCACTTTCGATCATCGTTAGATATTTCAAGGGTGAAATTCTATCAGCAATCTCAGCAAGTACTTCTTTGGGAGCTTCGCTTGTATCCGTAGAGAACAAAGTCTCACCGAACGCAAGCATTTCTTCGGGGTTGATCTTATAATCGGCTTCAACGAGCTTGCGTACAATAGGGGTTATGGAGATCGTGCCGTCAGAGTTATCATGGATAAAGCCGAGGTCAATCAGCTTGTCTATCTCTGTGAAATCAATAAGCCTTGTCAATTTCTGAAACAGCATTTTGGGAACACCTGATTCAGGCATGAAACGCATATATGACAGAACATATTTATCGGTAACAGTGAGATCTGCCTTTCTGAACAGGCTCTCAATATGGCGATAGTGCGTGTCGGTCTTAGGCTTACGGTCTTTATTGGCAGGGATTCTTGCTTTCATATTCTTGATTCC
>SFMO01000035.1 GCA_004554385.1 Ruminococcus flavefaciens
CTGTAAATATTATATCAGTTGGTTCGGAGTGCGGTCAATGATCGGTAAAGTGCGGTTCTGCTCCGGCAAGGTGCGGTCGAAAGTCCGGCAGCGTGCGGTTCTAAGTCCGTGTCAGTGCGGTTCTGGCGCCGGCATACACAAGAGGAAATATATTCTATTTTTGCTTCACCATCTTCACCTTTAAAAGAAGAGATTTCACTTCCAACATATATTTTTATTTTTGTATTTGGGAGTAAAACAAATTCTCCTTTAAGGATTCCGTCAATTTCTATTTTTCCAACGTTATCCTTATTATTTATTTTATGAATAGTATGATTAGCAAACGAATTATTTTTTGTAAAGCAATACTTTTGAAAACATGTTTTAGTAATAATTGTAATAGATTTTAAAATCCTTTCAACATCAATTGTTATATTACTAATACCTGACATTTTAGTATCTCTAATTGTGTAATCCAGTTTATCAACATCAATATTGCTCCCATTTAGCAACTCAATAAAGCAATTCCTTATTTGCCTTTCTGGAGTATATTCATTATATTTTAGTCCTAAAATCATTCTTACGATAAAAGCTATATCATCATCAAATTCTTTCTTATTAATTATAGGCCTATAATTATAATACTGAAGTGTTATACTGAAAGAGCAGTCGACAAACACCCAAAAATCTGGTAGAATAAAAATAATAAAACCGGAAAGGGAAAACGACTATGAAGTACAGTAAAGAATTCAAAGAAGAAGCATTAAAGCTATCTGATGAGATCGGACTGAAAAAAGCTGCTCAACAGTTAGGTATCCAGTATTACACACTTTCAGATTGGCGAAGCAAGCGAAATGCCGCTGTCAAAGCTAAGAAATATCAGATGACCGATGAAGAGCTTAAGCAGCGTAATCTTGAGCTTGAGCGTGAAAATGCCGAGCTTCGCAAGGCAAATGATATCCTCAAGGATGCACTCGGTTTTTTCGCAAAAGACCGGAAGAAGTAAAGACAAGCGAACGTCACCTGTTCGTCAATGAGTTCCGCAGCAAGTATGGAGCGAAAGCAATATGCAGATTTCTGAAAATCAGCGAGTCAGGATATTATCGCTGGCTCAGGAATCAGGGCAAGCCCGGTGCAAGGCAGCTTCTTCTGGTCAAAATACAGGGAATTCTTTCAGAGCATCCTGACAATAAGAATTACGGTGTCAGAAGGATGCAGGCAGCTCTTGCCCAGAAAGGCACTCATGTAAGCCTCAGAACAGTATACCGCACTATGAGCGAAGCCAGACTAATCCACAGACATCGTAGACCTCACGGTATCACCAAGGCTGATACCGAAACTCAGAACAGAGAGAATCTGATAAAAAGAAATTTCAGCGCAGACAAGCCGCTGAAGAAACTGCTTACCGATATTACCGAGGTCCAGTGTGCTGACGGTAAACTCTATGTTTCGCCCGTCCTCGACTGCTTCAATGGTGAGATAGTCGCTCTTGAAATGCGTGACAACATGAAGAAGGAACTCTGTATAGACACCGTAAAACAGCTGCGTGAGAAGTACGGCAGACTCGACGGAACTGTCCTTCACAGTGACCGAGGCTGCCAGTACACAAGCTACGCTTTCCGCAGGGAGCTTGTAACAAATGGGCTCATTCAAAGCCTCAGCGGTACTGCTCACTGCTATGACAACGCTCGTATGGAGAGCTTTTTTGCCACACTGAAAAAAGAAAAACTGTATCAGATACCTACTTACCGAATGAAGCGAGAAGAAGTTAGAACCGTAATCTTCCGATATATCTTCGGCTACTATAACACACAAAGGATCAACAGTTTCAACGAAGGCGGTCTCCCACCTGTGGCACTAAGAAATTCAAAGCAACGATCTCATCACGCTGCCTGATATATGCCTATTTCAGATTTTGGGTATTCTATGACTGCACATTTCTTGACAATTCCAGATCGTTCATCCCGACGGCGGACTTGATACACGTTCAGAGCACAAGTCAAGACGTGTTATCGATGAGAGAAATATTGACTACAGCATCTGATCGTGATATAATAATTATGAATTGAAAATTGGGCGAACATTGTTCGCCCATTTCATTTAAGGAGGACATTATGCCAGAATTATCCAATCGTACAGCAAGTTTTACCGATTCCGTCATTAGACGTATGACGAGGATCTCTAATAAATACGGTGCAGTAAATCTTTCACAGGGATTTCCTGATTTTGAACCGCCTAAGGAGATACTTGACCGACTTGCGGAGGTCACACGTGAGGACTTCCACCAGTATTCAATAACATGGGGAGCTCAGAATTTCCGTGAGGCTCTTGCCGAAAAGCAGTCACGCCTTATGGGAAGAAGCATCGATCCAAATGGCGAGATAGTCGTTACCTGCGGAAGCACGGAAGCTATGATGGCAGCTATGATGTCGGTGACTAACCCCGGGGATAAAGTCATCGTGTTCTCGCCTTTTTATGAGAATTACGGTGCAGATACCATTCTTTCGGGAGCTGAGCCGATCTATGTTCCGCTGATACCGCCGACCTTCAGCTTTGACGCTGATGTGCTTGAAGCGGCTTTCAAGCAGCACCCCAAGGCTCTGATACTCTGTAATCCCTCAAATCCATGCGGCAAGGTGTTCACACTCGATGAGCTGAAGATCATTGCTGATCTTGCAAAAAAATACGATACATTTGTTATCACTGATGAGGTTTACGAGCACATCGTATATGCCCCCCATAAGCATATTTACTTTGCAAGTCTGCCCGATATGTGGGAGAGGACCATATCATGCTCATCTCTTTCCAAGACCTACTCTATAACAGGCTGGAGACTGGGTTACGTTATTGCTCCGCCACATATCATCGATACAGTCAAGAAGGTCCACGACTTCCTCACAGTAGGAGCAGCTGCACCATTGCAGGAAGCGGCAGTTACGGGACTTCGCTTCGGTGATGACTACTATAAATGGCTTCAGGACAAATACACCGAAAAACGTGACCTGTTCCTCCGCGGACTTGACAGTATCGGAATACAGCATACAGTTCCCGAGGGAGCTTACTATATACTCCTTGACATCTCGGAGTTCGGCTACAGCAGCGACCTTGTATTCTGCGAAAAGCTTGCGGAGTATGTAGGTGTGGGAGCAGTTCCGGGTTCAAGCTTCTTCAAGGAGCCGGAAAACCGCTATATAAGATTCCATTATGCCAAGAAGAATGAAACTCTCGAAAATGCTCTGAACCGTCTTAACGACATCAGAAAGAAAATGCCGAGAGAATAAATACAACAGGATATGAGGTAGTGACATGGGAAGAATAATCGACATTTCTCAGGAGGTTTTCTCCTGTAAGGTATTTCCCGGAGATCCATCTCCTCACAAGGCTCAGATACTCAGCATCAATAAGGGGGATGCATGCAATCTGACCGAATTTTCAATGTGTGCCCATAACGGTACTCACGTTGATGCGCCATTTCATTTTATTGACGGCGGAAAGACCGTTGATAAAGTTGGGCTGGAGCCGTTTGTAGGGGATTGCTATGTTGTACGGCACGAAGGTGATGTTTCAGCTTCCGATGCAGAGGTGATACTTGAAAAAGCAGGCATGGCAGGAGCTTCAGAGCGCATACTTATAGCCGGAAAAGCAACTGTAACTGACGGGGCAGCCCGAGTTTTTGCAGATGCAGGCATAAAGCTGATCGGAAACGAAAGCCAGACCGTTGGACCTGAAAATGCACCTAAGGAGGTACACCTGATACTTCTCGGAGCTGAGGTGGTGCTGCTGGAGGGCATTGTTCTCACAGAAGTTGAGGAGGGACGCTATTTTCTCAGCGCAGCGCCTCTTGACCTTGGGGGCTGTGACGGAGCCCCATGCAGAGCCTATCTCATAGGCTGAAATCTAAATATAGAACATGAGTCCGAAAGCAGTTCATACGTGAAGCTTTCGGGCTTTTTTTGCTGTTGTGGGTTATAGGTTATTTCTATAATCCATGATAAAAATCACGTATTGGACAGAGAAAAGAGACAGGTGTATAATAATATCATATCAAAATGATAGGAGAAGTGCTATGGCAAGTACGATAAATACAACTGTCAGTACGGATAACGCACTGAAAGAAATAATATGGCTTGGCAGAGGCGGTCAGGGAGCATTTACTGCTGCAAAGCTTCTGGGAGCTGCATACACTATAGACAGCGATGATAAATACGCTCTTGCTTTCCCGTCCTTTGGACCCGAGCGCCGAGGAGCTCCCGTAAGAGCATTCACAAAGCTGGATACAAGGCCTGTGGTGGACAGGAGCCAGACCGAAAAGGCAGACTATATCGTTATCCTTGACGATACACTGTACAGTCCGCAGCTCCTTGAATTGCTTAAAGCAGACGGAATGGTGATCGTCAATTCCAAAAACGAGATAAGCGGAGTCTGTACCTTTGACGCAGAGAAAATAGCTTCTGAGTTCAGACTTCCAACGGTGAATACAGTAATGCTCGGACTGCTGACGGGAATCTCCGATATAGTCGACACAGAAAATGCAGCAGAAGCAATAAGAAACTATATGCCGCAGAAAATACAGGAGCGCAATATCAATGCGCTGTTGAGATCTGTTCAGGAGGTTATAAAGTGAGACCTTATATCAGAGAGAAAAAGAGCTTCACATTTGATGAAGTTCCCGAAAATACATCATTTGAAGCAGGCTATCTCACCACTGTCAACAGCGGATGGCGAAGCATAAGACCTGTTATAAACAGTGCAAAGTGTGTGGGCTGTGAGCAGTGCTATCTGTACTGTCCCGACGGCGTTATTGCAATAAAGGAAGGAAAGGCAGTCATTGATTACGATTTCTGCAAGGGCTGTGGGATATGTGCTAAAATATGCAGGATCAAAGCAATTGGAATGGAGGCGGAGCGCAAATGAAGAAGTTTTTATCAGGAAATGAAGCCTTTGCAGAGGGCATACGTCTTGCGCGTCCACAGGTGATCTCTGCTTATCCTATAACTCCTCAGACCATTGTTGTAGAGCGTCTTTCTGAGATGGTGGAGGACGGAAGTCTTGAGGCTGAGTACGTTCACGTTGAGTCTGAGCACTCAGCGCTGTCATGCGCTATCGGAGCAAGTGCCGCAGGTGCGAGAGCCTTCACTGCCACATCTTCACAGGGACTTCTCTATATGGCGGAATGTCTCTATTATGCGGCAGGCGGACGTTTCCCCATAGTTATGATGAACGCCGACCGTTCTACAGCTCTGCCGTGGAATATCTACGGAGACCAGCGCGACAGCCTTTCCCAGCTTGACAGCGGCTGGATACAGGCTTATGCCGAGAATGCTCAGGAGGCACTTGACCTTGCGCTTATGAGCTACAGGATAGCTGAAAACAAGGCAGTCTCTACGCCATTCATGGCGAACCTTGACGGTTTTGTACTTACTCATACCTATGAGACAGTGGATATACCCGACCGTGAAAAAGCAGACAGATTTCTGCCCCCATATGAGACCGATAACCGTATAGATTTCGATGCTCCAAAGAATATGGCGTTCTCGGCAGGTCCCGACACTAACTATATTTTCAAATATAAGGAACATAAGGGAGTCCTTGCCGCTCGTGAGGTCATTGCAGAAACAGAGAAGGCATTTGCCGAGATCTTCGGCAGAAAGTATACAGGACTTACGGAGAATTATCTGACAGATGATGCGGAATATATCATCGTTACTCTCGGAAGCATAGCAGGTCTGTGCCGTGAAACAGCAGATAAGCTCCGCAAAAATGGCATAAAGGCAGGAGTTGTGCGCATACGCTATATGAGACCATTCCCGGGAGAGGAAATTTCCGATGCCCTCAGAAATGCAAAGGCATATGCAGTTCTTGAAAAGGACATAAGCTTCGGCAATGAGGGAACGGTTTTCACCAATGTCAACTCTGCACTGAAAAAGGCAGATGTAAGCGTTAGGGGCTATAACTTTATCGGCGGACTTGGCGGACGAAATATTTCCGCAGGAGACATTGAAAAAATATACACAGACATTGCAAATGGCACAGAAAGCGTTAATTTCATTGGAATAGGAGGTGGAGCTAATGGCAAATAAGGCAGCAGAAAGCATATCACGTGAGGAATTTTTCTACGGTCACAAGGCTTGCGCAGGCTGCGGAGGAAGTCTTGCGGTAAGAGCAGCACTCAAGGTTCTCGGACCGAGAGCAGTTTCAGTTCTGCCGGCAGGCTGTATGTCTGCGGTAGGCTTTAATTTCCCTCAGCTCTGCTTTTCAAATAATTCCATAATATCTACCTTCGCAGGCACAGCTTCAATGCTCACAGGTGTTGAGGCAGGTCTTCGTGCAAGAGGAATAAAGGATTTCACCGCAGTTGGCTTCGCAGGAGACGGCGGTACGGCTGACATCGGTATACAGGCTCTTTCGGGAGCTATCGACCGCAATGACAATATCATCTATATCTGCTATGACAATGAAGCCTACATGAATACGGGCATACAAAAAAGCGGTCTTACCCCATTCGGCGCAAAGACCACTACAACTCCCGCAGGCAGGAATATTCACGGCAATATCCGTCCCAAGAAGAATATGTTCGAGATCGCCGCAGCGCACGATATACCGTATGCTGCAACTGCAAGCGTGGGATATATCTATGACTTTATTCAGAAGATACAGAAGGCTTCGCAGATACAGGGAACAAAGTATATCCATGTCATTGCTCCATGTCCCACAGGCTGGGGAGTTGCTCCCGATGAGACTGTGGAGATCGCCAAGGAGGTAGTGGACTGCGGACTCTGGTATCTTGCTGAGTACGAAAACGGTGAATTCAGACTGAACCACAAGCCTAAGGAGTTCACAAGCGTTGAGGATTATCTGAAAAAACAGGGGCGCTTCAGGCATCTCACCGATGAGGATATACAGATCATATCTGCTTCCCGTGACAAGAAGTGGGAATATATAAACAAGAATTTTGAACTGTAAAAACGGCAAAAAAATACCGTACCTATAATTATGGGTACGGTATTTTGCGTTTATAGGATTTTAATACATTTTTTGCTGAAGTCTCATTCCAGCAGTCCGCGTATGCCCTTTTCTCTGAACTGCGCCTTGTAGTAGACCAGCTCATCCTGTATGATGTCGTCGATGACACGCATACCGAGAAGCTCCACAGGGGCTTTGTCGTCGGTGAGAATCATTCCGCCTGAGGTGTATGGGACAAGTCCGCGGCGGACACGTTCCATCAGCACTTTCAGTGCTTCATCACTCAGCTTTTCAGTATTGCTTTCAAGGACTTTAAGCATATCCTTATTATTTGAGGCGAAAAGCTCACGGTTGGTAGAGCTGTCGACGTCCACGGTGTAAACACTGCCGAACACCTCGGAGATAGTATCTGCGAGTCGGTTATTGATGCCGTCGGCGCTGTCGGAGCGCATATTCATGTTGACTACCATGATTCCGCCGTCGTTCAGGTGGTCACGGACAAGAGAGAAGAACTCCACAGAGGACATCTGAAATGGGATAGTGATGTCCTGATAGGCGTCCACCATGATGACGTCGTATTTTTTGTCGCAGGCGGCGAGAAAAGCTCTGCCGTCGTAGGTTGTTACGCTTATATTCTCGGGGAGCTCGAAATACTCACGGGCAAGGTCGGTTATTCTGTCGTCTATCTCAACGCCCTCGGCAGTGACATTGCTGAAGTATCGTGTACACTGTTTTGCATATGTGCCTGTACCCATACCAAGAATAAGTATATCCGCAGTGTCAGGGCGCTCTGTCATAAGGGGAGCTGCCATAGCGTAGTCGTAGTACATGCCTGAAAGCTCGCCCGACTTGACGTATACGGACTGTACTCCGAAGAGAACGTTTGTAGATAGATAGGTGCAGTCGTCATCCTCGCTGACCTGTAAGTAATTGTATACGGACTCGCCCTCATAGGTAAGCCCCTTTTCCCAGAAGGCAAAGCCCATGGACGGAGAAGCAAAGCAGCAGACTATGAACAGGGCTGAAGCCACTATAGACTTGACGGCTCCTGTTTTTGAGCTTATGAAGTAAACCAGTCCGATAATAAGCATTATGCCTGCGAAGATAAGGAAGGTAACGGCAGTGCCGACTGCGGGGATAGATATGAATGTAGGTACGAAGGTTCCGATGATAGAGCCAATGGTGTTGAAAGCACCGAGAGTTCCCACAGTTTTTCCGCTGTCATCAAGGGAATCTACGGTGTACTTGACCAGTGAAGGAGTCACTGTGCCAAGCAGGAAAAGGGGATAGACAAAAACGGTCATGCAGGTGATGAAAGCTGCCCATATGAGGAAATTAGTGTTGACGGTTATGACAAGCAGCCCTGCGATGCCGGCAATAGCAAGCTTTCCGATAAAGGGTACTGCGGCTATCCACACGGAAGCGATAAGAATGCGGCCGTAGAGCTTATTGGGATCAGGGTTCTTGTCGGCGCTTCTTCCGCCGTAGATATTGCCGAGAGCCATTGCTATCATTATAGTTCCGATTATAATGGTCCAGACGATCTGTGATGAGCTGAAGTAGGGGGCAAGAAGTCTGCTTGCGCCAAGCTCCACAGCCATGACGGACATTCCCGCAAAGAACTCTGTCATATACAGATACCATTTGTTTTTCAGTATCTTGGGCAAAGGTTTTTTCGGACTTTTTGTTGTGTTGGATCGCTTCTTCATGTGATTCTCCTTATTTATGATTTAATATCTCGGTTCTCCTGTTTGGAACAGGCTATGTGCTACATACTGACGAGAGACAATACCAGCGCAAAGAAGCCTGCCGCAGACATAAGCCAGGCAGAATGCGGAAGATTGCCTGTGTGGATATTGTGCGGTGAACGGGGAGATATGCGTATAAGCCTTCTCTCACCGAGTTCGGGCATTCTGAGAACGGTGAAGTCCTTATGGATATAGGTCATGCCGTTGAATTCGTACATCCATATGGCATGGTATCTTGGATGCAGGTCTCTGCGTGACAAAATGGTATGTACGTCAACGCACTGAGCCTCCACTTCCTCGGAGCAGACTGCCTTTTTGATGAGTATGTACTCAAGAGGATACAGCAGGAGCACCAGCGAGCCGATGACAAGGAGTGCAGTGGATACTGATGAATCGGAAAGGGTTACATCTGCAACTGCCACAGACGCCGTAAAAAACAGAAAACTTACTGCAATGACTGCCCACATGAGAAAGCCGTTGAAGCTCTTTGCAAGCCATCTCGAGACCGCAAATACAATCAATGCTGATATAAGAAGTACGAGGGCGGCGGCAGTTGATGCGGTCTCTCTTGGAGTGTCTGCGAAGAACAGGGCAGCAAAGATGAGAACGACACCGAGAATTGTGGTGATTATTACTCCTGCCGAGGGGACCTGCCACGGAAAATTAATATCTGCCTCCTTGTCGGTGTACATCTTTGCATAGGAATCGCGAGGCTTTGTCAGGCGGTCTGCGGCTTTTTTCTCTCTGAAGCAGTAATACGCAGGAATAGCACCTGCCATGACCAGACCTGAAACTAACATGACAGTCTGTATATCGCCGTTGAAGAAAAAAGCAGCGCATATGAGTACAAATCCGAGTATCATGGAGATGACCGGGAGTTTAGGTATATCAGGCTGAGGGCTTCGCCGTGTAGCTTTCTGAAATTCGAGCTGATTAATGGACATATTGTATCTTGCTTTCATGGCTTCGGAGAGGTCTGATTCCTGAATAAATCTTCTGGCTTCGTCGAATCTGCCCTGCTCTGCGAACTCCGCTATTTTCTGAAAATATTCATCCACTGTGTTTTCTCCTTTCAGTGAGGTCTGTTTTTAGAGTACATTTTTTGCTTATGAATCCGTTTACTCAATTAGAGATATTATACCATATAAGTCAGAAAATAGCAAGATGCGCGGCGAAAAAGCCGGGACATGAAAAGTCTCTGCCACGAAAAAGGCTGCGCGGCATAAAACTTCACTAAACTTATGTCATAATATATCTCCGACAGGAATAAGATAGAACAGGAGGAGATATTATGCAGAACAGCTTCGATAAAGAAAAATACAGGCAGGAGCTTATGAAGCTTTACAGCAGGAGCTCAGCCCATGAGGATAAAAAGGAGAACGATCCCGACGATACGGTCTATGCCGAGCATCTTGACGAGGGCACGGAGGGCACTGCTGATGATTACAACAGCCGCTACCCGGAGCCCGACCTGTCAGAGCTTGACACTGACTTCGGCACGGATAATAATGAGGACAATATGCCGCCGGAGTATGATTCACAGGAGCTTATGGGGACTGAAAAAGGCTATATACTGGTGAATGTGCGTACAGGAGACGATTCCTCGGCAGTGTCGGGAGCAGTGGTCGCTGTTACTGCTGTTGTGGACGGAAAGAGACTCATCCTCGCCTCGGGAGTAACAGATGAGAGCGGAGTTTCGCCGAAGTTTGAGGTTCCTGTGCCTGATCTTGTCCACTCACAGGCACCGCAGCCTGATGAGAGACCATATAATCTCTTTGATGTCAGCGTATCAGCAGAGGGTTTCTTCCGTGCGAGAAGCGTTGATGTTCCTGTTTTTTCCGGAATAACCTCTGTTCAGAACTTCAACATCATTCCTGTGCCCCTTATGATGAGCGGCAGTGACGAGACGGTGACTTACTATAATGCAGAGCCCAGCTTCGGCGGCGGAAAGGAGTGAGTCATGCTTACAGGCACACCCTACATTCCCGAGACTATCACCGTGCATCTGGGATTTCCCGATTCATCCGCTCCCGATGTGGTGGTGGACTTCGCTTCATATGTGAAAAATGTGGCTTCCAGTGAGATATACCCCACATGGAACATCAGTGCTCTCAGAGCAAATATTTACGCCATAGTGTCATTTGCGCTGAACCGCATATATACGGAGTGGTATCGCTCACGGGGGTATGATTTCGACATCACGTCCACTACTCAGTTTGACCAGAAGTTCATAAACGGCAGGGAATACTTCCAGAATATCAGCTACCTTGTTGATGAACTCTTCAATGACTATGTAAGACGGCAGGGTAGAGTTGAACCGCTGTTCACAGCCTTCTGCAACGGGACCACTACCACCTGCGACGGACTGTCCCAGTGGGGAAGCCAGTATCTTGCGGAGCGGGGCTACAGCTCCATTGATATACTGAAGTATTACTATGGCGACGATATAGAGATAGTACAGGACGCTCCCGTGCGCTCGGCAATGCCGTCATACGGCGGACTTGAGCTTAAAAACGGATCATTCGGCAATGATGTGAAGTACATTCAGGTTTGGCTCAACCGCATTTCGGGAAATTTCCCTGCGATCCCGAAGATACCTGCCGCAGACGGAGTTTACGACTCAGCCACAGAAGCGGCAGTGAGGAAGTTCCAGCAGGTATTCGGTCTTGAGGTCACAGGCATAGTAGATGCGGCGTCGTGGTACAAGATAACCTATATCTTTACCAGTGTAAAGCGTCTTGCAGAGCTCGATTCCGAGGGGCTTCGCTTCGATGAGATCTCTCCCCAGTTCCGTGAGGAGCTAAGTATAGGCATGCAGTCCATAGAGGTGAGTATGCTTCAGTACTATCTTGCGGTCATAGGGGCTTATTACGAGGCAGTAATTCCTGTGGAGATAACAGGATACTTCGGCGAGCAGACCGAGCGCTCGGTGAAGTCCTTTCAGAGAGTTTTCGGACTTCCTCAGACGGGAGTAGTGGACAGAGCAACACGGAATGACCTTTACCGCGCATATCAGGGCATAGTGGAGAGCGTTCCGCCTCAGTATACCTACGTTGCTCTATATCCGAACACAGTGCTGAGAGAGGGCTCAAGAGGGGAGTCAGTACAGCTGATACAGCAGTACCTCACCTACATCAACAGGAGCTATCCCGATATACCTGCGGTCAGTGATACGGGGTATTTCGGACCGCTCACAAAGCAGTCCGTGACCGCGTTCCAGCGGCAGTTCGGCATTGATCCTTCGGGGATAGTGGGAGCTGTAACATGGGACAGGATAGCAGGAGTTTATTCCGACCTGCGCTATGGCTTTGACAAGCGTCCCTACCAGAACCCGGGATATACAATTAAGTGAGCTGAAAAAGGAGTGATATAATTGCCGTACACAGATGAACAGAAAAAGGAACATATCCGCGAGCTCCAGAGCTATCTGTATGCCATATCAATGTTTGATAAAAACATACCGCAGATACTTCCTGACGGAGTATATGATGCCGATACCAAAGCCGCTGTAGAAGCTTTTCAGCGCACCTACGGACTTCCTGTCACAGGTGAGACAGACTCCGCCACATGGGACAGGATAGCAGCGGTTTACAGGGACTATCTTGAAGGTGCACCAGCGGCATATCACGTATTTCCCTCGCGGAGTTTTACTGCCTGCGTGGGAGACAGTGGAGAGGTGGTCTACATCATTCAGGCTATGCTATGGAAAGCGGCAGCATGGTATGACAATATGCCGAAGGTCAGCGTCTGCGGAGAGTTTGATGAGGTTACCGCAGAGGCTGTGCGGAGCTTTCAGCGACGTTCTGGACTGCCTGACAGCGGAACAGTGGACTGTCCTACATGGAATATGCTCGTCCGCTTTTTAGAGGTGAGCAATTAGCGCACAGCAATAATTGTCAATGTTATACATAAATTGCTCTGTTTTGGGATAAGTATTGACAAGCAGGCTGCACTGTTGTATAATATGAACCATAAAGTTGGCCAACTTTAAATATTATTGTAAAAGATGTAAAAACAAATGAAAAACGTACTCAAAAAAGTTTCAGCAATCGCAATGGCATTAACTCTCCTCGGTTCTGGAACAGCAATCGCAACGAAAATTGATCCAAAGTCAGACACAACTATAACAGCATCAGCAGCTTGCCAGTATCATCACGGAACAGTTGTTCAGGGGCGTTATATCGAAAATGCTCGCTTAGATTATAATAACTATTATTATTATAAAGAAAATGGTAAGTGGTATAAAAAGACTGCAAGAGTTTGCAGAAGCTGCGGAGCATTTGTTGGCTGGTATACAGAGCGCGCATAATAATTACATTTATAAGCTCCCCTCACATGAGGGGAGCTTTTTTACCACAGATCGTACAATTAGTGCGATATATTACTGTAAGTATTGACAAGCAGAGAGTTTGGTTGTATAATATAACACGTAAAGTCATATCTTTGACTTTAAATACTATGTAAAGGATGTAAAACAAATGAAGAACATTATCAGAAAAACTATCTGCTCAGCTATGACAGCAGTTACACTCTCGGCTTGTGTAGTTGCTCCGTCAGCACTCAACATGAATGACAGCAAGATATCCATAGTGAACTCAATCAATGCTGAGGCTGCATTTGAGCCGTTTTATGGTACTATTACCGTTACGGGAGCAGGTTTAAGAGACAAGCCCAACGGATCAACTATTGAAAAGCTCTGGGCATTTACACCGGTGCATGTAGTTGACTATGAAACCGTTGGAAGAAACGAATGGTATAAGGTAGAGACTCCAGACGGAGAAGGCTGGGTCAGCTATCGCGCTGTAGACAGATGCTCTGAGGAGGAATACAATATCCGCTTGGAATTTGCTGAAGGCAAAAGAACTGCTTTTGTTACTAACTGGAGAGGTGTCCCCGTAAAGGCATCAGACAGTGCGGCTTCCAATACAGTCGGTACTTTGCCATTCCTCAGTGTTGTACAGCTTGAGCGTCTCTGGCCATCAGGCAGTGATGGAATCGTATGGGCACAGCTTTCCGACGGAAAGGGCTTTATCCAGATCAATGACGGAAATGGCGGTATGAACGTCGAGCTTCTGACAGCAGAACAGGGTAAATTAATGAATGATATATACGGAATTTATCGTAAGTTATTACGCCGTTAAAAGGCAGCCTCCCTCATAATGAGGGAGGTTTTTTTATGTGCAGGCGACACCACCTGGGCTTGGTTCTGAGTTATAATTTATGCAATGAACTACGATTTGACTTTATATTATAAATGTGATATAATAAATTAAATGTTGTCTGTCAGCAGGCAGACGAAAATTTACAAAGGATTGATACTATGGATTATAAAGCACTTGCAGATTACCTTTTCCCCGATGTCAAGGATACTCCCGAGGACATCGACAGACGCTTCCCCGAGAGACAGCTCCCCGCAGGAGCTAACGTTACCCGTATTGGACCAAGTCCCACAGGCTTCGTAC
Source organism: Ruminococcus flavefaciens (assembly GCA_004554385.1). Classification (GTDB taxonomy): domain Bacteria; phylum Bacillota; class Clostridia; order Oscillospirales; family Ruminococcaceae; genus Ruminococcus; species Ruminococcus flavefaciens_T. The sequence goes on from SFMO01000035.1 coordinate 14,153, forward strand.
ATCTTGGAAACCTCTACAACGCTATTATCGGCGAGCGTATTGCTCACCAGTCACAGGGCGTTTTTTACCTGAGAATTGAGGATACCGACAACAAGCGTGAGGTGGAGGGCGCTGTAGAAACTGTCATCAACGCTATGGATTACTTCGGCGTTCACTTCGACGAGGGTGCAACTGCACAGGGCGATAACGGCAGCTACGGTCCTTACCGTCAGAGACAGCGTAAGGATATCTATCACGTGTTCGCAAAGCTGCTCACCGAGAGAGGACTTGCTTACCCATGCTTTATGACTGCCGAGGAGATAGAGGCAGTACGTGAGCAGCAGACTGCAAACAAGGAAAATCCCGGAGTTTACGGCAAGTACGCAAAGTGCCGTGACCTCACTCTTGATGAGATAAAGGCTAATATTGAAGCAGGCAAGGAATGGGTACTCCGTTTCAGAGGTCAGGAGACAGGCGAGACTATCGCTGTTGAGGACGCTATCCGCGGCAAGCTTGAAATGCCAAGAAACAATATGGATTTCGTTCTTCTCAAGAGTGACGGTATCCCCACATATCACTTCGCACATGTTATCGACGACCATTTCATGCGCTCCACACATGTTATCAGAGGCGAGGAATGGATATCCTCACTGCCTATGCATGTTGAACTGTTCAATACGCTCGGCTGGAAACAGCCTGTATACTGCCATACAGCAACACTTATGAAGATAGACGAGGAAACAGGCGGCAAGCGCAAGCTCTCCAAGAGAAAGGATCCTGAGCTGGCTCTTTCCTACTATCAGCAGGAGGGTATCAGCAGGGACGCTATCTGGGAGTTCCTTCTCACTCTGCTCAATTCAAACTATGAGGAGTGGCGTATCGCAAATCCTGAGGCTGACTACCACGAATTCCCATATACTCTTGAAAAGATGTCTGTTTCGGGAGCTCTTGTTGACCTTGACAAGCTTCGTGATATATCAAAGAACGTCATCTCGCGCATGCAGGCACAGCAGGTCTACGACGGCTGGCTGGAGTGGTGCAATGAGTACAACGGTGAATTCGCTGCCCTTATAAATAAGTATCCCGAGAGAACACTTGCTGCTCTCAATGTTGGCAGAGGCGGTGCAAAGCCAAGACGTGACATCGAGACATGGAAGCAGGCGTGTGACTTTATGAGTTTCTACTATGACGAGACCTTCAAGGTAACTGATGAGATGCCTGAGGAGTGCAGCGAGGAAACTGTAAAGGAATTCTTCGGAAAGTATCTTGCTACCTACGATCATAACGACGACAGTGCGGCATGGTTCGACAAGGTAAAGGCTATCACTGAGGAAATGGGCTTCGCAGTAAAGCCAAAGGACTACAAGAAGAATCCTGACCAGTATAAGGGAAGCATAGTCCACATTACAAATATGCTTAGAATTGCCCTCACAGGTCATGCAAATGCTCCCGACATATGGGAAGTGAGCCATGTTCTCGGCGAGGAGATAACACGCAAGCGCCTTCAGGCATTCGCCTGATTAGTGAGTAGTGAGTAGAAAGTAGAGAGTAGTAGGGGCGGATATTATCCGCCCGCCAATTATTCACAAATTATAAATGACACAATGTAGGGAACGCCACCCTTGGCGTTCCTCGTTAAACGAGCATGTTTTGTAGGGGACGGCGTCCTCGACGTCCCACCCGAAATATTATGATGTAAAGAGGAAAATAAAATGTCAGATAAAAAGGAAAAGAAAAATTTTGAGATACCCCGTCCTGTGTTCCCGAAAAGAGCGGTAGTCACAGGCGGTATGCCATACGGAAACAAGGAGCTCCATTTCGGTCATGTTGGCGGTATGCTGGTATTTGCGGATACCTATGCCCGCTTCCTGAGAGACCGTATCGGCAAGGAAAACGTCATTTTTGTCAGCGGTACAGACTGCTACGGCTCTCCTATCGCAGAGGGCTGGCGAGTAAAGGTGAAGAACGGCGAGTTTGAAGGCTCTCTTGAGGATTTCGTTCAGAGAAACCACAACAAGCAGAAGGAGACTCTTGCCGCTTATGGCATTTCTCCTAACCTTTTCGGAGCTTCCGGTCTCGGACGTTCAAAGGAGATACACGCTTCCGTTACAGACCGTTTCATCAGCTCTCTCCACAAAAAGGGACAGCTTGACCAGATAACTACAATGCAGTTTTTTGATGAGAAGGCAGGATGCTTCCTCAACGGCAGACAGGTCATTGGTAAGTGCCCCGTAGACGGATGTACCTCTGAAAAGGGCTATGCAGACGAGTGTGATATGGGACATCAGTATATGCCCGAGAACCTTATAAATCCTGTCAGCACCCTCACAGGCGAAACTCCAACTATGAAGCCTGTTACCAACTGGTACTTCAAGCTCCGCGACTACGAGCAGCTTATGAAGGACTGGGTAGAGGAGCTGAAAAAGCGCAAGGATATCCGTCCTGTTGTGTGGAAGACCATTGACGAGTTCCTCAAGAAACCCGTCATCTATATAAAGCGTGAATTCGAGGAAAAGTACATGAGCATAAAGGAGAATATGCCTGCTCATAACTATCTCGAAGAGCCAAAGAAGCCGTCATTCACCATTGAGTTTGACAAGCTCTCCGACTGCGATGAGGCATGCCGTATCCTCACAGAAAACGGCATACGCTACAGAACAGGCAAGACCCTCGTTCCTTTCCGCCTTACAGGCAATATCGAGTGGGGCGTACCTGCACCTGTCATGGACGGTGTTGACGGACTTACCGTATGGGTATGGCCTGAGTCACTCTGGGCTCCTATCTCGTTTACAGAGACCTACCTTGAATCCATTGGTCACGACAAGGAGGAATGGCGCGACTACTGGTGCAGCAAGGACTCTACAGTTTACCAGTTCATCGGTCAGGACAATATCTATTTCTACGGTATTGCCGAGCCTGCAATGTGGATGGCTCAGCAGGAAAGCGCAGAAAAGACTGCCTCACCTGCTGATGGCGAGCTTCAGCTCCCTGTTATCGTAGCTAATCACCATATACTTTTCCTTGATAAGAAGGCTTCAAGCTCAGGTGCAGTAAAGCCGCCGATGGCTGATGATCTGCTCAGTCACTATACTCCCGAGCAGCTTCGTATGCACTGGCTCGGACTTGGTCTTGGACAGCGCTCCGTAAGCTTCATGCCAAAGCCCTATAATCCCGATGCAAAGCCTGAGGATGCAGATCCTGTTGTAAAGGACGGTCTGCTCCTTTCAAACGTATTCAACCGAATGATAAGAACCGCTTTCTATACTACACAGAAGGAGCTTGACGGTGTTATGCCGAATAATGCTCCCGAGGAGAAGTTCCTTGAAGATGCAAAGAAGGCAGTACTTGAATATGAGCGCCATATGTCAAAGTTTGCGTTCCACCAGTGTACCTATGTTCTTGACAGCTATATCCGCAACGGAAGCAAGTACATGGCTAAGGCACTTACAGGTGAGTATCCCGACAAGGAGGCTCTCAAACAGGCTCTTGCAAACCTTTTCTACATGATAAGGATAACAGGTGTACTGCTTCACCCGATGGCACCTTTCGGAACAGAAAAGCTTCGTGAGTATCTTGAGGTTGACGAGCGCATCTGGTCATGGGATACTATTCTTGAACCACTTACATACTTTACAGGAAACGATCACAAGCTGAAGTTCCTGCCTCCGAGAACGGACTTCTTTACCCGTCACGAGAGCCAGTTTGCTTCTGCTGAAGAATGATATAATATGAGGACGCACCGAGTAATTGTCCGAGGCGAAACTGCGGCTGAATACCCGTCTCAAAAATCATGGGACGGGTATCCGCGGGCTTTGCAAAGTCGGATCTGCAAGGTGCGTTCTTTTTGTTTATTGCGATGTTAAATAATGCTAACATCAAAAATTGCCAATTTTACGTCGAAAAATAAAAAATCCTTGCCTTTTGTAGTGTTTTATAGTATAATTAAAATGTTAGTGTGATTATGACATAAGGAGAATGAGGAATGATCTACAATAATATTCTGGAAGCTATGGGGCACACACCACTCATTAAGCTGAACCGAATGAACAAAAAGGGGAACGCCGATGTACTCGTCAAATTTGAGGGACTGAACGTGGGCGGATCCATAAAAACACGTACTGCGTACAATATGATACGCCATGCCGAAAAGGAAGGCAAGATCAACGAAAATACCATTATCGTTGAGCCTACCAGCGGAAATCAGGGTATAGGTCTCGCCCTCGTTGGAGCTGTAAAGGGCTATAAGACAATTATTATCATGCCCGACTCAGTCAGCGAGGAGCGCCGTAAGCTGGTCAATCACTACGGTGCTGAGGTTGTGCTCATACACGACGACGGCGATATCGGAAAATGCATACAGACCTGCCTTGATACGGCTCTGAAAATGGCTGAGGAGAACCCGAATGTTTTTGTACCTCAGCAGTTTGCTAATGTGAACAATATTGGCGCACACAAGTACCACACAGCTCTGGAGATACTGGAGCAGACCGCTGTCAAGATAGACGGCTTCTGTTCGGGAATAGGAACAGGCGGTACTATCACAGGCATCGGCGAGGCTCTCAAAGCACAGTACCCCGACATGGTAATATGGGCTGTTGAACCTGAAAATGCCGCTATACTGGCAGGAGGCAATATAGGAACTCACCTCCAGATGGGTATCGGCGACGGAATTATCCCTGATATCCTCAATCAGAATATATATGACGATATCTACATCGTTACCGATGAAGAGGCTATCCAGACCGCTAAGGACCTGGCTTCAAAGGAAGGCATAATGTGCGGTATTTCAAGCGGTACAAATGTTGCCGCAGCTCTTAAGCTGGCTGAAAAGCTGGGCGAGGGCAAAACGGTTGTAACTATTCTTCCCGACACAGCAGAAAGATACTTCTCTACTCCTCTCTTTGAGGACTGATCTCCTGCCATAAGTCACACAAATGAGTCAAACAAATAATTCAAGGAGGTAATTCAATAATGAGCAGACTTAACGATTTTCTTAACGAAGCAGGAATATTCTTCGTAGCTACAAACGACGGTGCACAGCCTAAGCTCAGACCATTCGGAGCTCACGTTGAGGTGGACGGCGTAGTTCATTTTGCTGTGGGCGACTTCAAGGCGGTCTACAGACAGATGCAGGCTAATCCTCTCTGTGAGATAGCTGCATGCAAGCCGGACGGAGTATGGCTCCGCTACACAGGCAGGATCGTATTCGACGATGATAAGAAGTATGCGGATGCTATGTTTGCAGCAAGTCCCGTTCTCAGGGATATATACAACGAGAAAACAGGCTATGTCATGAAGACCTTCCATCTTGAAGATTCTATGGCATATATCATGCCTCCTGTTGGCGAGCCGGAAAAGATCCTGTAAGAAAAAAGCCGCAGTATCCTTTGGGTACTGTGGCTTTTCATGTTTTCAGAAAGGTTGGTGATAATATGAATTATAGAATAATAGACAAGGATACCTATTACAGAAAAGGTGTGTTCCGTCATTTTTCGGAGGACTGTAAGTGCTCCACCTCTATGACGGCGAGGATAGATGTTACTGAACTGGCAGAGTACTCAAAAAAGAGCGGAAGCAAGTTCTATATCAATTTCCTCTACATACTGTCAAAGGTGCTCAATTCCCGTGACGATTACAAAATGGGCTATCTCTGGGAGACAGAGGAGCTCATCTGCTATGATACCATAAATCCCACACAGTATGTCTTCCATGAGGATACTGAGACCTGCACTCCGGTGTATACCCTTTATTATGAGGACTACAGGACCTTTTATGACAATGCTCTCAGGGATATCGATAAGGCTAAACAGACAAGGGAATACGGACTTGACTCAGCAAATCACCCTAACTGGTTCGACGCTTCCTATATATCGTGGCTTTCCTATGACTCATTGAATGTGGAGCTCCCTGACGGCTATCTTTTCTTTGCACCTATAGTAAACTGGGGAAAATACCGTGAGGAACACGGACGGCTGATGATGCCTGTCACCGTAAGAATGAACCATGCTATCGCTGACGGTTATCTCATTGCAAACGTGTACCGCTTGCTGGAACGGGAAACAGGTCAGTTCATAATGCGTAACCAATAATAAAAAGCCATGAGCGTTTTGGGTATTACCTTCGCTCATGGCTTTTGTTATCTTGTTGGAACAGGGGCGGGGGAGTCTGTCCATGACCTTCTGAAGGAAACCAGAAGTATACTCATGCCCACAAATGTGGTTATGAGCTCGGCTATGGGAACTGTCAGCCATACTCCTGTCATGCTTCTCAGCATGTAGGCTGCGAAGGCGAGCGGGATTATGAGGATAGTTCCTCGGAGCAGTGATATGAGCTGAGCCTGCCTTGGCATTTCCTTCGATGTGAAGTACACCGAAAGAATAGTGTTCGTTCCTATGAACGGCATGAACAGGAAATACTCATGCATTCCTGTTTCGGCAATGGCTCTCAGCTGAGAGTTGCCGTCATTGTTAAAGATGTCGACTATGCTTGATGTGCCGAAGAAAACGGCAGTGTAAGCTAAGACAGAGAACAGCAGTGATGTCCAGAGTGCAAGCCGCAGTATATATTTTATCGCAGTGTTGTCGCTGCGCCCGTGATACCTGCACATAAGCGGCTGTATGCCGCTGGCGATACCTGCGTATATAGCCGTAAAAACTATAGCGGCATTGGCGATCACGCCATAGGCTGCAATGCCTGTATTCCCGGAGATCCTGTAGATGACGAAGTTGAATATCATTATCACCACGCCCCCTGAGACCTCTGAGAAAAATGAGTGAAGTCCCAGTGAGATTATCTCACGAATTGAACTAAGTGATGGGATCATGAGCCGCAGACGGAAGGCGTTCCAGCCTGTTATGAAGTGGATGCTCATGACTCCCATGCTTATAAACGGCGAGATACAGGTCGCAAGAGCTGCTCCGCCCATTCCCATATCCAATCTGAAAATGAAGAGGTAATCAAGTATGATATTGGCGAGACTGCCGCTCAGCATACCAAGCATTGCGAGCCGAGGAGCGCTGTCATTGCGCATGAAGCAGGCAAGCAGGTTGTTCATAAGGAATGCAGGCGAGAACAGAAGTATGGTCTTTATGTAGCTGTGAGACATACTGAAAACACTTGCGTCCGCTCCGAGCAGATGAGTGACCTGCTCTGACAGAAAGATACCTGTAAGTTCAAAAAGCACCGCAACTGCCAGCATAGCCGCAAAGGCATTTGTGTAGACTTCGTCTGTTTCTTTTCGTTCTGTATGGCAGTAAAGCATGGAGAACCTGCTTCCGCCGCCAATGCCCAACATAAGTCCGAAACCATTAATAATGTTGAAAACAGGCAGTGACAAATTCAGTGCTGTAAGTCCTTCCGAACCCATTCCTCGTGAAATAAAAAAAGTATCGATAAGAATATATACCGATACACCTAAAGAGCTGATAACATTCGCCAATATGTACCTGAAGAAATCAAGCCGTATTGGTTTTTTATCCATTATATAATTTGCCCCCAAAAAAAATATCGATACACAGCCCGGACTGTGCGTCAATACAGTTGATACCGAAGCAGAATCCTCAAAAGCTTCTGAGTATCATTAATAGCATATCCACTATATATTATAGCATATTTAGAATAAAAATGCAAGAGGCGCGAAGAAAAAGTTCATGTTTGCCGTTATTTGGACGCGAAAATGGCAGCGCGGGCTCCGCGCTTATAGCATATTTAGAATAAAAATGCAAGAGGCACGAAGAAAAAGTTCATGTTTGCCGTTATTTGGATGCGAAAATGGCAGCGCGGGCTCCGCGCTTATAGTATTTTTATAATAAAAATCAAGGGGACGCCTGATGACGTCCCTGAAAAATACTGTTATCTGGTAATCTTACGTGCTTCGATATAAAATCTCTTGTCTTCGGCATGTCCCATAGAGAAGGTCTTTCTCGGGAGAGCACCGTCCTTGATAACGGTGGGGAAGAGCTGTGACTTGTCCATATCGGGGAGTATGAATGCGATGCCGCTGTGCTTATCAGCCAGTGACTTTACAGTGTCAGCGCCGTGGATATAGTCGATCTTTCCGCCGTTTGCCTTGATATAGCCGTCAAGGAAGTTCTGGAGAGAGCCGACTGAAAGGTTAGAGGTCTGCTTATGGATATACTCCTTTGCTTCAGTTCCGTCGCAGTATGTGATAACATACTGGCTGCTCTCGGCATCTGAAAGTTCAAGAGCCTCTGAAAGCTTCGTAAGCAGATCTTCACAGTCAACATCGTATACAAGGCGATGAATAGCCTCAAACTTGAGTGCGTCGCTATGGAGATTGACTATCTCAGCCAGAGCATATCGTGCAGGGTGATTTGAGAAGTCCTGGTCAGGGTTTGCCTTTTTCAGCTGCTCATAGAATTCCTTGGCAGTAGCAAGCGAGTGGTTACCGTCGCCCATAGCATAAAGGAGCACGGGAGTATTACTGAGACCGTACTTCTTGCAGAAGGTATCTGGATCTGCAAGTGCGCAGAGAGCCTTGTCGATATTCTCCTGAGCGGACTTGTCTACCAGCCAGCCCTTGATGCTGCCGCCATTCTGCATAAGCTCGAAATCATAGAGCTTGCTGTTGTCGGAAACAGCTTTTGCAAGAGGCTCGATAACTGTATTGCCGGGATCGTCAATGAGTATCATTATATGCGGAAGCTCAAGTGGAGCGCCCTGTCTTACCTTTATACGGGGAGGTATACGCTCGATAACAGTAGCCTCTGTAGCTCTAACCTCTGAGGTACTGCCCTTTGAGAAGTCATACTTTTCAAGGTCTATAGCACCTACGATACCCTGACGAAGGATACCGTTGCTCTGGACTCTCTCAACATATACCATAGCGTCCTTATACTCGGTGAATATACCGTCAGCAAGGTACTTGTCCATAGCGGTGTGGATATTGTCGATGCGCTGTGCAACGCCTTCCTGTTCGAGATAGAGTTCAGGAAGAATAAGATTAAGCGTAGATGGAGCGTTTCCCACAGTTGCACTTACCTCGTCCCAGTACTCAGGCTCGCTGGTGTACTGGTCGCAGGCGATAACGGACCACTTATGCATATCGCAGTCCTTAGGGATAAGAATGTCAGCAGAATGAAATGCAGTTGAGTTCATAATAGGTACTCCTTTATGTTTTTTAGAACTAAGAACTAAGAGCTTAGAACTTAGAATTTAGCTTATAGGAGACGGCGCCTTCGACGTCCCGAATCTTTTGAATCATGTCTGTGGTAGTCCCAGATAGCGTCAAGCCGTTGGGCGGTCGGTGATGTCCGCCCCTACATTTTTCAGCTCGTTGAAAAGACGTCCCACAGGAAGTCCCACAACGTTGAAGAAATCCCCGTTAATGTGGGAGATAAGTGCTGAGCCGAGCCCCTGTATACCGTAGCCGCCTGCCTTGTCGTAGGGCTCGTCGGTGTCGGCGTAGGCTTCTGTTTCGGACTGTGTCAGCTTGCGGAAGGTGACGTCGGTCACCTCTGAGAAGGAACTGACCTTGCCTGCCTTGATAATGCAGCAGCCTGTGATGACCTGATGAGTGCGTCCCGAGAGCTTTGATATATCTGCAATGCACTGAGCTCTGTCACGGGGCTTGCCGAGAATTTCGCTGCCGCAGATGACCGTAGTATCACAGCCGATAACTATGCAGTCGGGGTATTTCTCCGCAGCCGCCCTTGCCTTCAGCACCGCAAGGTACTCGGAAGCCGCTATGGGTTCGATGTTGTCGGGGAGAGTCTCGTCGCAGTCCATAGAGACCGCCTCGAAATCCTCGGTTATGTATCTCATCAGCTCCCGACGTCTTGGGGAAGCAGATGCAAGTATTATCTTCATTTATATTACTCCTTATTACCTGAACTCTTTCGGAAGAAAAGTCCTTCAGCCTGTGAAAGACTGCGGATAATACCGATAATTTCCTCATCGGCTGAATAGACGGTAATATATATATCGTCACTGTCAACTGTGATAAGGGTTCTGCGTTCTGATATTACAAAGTACAGGAAATGCTGGTTTGCGCTGATAATACGGGCTATATCCTGCGGAGCAGGGGAGTCTGTTACCGTATCCGCGGAGGTGTCCCACACGCTTATGTCATAGTAGCAGTTAAGCTTCAGCAGAATATCCCTGAATTTCCTGCGCAGTAAAGGATACTCGCTGCTTTGGAGAAAGAAGCTCTCAACGCTGAAAAACTGTCCCTTGTTGTCGGCTTTCACCTGTTTCGGGAGCAAATCTATGACATAGCAGGGGAGGCTGAGCAGCTCCTGTATAATTGATTCGTCCATAATGACCTCTGTTAAATAGGAATCGTACATTTAATTGTACCACATAGCAGGCTTAGTGTCAAGGCTAAAAGTTTTCCTTATTGTTGAAATTGAATTATGTTTAACAGAAAGTATTGATAAATTTTGGATTTAAAGAATTTCGCATACTATTGTTTTTTGTTAAGGAATGATGTATAATTAAAAAGTATTTGATGTTTTAAGAGAAAAGAAGGTTTTAATATGAATGAAAGAGGTTTTGGAGGACCGCCTCAGGGATATGACGGCTCACCCTCAGGTACAGGAGGACCGCCGCCCGGAGCAGGAGGACCACCGCCCGGAACAGGAGGACCGCCGCAGGGAATGGGCAATCCGCTGGGATCTGCGCCTGTACGCTCTCTGATGATGAAGTTCGCTATACCAAGTATCATTGGTATGCTGGTAAGTGCATTGTACAATATGGTGGATCAGCTGTTTATAGGACGGGCTGTCGGACCGCTGGGAAATGCGGCGACAGGAATCGCATTCCCGTTTACAACAGCCTGTATGGCTGTCGCTCTGCTGTTTGGTATCGGCGGTGCGTCATGCTTCAATCTCACACTTGGCTCAGGTGACAAGAAAAAGGCTCCGTATTTTGCAGGAAATGCGCTTTCCCTTCTTGCTATCCTCGGAGTACTGATCTCAGCTTTTACGCTGATATTCCTAACGCCGCTGTTAAAGAGCTTCGGAGCTACTTCTGCGGTAATGCCTTATGCAAAGGAATACGTTAAATATACCGCATTCGGCTTCCCGTTTCTGATACTGACCACAGGCGGCGGACACCTTGTACGTGCTGACGGAAGCCCGAAAATGACCATGGTGTGCAATATCACAGGTGCTGTTATCAATACAGTTCTCGACGCAGTGTTCGTTCTCGGCATGGGCTGGGGAATGAAGGGTGCTGCTATTGCAACTGTTATCGGACAGTTCGTTTCTGCGGTCATCGTTATAGTATATTGCATGAACTTCAAGACTGTATTCCTTTTCGGCAAGCACCTTATACCGTCATTCGGCATCGTAAGGCGTATCTGTTCTATAGGTATGGCTTCCTTCTTCAATCAGCTTGCTATCGCTCTTATGCAGATAGTTCTCAACAATTCGCTGAGACACTATGGTGAGCTTTCAAAGTACGGCGCTGATGACCCTATTGCGGTGTCGAGCATAGTTATGAAGGTAAATATGATAGTATTTGCCATAGTTATCGGACTTGCGCAGGGCACTCAGCCTATTGAGAGCTTCAACTACGGTGCACAGAAGTACGACCGTGTAAAGAGTGCTTTCTGGATGGCTGTCAAGGCGGGAGCAGTTATCTCCATTATCTCGTTCATATGCTTCCAGCTGTTCCCGAGACAGATCCTGGCAGTATTTGCAAACAAGGATGCAAGTGAGGGATATTATGAGTTCGGAGCCAAGTTCTTCAGAATATCACTGTTCTTTACATGGCTCAATTGCTTACAGCCTATAATCTCGACATTCTTTACGTCTATAGGCAAGCCTGTAAAGGGTATATTCCTTTCACTTACAAGGCAGATACTCTTCTTTATACCGCTGCTGCTTGTGCTTCCTCTGTTCTTTGCAATAGACGGAGTCGTATTTGCGGGACCTGTTGCCGACCTTCTCTCGGCAGTAGTCGCTATACTCATGGCGAGGGCGGAATTCAAGGACATTCACGAGCGTGAATGGCTCTGATAAGAGTAGTTGAAAGTAAAAAGATTAAGGGACGCTGTTTGGCGTCCCTTTTTTGTATATATTCAGTTACTGAAATATATCAGTCTAATTTTGTGAAGCGTCTTTCGTCTCCTGCTTTTCCGATGAACATTGACTTGGGTCTGGCCCACACCTCGCCGTCTGAGAGAGACTTGTAGATAACGAGCTCCTCCATGGTCTCGGTATGACGTGCAACTGCAAGGAGCTCATACTCGTTGCCCTTGAAGTGGCGGTACTTTGCGCCGATAACGAGCTCTGTGTCCTTGTCTTCAATGACCTGTGCTTCCTCAGGTTCGTTGTTGACGATGTCGTCTGCAACGATTATCATTGCCGAATATGGCGCCATGCGCACATAGGCATTGCCGTTTTCGACCTGTATTGGTGAAGCGGTGAATACGTCCACAAGACCGCTCATATGAGTCTGGAAGTTGAGGTCGAATTCATAGTCGCCAAGATTGAGAGCCACGTATACAGTCTGTTCACCCTGTATCTTCTTGAACAGGAGCTGCTGATTGGTTATCATTATTCGCTCATAGCTGCCTGTTCTCAGTGCAGGGTATGCACGGTATATCCGGCCGAGCTTGACGATGTGATGATAGAGGGAGACATTTTCGCGCTCCATGTCCTGAAGATGGAGACATGGACGGAGAGCGTCGTCTGAGTTGTTTTCTTTTCTGCCCTCGATGCCGAATTCGCTTCCGTAGTAGATAGAAGGAATGCCGGGCATAGTGTACATCAGTGTGTATACAAGGGGAAGGTGAGCATTGTTGGTAAGGGTGCTTGCGAGACGGTTAACGTCATGGTTGTCAACGAAGTTGTAGAGGTCGAGGTTGCGGTAGATACCGCCGTTAGCGCCTGACTGTCTGTTAATAGAGTAATCTATCTCGAAGTAGTTTTTATCATTATGTGATGACCAGAGTCCCTTGTAGCACTCATAGTTGGTAACGCTGTCAAGCATCTCAGGATTTGCCCAGCGGTTGTAGTCGCCGTGGATTATCTCACCCATGAGCCAGAAATCAGGCTTCTTGCCCTTGCAGAAGCTTCTTATCCTCTTGAAGAAGTCGAAGTCGATACAGTCAGCAGCGTCAAAGCGGATACCGTCGATGTTGAAGGACTCTATCCAGTAATTGATAGCATCGATGATATGGTCACAGACGCCGGGATTGCGTAGATTGAGCTTGACAAGATTGTAGTGACCGTTCCAGCCCTCATACCAGAATGGGTCGCCGTAAGGGCTTGGACCGCCAAAGTTGAGATTCTGGAACCAGCCGCAGTACTCTGAACCCTGTCCCTTTTCCTGAACGTCCATGAACTGAGGAAATCTTCTGCCCACATGGTTGAAAACACCATCAAGAATAACGCGGATGCCGTTTTCGTGGAGACGGTCGCAGATAAAGCGGAAAGAGTTGTTATCGCCGAGACGGCGGTCTATCTTCTTGTAATCTATGGTGTCGTAACCGTGCTCGACAGATTCGAAAACAGGTCCGAAGTAAACCGCATCAACATTCATCTCCTTGAGATGAGGTATCCAGTCAAGGACCTTGTCGAGCCGGTAGGTCACATCCTCACTTTCATCATTGAACTTTGGCGCACCACAGAATCCAAGGGGATAGATGTGATAGATAATGGCGTTATCGTACCAGTTCATAATAAAAACTCCTTACATTTATTTTTTATTTTCTGAGCCTTCCATAAAGTAGGAAGCTTCCATATCGGCTACGTTCAGTGCCAGAGCGAGCGGGTACATTTCAAGTGCCCTGCCGATGGAATTTCTTTCTTCTGTTCCTCCGTATGAAAAACCCATATGATACCTTATTGCAAAGGCCTCCTCACGGGTGAGTCTGTTCTCGCCGTAGAAGTAGCCCGAGAGTATGTACACGGACTTTTCGCCGTGACCGTATGGGAGAGTATCATTTATGGCGTAGAACGGGACCTTCTCCCACTGTCCTGTCTCGTCATTCTTCTTGTTGCGCATTTCCACGGTATAGAAGTTGACCTTGCATATGTCGTGGAGGAGAGATACGATGGCAATGGTCTCCTCTGAGTAATCCATGCCGTAGAGCTCTTTTGTGCGCGGTCTGGAAAGATAGTCCTTCAGGCAGTGATATACGTTCAGGCTGTGCTGAACGAGACCGCCCTCATAGGATCCGTGGAAACGGGTGCTGCTGGGAGCTGTGAAAAAATCGCTCTTTTCAAGGAACTCCAGAAGCTTGTCAGCGCCCTCACGCTTGATGTTTTGCTTGTATATGGTGATAAATTCTTCTTTCGGGGACATATTGAAACTCCTTCTGAAACTATATAAAAGTATTATACTACAAAATGCAAGTAAATTCAATAGGTAGTTATTATTTTTTTATTGAATTTTACTATAATTGGCAGTGCAACTTTTTTTGCGGTAAAAAAGAGCCCTCAGGACTTGAAATTTTCTTTGAAATATGGCATAATTAGAAAGTAGAAAGTAGTAAGTAGTGAGTAGAAGGGTATGGCGTTCCATAATTCTGTTTTCTATTTACTACTCACTACTTTCTCGTTTCAAAATGCAGCTTTGCTGGATATTGAAACACAAATACGGCGTCCGCTGCCGAAAAGCGGAGGTTAAGGAGGGACTTATGTCTAACCAGCTTTGTATCGTTCTCGATTTCGGCGGTCAGTACAATCAGCTCATTGCGCGAAGAGTCCGTGAGTGCGGTGTTTACTGCGAGATCAAGAGATTTGACACTCCTATCAGCGAGATCAGGGCGCTTAATCCGACTGCTATAATTTTCACAGGCGGTCCTAACAGCGTTTATGATCCCAGCTCACCTCACATTTCCAAGGAGATCTTTGAAATAGGTGTGCCGATCCTCGGTATCTGCTACGGATGTCAGCTCATGGCTTATACACTCGGCGGCAAGGTTGAGAGCTGCGAAAAGAGTGAGTACGGCAAGATCGAGATCACACAGAAAAGCGACAGCCTTATCTTCAAGGAAGTTCCTGAAAAGAGCGTTGTATGGATGAGCCATACCGACTTTGTAAGTCAGCTTCCCGAGGGCTTCAGCGTTACTGCAAAGTCTGCGGACTGTCCGTGTGCTGCCTTTGAAGCTCCTGAGAAGAAGCTCTACGCAGTACAGTTTCACCCTGAGGTAACTCACAGCGAATTTGGCAAACAGATACTCCATAACTTCCTTTACAATGTCTGTGGCTGTACAGGCGACTGGGTAATGGACGACTTTATAGAGAATACAGTTAAGAAGCTCCGCGAGCAGATCGGCGACAAGAAGGTAATTCTCGGATTATCCGGCGGCGTTGATTCATCAGTTGCAGCAGGTCTTCTCAGCCGTGCTGTCGGCAAGCAGCTTACCTGCGTTTTCGTGGATCAGGGACTCATGCGCAAGGACGAGGGAGACTTCGTTGAGGAGACCTTTACAAAGCTCTTTGATATGAACTTTGTCCGCGTAAACTGTAAGGACAAGTTCCTTGCTGCTTTGAAGGGCGTTACAGATCCCGAGCAGAAGCGCAGGATAATTGGTACAGAGTTCTATAACGTTTTCTGGGATAAGATCAGAGAACAGGGAACTGACGGCTTCTTTGCTCAGGGAACTATCTACCCCGACCGTATCGAATCAGGCAGGGGCAATCAGGCAGGTCACGGAAGTACTGCTGTTATCAAAACTCACCACAACATGGTAAAAATGCCCGATGATATCAAGTTCGCAGGCACTATCGAGCCTCTCGGCGACCTCTTCAAGGATGAGGTAAGAGCCGTTGGCGAAAAGCTTGGGATACCTCACGATCTTGTATGGCGTCAGCCATTCCCGGGTCCCGGACTCGGAGTCCGCATAATCGGCGAGATAACTGAGGAAAAAATAAAGATATTACAGGAAGCAGACGCTGTTTTCCGTGACGAGATCCGCAAGAGCGGTATCGAGGAGCAGCTCAAGCAGTTCTTTGCAGTTCTTCCTGATGTGCGTACAGTAGGCGTTATGGGCGACCATCGTACATACGACCACCTTATCGCTATCCGCGCAGTAACTACTGATGACTTTATGACAGCAGACTGGGCAAGGATACCGTATGATGTGCTGGCTAAGGTCTCTAATCGTCTCTGCAATGAGGTAGAGCACGTAAACAGAGTAGTGTATGATATAACCTCAAAGCCGCCCGGAACTGTGGAGTGGGAATAATAAACAAGACCTCAGAAACGGCGTAAATACGCCATTTCCAAAGCCTTAAAATCTCAGTGATAACAATTTGATAACAGGGAGCTAAGCGGAATTATTCTGCGGTTCAAGTGGCTTAGATGTTGCGCCACTCTTTCGCAGGTTCGTGCTTACCGCAGTCATCGGTCGTTTTCGGCCAGTTAAGCTTCCATTCTGTATATTCGGCCTTGCTGATCTTACCGTCAGCAAGGTCTTTTTTTCGTCTCTGCCACTCAGAAAGGAGGTCAGTCATCAGGATAGAGCCGAAAACAATGCCCTTTCTTCTGTTGCCATCCTCGTCCTCGCAGTCCTCAATGCTGATCGGGTAATGCTCGTCAAGCTCAAAGAGCATCATCATAACGCCCTCAGCTCCGAGAATTTCATCGTCTGCAAGAAAACGGGGATTCACATCCAATGCCTCGGCAAGCAATTCGACAAGTGCCTGCTTAGGTGTTCGTGTGCCTGATTCATACTGTGCGATGCGGACATCGGCAGACTTCTCGTCAAAGCCGACAGCCATACCGAGCTGTTTCTGCGTCATTCCTCTGAAATCACGAATGCGGTGTATTTTATCTCCTATAATGCTCATGGTTGTTCGCTCCTTAATTATGTTCTGTTGGAATTTATCTTTCCATTCATCTCTTGGCTCAAATTTATAGCCGTTTCCACATTCCACATCATAGTCCAGATCCATTACCTGATTTGGAATCCCTTCACCATCCGGAAACGCTTTGCAAAAACTCTTGAAATGTCCCAAAACACTTTTGTCTGTATATGTATGATGCTTACAAAAAACACATTTCTCCAAAACAATCATTTTAAAAGCCTCCCAGTATATGAAATATGAACTTATCTGCATTATAACATATTTGTTTAGGACAGTCAATGGATACTAAACAAAAAAATTTAGAAAAATTTCGATTTAGGTGTTGACAAAAGCAAAAATGTTTAGATAGAGAATTTTGCTGATCGGATACGCAAATGCGCCCGATATCACACAGAACAATATTTTAAGAAAGGGTTGACTACTATGTCAGAAAAATTTATCCGTGCTGAGGAACTCGCAGAGATCATGGAGATCTCCGTTCCGTATGCATACAAGATCATCAAGCAGCTCAATGAGGAGCTTGACGCAAAGGGCTACATCACCATCACAGGCAGAGTGAACCGTGAGTATTTCAACGAGAGAGTGTACTCGGCGGAACACCCGGTGAAAGCACCTGAAAAGAAAGAGGGTGAGGACTGATGCCCGTATATAAGGACAAAAACGGCACTTGGTATGTCATGACTCGCTGTGATGACTGGCAGGGGCAGCGCAAGCAGAAGTGCAAGCGTGGCTTCAAGACAAAGCGTGAGGCTCAGGATTGGGAGTGCAGATTTCTTCTTCAGCAGGGCGGCGACCTCGATATGCTGTTCAAGGACTTCTACAAGCTGTATGAGCAGGACATGAAAGCCCGTTTAAAGCAGAACACCTGGGAGCATAAGGCTTGTGTCATCAAGTCGAAGATACTGCCCTATTTCGGGGAGAAGTCCATGAAAGACATCCAGGCAAGGGACGTGCTGACGTGGCAGAATGAACTGCTCCGTCACCGTGACAAACACGGCAAGCCCTATTCGGAGACCTACCTGAAGAACCTGCATAATCAGCTCTCTTGTATCTTCAATCATGCTGTCCGCTACTACGATCTGAGTACCAACCCCACAGCCAAGGCAGGAAGCATCGGCGTGAAGAATGCCAAAGAGATGAACTTCTGGACGAAAGACGAGTATATGCAGTTCTCCGAGGTCATGATGGATAAGCCGATCTCGTTCTATGCTTTCGAGATGCTGTACTGGTGCGGTATCCGTCTCGGTGAGCTGCTGGCTCTCACGACTGCGGACTTCGATTTCAAGAACAGAAAGCTCCGCATCAACAAGTCCTATCAGCGTCTCAAGGGGCAGGACGTCATCACAGAGCCGAAGACCAAGAAAAGCAATCGCACCATTGAAATGCCCGATTTTCTTTGTGAGGAGATGCAGGAGTATTTCAGTATGCTGTATGACCAGAAGCCTGATGAGCGGATCTTCCCCATATCCAAGAGCTATCTGCACCATGAGATGGACAGGGGTGTGAAAGCAACAGGCTTGAAGCGAATCCGCATTCACGATCTACGTCACAGCCATGTTTCGCTCCTGATCGAGCTGAGCTTCTCGGCTGTTGCTATCGCTGACCGTGTGGGACATGAGAGCATCGAGATCACTTACCGTTACGCACACCTGTTCCCGTCCAAGCAGGCGGAAATGGCGAATAGGCTCGGTGAGCTGAAGAAGGGGGGGGGATTTTAATGTCAGCAAAGAATTATAGAGGGAGAACTGATTTAGCGCTTATAAAGAACGGAAAACAAACCTGTCCATATTCTCGTATCATCATTCGCAAAAAGAGGTGATTTGTTATGAAAATCGAACTGAAAGAGATTACAGTCCGTGAAGTTACAGAAGACTATCAGGACAGTGCTGAAAAAGGTGTGACTGGTTACGGTGGTAAACTGAATATCCGTCCTGCATTTCAGCGTGAGTTCGTCTATGGTCAGAAAGAACGTGATGCCGTTCTTGATACCGTCATGAAAGGCTTTCCGCTGAATGTCATGTACTGGTGTGCAACCGATGACGGTACATTTGAGCTTTTGGACGGGCAGCAGCGCACGATCAGCCTGTGTCAGTATGTGAGCGGCGATTTCTCTATCGGCAACCGTTACTTTCACAGTCTGACCGCAACGGAACAGAAGCAGATCCTCGACTATAAGCTCATGATATACATCTGCACGGGCAACGACAAGGAGAAGCTCGACTGGTTCAGAACGATCAACATCGCAGGTGTGCAGCTCTCTGACCAGGAGCTTCGGAATGCTGTATACTCCGGCTCCTGGGTGTCGGATGCAAAGAGGTATTTCAGCAAGAATGGCTGTGCTGCTGTCAAGATCGGAGATAAGCTCCTGTCGGGCAAGATGATTCGCCAGGAATACCTTGAAACCGCTATCGAGTGGATAGCACTGCCGGAGGGCAAGTCTGTTGATCTCTATATGTCTGAACATCAACACGATAGCACCG
This sequence comes from Ruminococcus flavefaciens, assembly GCA_004554385.1. Classification (GTDB taxonomy): domain Bacteria; phylum Bacillota; class Clostridia; order Oscillospirales; family Ruminococcaceae; genus Ruminococcus; species Ruminococcus flavefaciens_T. The sequence goes on from SFMO01000035.1 coordinate 33,396, forward strand.
CTGCTCCGCTGTGGATGTATTTCCAGACCGTCATTAACTGGGTGAATACCATTTTCCCGAGGTGGCGCAAGGAGATGAAGGGACTGGATTGGGGAAGGCTCTATCATGAGCATAAGAGTGATACTCTCGATCCTGCGGCATTGGAAACAAAAATAACCGCTCTTATGGCAGACAAGGAAGTCACCAAGAACAGCGGTATATATGAATATCTGCTGACAGGAAAAGAAAAATATCTGAGCCTGCGTCAGTTTGACGAGGAAGATGCCCGCACAGCCTACGAACAACAGCAGGGTATCTGCCCGATCTGCAAAAAGCACTTCGAGTTCGATAAGATGCACGCTGATCATATCACGCCTTGGCACGCAGGCGGCAAGACCGTTCCGGAGAACTTGCAGATGCTGTGCAGGGATTGTAATTTGAAGAAGTCGGGGCAGGAATAATATAATATATAGTTGAATTCCCTTGAAATAATACGGGTATTGTGGTATAATGTAGATATACTTGATAACTGTGTTGTTTCAGGGGGATTTTTATGATGATTAATAAAATACATGAATTGCAAAACTATCTCAATACTCTTTCCGCATCTATAATGATGCCTTCAAATATAATTCCTGCTTACGATGTAGCAAAAGCAAATGAAGCATTAACAATAATAGTTAAAGATACTGAATTATTATTTCCAATTATCAGTCAGAAGCTAAATCATGCCAAAGATTATTTATTTCGATTTAATATTAACGGAACAGTAAATCCAAATCCTGTTGTGGTGGGACAAATTCTTGGGTATCTTAGTATTATACTGGAAAATGAACAGACTAAACAATCAGAGGAATGGAAGTGTATTCATCCATTAATTCTTCAATCATCACAAAAGCTTTACAGTGAAGGCAATTATGCAGAGGCGGCAGTAAATGCTTTTATTGAAATTAATGCCCGTGTAAAAAAATTATACAAAGTCAAACTACCAAACGAAACGGATATTCCTGATGGTGTAGAAGCTATGAACAAGGTGTTTTCAGAAAAAAATACAATCGTTGAAATCTGCGACCGTACGACAGAAACTGGCAAGAACATACACAATGGTACAAGATTTATGTTAGTAGGTGCTATGTCTGCATTGCGTAATCCTAAATCTCACTCAAATGATGAACGAGCTACAGTTACAAAAGAAGAGGCTATGCGAAGATTAATGTTTGCCAGTCTTCTTATGTATAAGATTGATGATGCTGTAAAGTTTTCTGGCATTACGGAATAATTGATAGGAGCAAGTTTATGGCTAACGACGAACTGAGAGAAATCTTTAACGAAACAATGGAATCTGTTATTTCAGAATGGTTAGAAGAAGGACTATCTGAAAAAGAAATATCAGAAAAACTAACAGAAGAAAAGATAAAAGACACAATGCTTGCAATTATGGACAAATCTTCCGAAGACTCACTTTCTTTTTTCAAAGAGCATATGTATGAGATTGCCTATACTGAGCAGGCAAAAACGGATGAATTTGTTTCCAGACAAAGGCAGACTTGGGGCGCAGGATTAGCTGCTTCACAAGCAATGTATATCATGGCTGTTGAGTCGGCAGAACTATTCAGTAAATTTGTAGCTGAGGACTTGGATGATACAGAAAGAAAGCATAAACAGTATTCTTTCTTGGTGTTGCAACATATGCACGGTAGAGCTTGCCAGATTTTCTTGGAAATATTCCACTTAATGAGGCTTGGGTTTGCAGATGGTGCATATGCTCGGTGGAGAACACTATATGAACTATGCTGCTGCGCAGATTTTATAAGGCATCATGGGGAAAAGATTGCAAAACAATACTATGAACAATCAAATACCGATGACCAAAATTATAGTTGGGCAAAAGGCGCTCTTGATGAGAAAGGAAATAAACTCGATGCTGGAAGCTTCAAAAAGATTCAAGAAATAGTAAACATTGACTCCGGCTGGTTGTCGCAATACAAATTGGCTTGCTTTATTACACACGCATCATCCCAAGGGACTTTTGGAAAGCTTGCGAATGGAAGTACAGAAAACCTGATTCCTGTCGGGCATTCAAATTATGGTATTACAACCGCAGCAGAACATTCCGCAATATGTTTATGCTGGATCACCGGAGAGTTTGTTACGTTATTCCATCATCTTGATTCAGATGCAAGATGTAAGTTATTAAGTGAATGGATCAAAGTGTTACGTGATGCATATTTTACTGCTCATGAGGAAACATTCGGAGAAAAGCTTGGTGAAAATGAATCATCGAAAACCTCTTGACAACCGCCTCGATCTGCGCTATAATACCAAATAAGGAGCAAGCTACCGGGCACATATTCTCCTATAAGTCGCTGGTTTTGGTTATCATGGCGCTAAAAAAATGATAACTCGGCATCAGTGGGCAGTATAGTACAGAGCAAAATGTATAACTGAGATACCACAAAGCAAATCGCCTAAACAAGTTTGTTTAGTATTGGACGAAATCTGGGGAGTGGGAATAATTCCCGAAGCGCTGCCAGCGGCAGAAGAAGCGAGGGAATTATTGCGCAGCGGTCGAAATATGCAAGCGAAAGCGAAGCAGATTTCGGGAACCACAAGAGGGTACCGCTTCCCGAAGCGCTGCCAGCGGCAGAAGAAGCGAGGGAATTATTGCGCAGCGGTCGGAATATGCAAGCGAAAGCGAAGCAGATTTCGGGAACCGCAAGAGGGTACCGCTTCCCGAAGCGCTGCCAGCGGCAGATACAGCAAAAGAAAAAGAGCTGACTTCAAGGTCAGCTCTTTTTGTTTTAGTCGATTATCCAGTCTATATCTATGGTTTTGGATATCATTTTTGTGGGAAGCTTTATCATTGATTCGAGAGAATTACAGTTCATGCCGTCAGCTGATTTTGCAAGACACCTGTAAAGATCTGACATGGGCTGCTCATAGCTTACTTCGTCAACACCCTTTATGGACTTGCCAAGGGAAGATGCGATAAATTCGGCTTTATCTCTTGAATTTGCAATAGCTGCGCTGATAACCTGTTTTTCCTTTTCAGCTTCGTCGGAGAGTGCGAACTCAACATCGTATAAAGTATCAGTTAGGTCTTCCATAAGAGAAGTTAGCTCCGAAAAAACTGCAAGGTCTGCGTTCATATCGACGGACAGCCTTTTTGTGTAGATATATGTGTTCTGAACGCTGTAATTCTCAGTCACTGAATCGTGTTCGAGTTTGAAGCTTTCAGGCTGTATTTTCAGCTTATCACGCATAAGTGCGAGAAACTGCTCGGTTTTGAGCTTTCCCGATGAAAGGGCTTCTCCGGAGGCAGGAGCTATTGAACGTATTGTAGTGCTGATACGGAAGATATCAACAGGAAAGACAAGTTCTGCCGTTCCTCTGACGCTTAGCTTGCTCATAAAATCAACTCCTAAAAAACAAACGCCCCGTATGCCGAGACGAAAAAATGTATAGTATTGCAGATAAAAATGAACTGGTGGACTCGAAGGGGATCGAACCCTCGGCCTCTGCGTTGCGAACGCAGCGCTCTCCCAACTGAGCTACGAGCCCGTAAAAGTATTGTCAGAACGGAGTTCACGGAAACAACCGGCTGACGACATTTATTGAAGTCACATTAATTATAGCACTCCGCTCAGTTCAAGTCCATGAACACAGCAAAAAGTTTACGGTTTGTTCATATTTGATCTGTGCTTGACAATTCAGATCAAAACAGTTATAATCACAGTATTATATATTGGACGGAGTGGTAATATGAACGCGGCAGAATACCTGAAAATACTGCACACAGCCGAAAGACTTAAGGACACTGAGCGCCACTGCACGACTTCAGGCAGACGAACAGAAAGTGTTGCGGAGCATAGCTGGCGAGTTGCGCTAATGGCGTTTCTATTGAGACGTGAATTTTCTGATGTCAACGTTGACAAGGTTGTGGCAATGAGTCTCGTACACGATATGGGAGAATGTTTTACGGGAGATATCCCCACATTTATAAAAACTGATGCTGATCGTGAGAAGGAAGACTCACTGTTTACAAAATGGATATCGGAGCTGCCGGATGAAGTTTCAGAAGAGCTCTCCGGATTGCTTAGTGAGCTTGAAAAGCAGGAGACAAAGGAAGCGAAGCTGTGCAAGGCTCTTGACAAGCTTGAAGCACTGATACAGCATAATGAGTCACCGATAGATACATGGTCTGAGAATGAGTACGAGCTGAACAAGATCTATGCATTCAAGGAAACAGCGTTTTCCGAATGGCTGACTGAACTCAGAAAAGAGATCCTGTCTGAAACTCTTGACAAGATTGCAAATGAACAATAAAAATGCGCTCTGACAGTTCAGAGCGCATTTTGTGTAATGCCGGCGGCGGGACTTGAACCCGCACGGTATTGCTACCAACGGATTTTGAGTCCGTCACGTCTGCCAATTCCATCACGCCGGCGTTAATACAACAAATTAATTATATCAAATCGGCAGTAAAAAGTCAAGAGTGGAACGATATTTTTTCTTATGTTGTTATATTATAGACCGAAAGCGCATTGTCACACATGAAAAGTTGACGGTGCTCAGAGGAGAGTTCAAGACTTGCGGCAAAGTTCAGGTGTTCCTTCTGCGAGCAGCTGCCAAAATCCGAGCCGAATATGAATTTGTGCGGCATTGCAGCTATAGCAGCTTCCAATGACTTTTTTATTTTGGGCAGCAGCTTTCGGTCATCGGCAACTGATGAGGTATCAAACCAGATATTAGCACAGCTCCCAAGTGTTTTGAAACACTGCTCCAAATCAGGATAAAAGCAGTGGCAGTAAACAAATCTGTTTTGCGGACGGAGTACGGCGAGCTCCTTCATATTATCGGGAGCAGAATATCTGGAGTTATCCCAGCCTGTATGAAAAAGAACAGGAACATCGAACTCCGCGGCGAGGTCATAAACAGGATTCAAAATATCATCTGTGCAGTAGAAGCTCTCATGTCCCGTATAGAGCTTCAGACCGACTATCTCATTATTTCTGAGCAGTTCTCTGCAAAGTCCGAGCTGCTCATCAAAGCTGATAAACGGGCTTATACCTGCGATGACTTTTATCATTGAACTGCCGCAGAAAATCTCTGTGCAGTCCCGGACCGAGCCGATACCGCTTTCGAGCTCGGAATCGGCGATAACTATACCCATGTCAACATCGTTACAGCGGAGCTCCGCTTTGAGAGCAGCACCCTTTGATGGAAAATCGGGATAGTCAACAGGAAGATGCAAGTGGGAATCTATTATCATAAGGATTTCCTTTCGGCAGTAAATATTGTTTCTTTGTAAAAATATAGCATATTATGGAGGTCAAGTCAAGTTATTCTTTAAAATGTAAAACGTGGTATATACGACGAGTTATCGTCCGCTTTTTTTGCGATGAAATAAAATTCTGCTGTACTTTTTTCGACGCGATTGTTGCTATTTTTACAATTTTGTGTTATAATAATTCAAATAGTCGCATTATGGCGGCTGTCATATCGGATTTTGTTCAAGGAGCGAAAATTCTTTAATGTAGGATTTGATCCGTAATTAATATAATTCAGAATTTGTTTTGAAAGGTATAATATGAAACTAAAATATATAGTAATACTCTCAGCAGCGCTCTGTCTGCTTACAGGCTGCGGCGGAAAAAAGGAAACAGTATCGTCCGAAGGCACGGCAGTTACCACTGCAAAGACAACCGCCAGGGTTTCCGTTACTACAACTACTGCCACAAAAACAACTACAACAGTCACCACTGCAAAGGCAGCTTCAGAACCTCCCAAGGACCTTGTGTTAAAGGGTCGTGACGCGGTTGAGGTCTATGAAGATATAACTCTCGGTGAATTTGTAACCGAGAAGAATGTTGAGCTAAAGGACGCTTCGGTGAAGCTGAATACCTCGGATACAGGTTTTTTTGAGGTTGAGATACCCTATATCTACAACGGAAGTGAATTCAGGCAGAAGCTTCAGTATTCAGTAGTGGATACAACTCCGCCTGTGGTTATAAACTCGGGCTGGGAGCCAAATCATAAGGCGGGAACCCCATTTGACCTAAATGATTATGTAGGATTTGCCGACAATTTCGACAGCGCTCCCGTGCTCACATATACAGGTGATATTGATCCTGACAAAGTGGGACTGTATCCGCTTACAGCCACAGCAACCGACAGCTCGGGTAACTCGGTCACATGGGATGTCAGCATATGCGTTCTCAGTGAGGTGCCCCGTCCTGTTGACGATAATCCGCGAGTTGACTACAGTGAGTTCATCTCAAGGTATGACGGGGAGAATGTTCGGTTCGGCATAGATGTTTCCGCATGGCAGACAAATGTGGACTACAATGCTGTAAAAGCCGCAGGCTGCAGCTTTGTTATCATCCGTGTGGGATACTTCTACAGTCAGATAACTATGGATGATTATTTCCGTGAGAATATAAAGAATGCCACCGAGGCAGGGCTTGATGTTGGAGTTTACTTCTACACCACCGACAATACGCAGGATGGTGTCCGTGAGCATGCTCGCTGGATAGCTGAGCAGCTCGAAGGATATGAGCTTCAGATGCCTGTTGCATTTGACTGGGAAGAATTTGCGAATTTCCAGAAATACCACATGAGTATAAAGGACATCAACGATGTTTATGCTGCTTTTGCAGATGAGATAGAGAAGTGCGGATATTCCGCAATGCTCTACAGCAGCAAGAATTTCCTGTATAATATCTGGAACGAGGAGACAAAGTCTTCTCACCCTGTATGGCTGGCACATTTCGTTGACGATACAGATTACGACGGTGAATACGCTATCTGGCAGGCAAGCGCCTACGGTCA